>CAZZVY010000049.1:0-16631 GCA_964657585.1 uncultured Mucilaginibacter sp. | reverse complement strand
AGAAATTGGATCATGAAAATCAAAAGCGAGGGTGTAGTGATTTCAGGCTTATGACATCAGTCAGCAGATGCTGCTCCCGCCATCCATAATATTAAAGGAAAGAGGCAGTTATTCCCAAAACCGATCCGGGTGCCACCTTTATGCGCATGAAGGAGACCACATGAAAACGGCCAATTAAAGCCCGGCTACAACGTACAGATAAGTACCAGCAAACAATTCATCACCCTTACAGTATCCATCAAAGCCCAACGACACCACTACGCTGATACCGCACCTGGAAGGTTTCAAAAGAAGTACGGTCGCCAGCCCGAAAACATCACCGCCGATTCACGTTATGGCAGCCAGGAAAATTATACTTTTTTAGAAGATAATAAGATAGAAGCCTTTGTTAAGTATAATTACTTTCATTAGAAACAACGCACTAAAAATAAAGCGGACGAATCTGTCAAAAAGCCGCTTAAATAGGCGTGTTAGACTGTTTTTTAGTGTTTAAACCTTTTTTATACAAAAATAATCAATTCAAAAGACCCCTATAAAAATGAAGAGGCTGCCCGAAATTATTACTTTCGAGACAGCCTCCAATGTGCTAAGGCCCTCTTCTTTGGGGAGGGTTGGAATGGGTCACTTCGCAAACGCTACTGAACGGGTTTCCCTAATTACGGTAACTTTGATCTGGCCCGGATAGGTCATTTCGGTCTGGATGCGGTTGGATATATCCGCTGCAAGCACTTCAGACTGGGCATCGGTTATCTTTTCGCTCTCTACCACCACCCGCAATTCGCGGCCGGCCTGTATGGCAAAAGTTTTTTCAACACCAGGGTATGATAACGCCAGCGATTCCAAATCTTTTAAACGCTTGATGTAGCTCTCCACCACCTCACGGCGTGCGCCGGGGCGTGCGCCCGATATAGCATCGCAAGCCTGTATAATAGGCGATATCATGCTGGTCATTTCCACCTCATCGTGATGGGCGCCAATGGCATTGCACACTTCAGGGTGTTCCTTATATTTCTCAGCTAACTGCATCCCTAAAATAGCGTGCGGCAGTTCGGGGTTATCATCAGGTACTTTACCAATATCATGCAATAAACCGGCACGTTTGGCCATTTTAACGTTCAAGCCTAACTCTGCAGCCATAGTAGCGCAGAAGTTAGCTACCTCGCGCGAATGCTGAAGCAGATTTTGCCCGTATGATGACCGGTAACGCATACGCCCTACCATCCGGATCAGTTCGGGGTGCAGGCCGTGGATGCCCAGGTCAATTACCGTACGCTCGCCTATTTCCACAATTTCTTCCTCTATCTGCTTTTTGGTTTTGGCAACAATCTCCTCTATACGCGCCGGGTGTATGCGGCCGTCGGTCACCAAGCGGTGCATGGCCAGGCGTGCTATCTCGCGCCTAACCGGGTCAAAGCCTGAGAGTATTATGGCTTCGGGAGTATCATCTACAATAATTTCAATGCCTGTAGCGGCCTCCAGCGCACGGATATTACGCCCTTCGCGCCCAATGATACGGCCTTTGATCTCGTCGTTCTCGATATTAAATATAGATACCGTATTTTCGATAGCGCTTTCTGTAGCCGTACGCTGAATGGTTTGGATAACCACCTTTTTGGCTTCTTTGGTAGCGGTTAACTTAGCCTCGTCCACAATATCCTTTATCTGCATCATGGCCTTGGTACGGGCTTCCTCGCGCAGGTTATCTACCAATTGGTTCTTTGCTTCTTCGGCAGACAGGCCTGCAATAGTTTCCAGCTGCTGCACGTGCTGATTCTTCAATGCATCAACTTCTTCCTGTTTCTTTATCACAATCTCGGTTTGCCTTTCCAGGTTCTTCCGCACATTATCCAGCTCGGCCTCCTTGCGGTTAAAGTTTTCCAGGCGCTGGTTTACAGATTGTTCCTTTTGCTTAAGGTTATTCTCGCGCTGGTTTATGGCGTTATTTTTACCATTTATCTCCTGCTCGTGTTCTGCCTTCATTTGCAGAAATTTTTCTTTTGCTTCCAGCAACCTGTCTTTCTTTAATATTTCGGCATTGGTTTCGGCGTCCTTTAAAATCTTCTTTACCTTATTCTGGGCCGATATTTCCTGATCTTTAAAAAGCTTCCGCAGCAGGAAGCGGCCTATGACGATCCCCGTGGGGATACCAGCCAGCAGGCCAATTACAATGTATAGTACTGTGTTCATAATTGGTTGTATGGATATATATGTATAAAAAAACCGCAACTAAATTTAAGCATCATTAATTAAAAACTTCTTTTCTCAGCTACTGGACCTGGATTTCGCATCAAACACGCCGGAGTGATGGATGCCCTTTCTGCTGTCCGCTGATATTGAAGTGTTAATTTTTAATAGTGAAACTTAAAAATTTAACTGCGGTTAAATCTTGCTCTGGTTAAAGCTTTCGGCTTTATGCCTCAGCTTATTAAAGAACGATATTACTTTGAGAAAAAATCCGACAATAAATTATCTAACTGATAAACTTTTTCGGTTACAGCTGTATCTTCAACCGTTACGCGCTGCTCTGCTTTAATGGTTGATGTTGCATAATGCAGCACACACATTGATAGCAGGTCCTGTTTATCCCTTACCGCATAATTTTCCTGATATTCCTTTATGCGGTCGTTAATTAATTTAGCTGCCTTGCGTATTATTTCTTCCTCCTCCATGTTTACCTTTAAGGGGTAAACCCTGTCAGCAATATTTATTTTTATCGAGATTTCTCCCATTTGAGCGTGTTCACTTTATGCATTACTTTTTAAGCAATACAATGCACTTATCAATTTCCCGGACAAATTCGTTAATTTTTTGCTTTATGTCAAGGGTTTTCTCATTTGTTTCTGAAAACGATTTAGCCAGCTTCAATACCCGGAGCTTCTCCTCCAGCTCTTTTGTCTTATCCTTGCTGGCATTTAAGGCCGATGCCAGCGAATGATTTTCGAGTTTAAGCATATCATTTTCCTCCTGCAAAACATTGCAGATGGCAATAATGCGTTCGGTTTTATCAATAACCTGGGTTAGTTGTTCGGCGGTGGTCACTTTTAAAGATTAAAGATTGGTTTTGGGTTGCTGATTTTTAAGGTAGTTAATATTCCTGTTAAGATCCTTAAACATTTGTCGCAATCGTCTTTAAATTTATTAAATATTTGTTTACTAATGTACTTTTCATCCAGCACAATTACTAAGTGGTCAATTGTTTCAATAGCCGAACCCTTTGTGTTCAAGAGAAACTTAGTTGAATATCCGCGGTGGTATCTGCTTTTGCCGAACTTCTAAATCCATCAATGTTCATGCAACAGCCTAATGTTAAGCTAATCTTTATTCACCACTCACTACTTACGCATCTCCGCACCTGTTTCCTTGTCAAGATTATAAATTATTTTTTGCATAATGGCATCGATAGCCTTATCGGTCAGGGTTTTTTCATCGTCCTGAATAACAAAGCTCAGCGCATATGATTTTTTGCCGGCAGGTAGTTTATCGCCCTGATATACATCAAACACGTTGATATCCTTTATCAGCTTACGTTCAGTTTTTTGTGCTACCTGTTTCAGTTGATTAAAGGTAACCGACTTATCCACCAGCATAGACAGATCCCGCCGTACAGACGGGAACTTAGGTATATCCTGGTTAATGATCACATTTTTCCTTACCAATTGCATTACCAGGTCGAAGTTAAAATCAGCGTAAAACACCGGCTGGTCAACATCGGCTTTTTTAAGCGATGTGGCATTTACCTCGCCTAATTTAACTATGTGCTTTGGCCCGCGGTTATAGTTTAAGCCATAGGCCAGTTTGGAACAAGTGGTATCGTCAACCGTAAATTCCTTAATGTTCAACCGCTCCAGCAAACCATCAACCGCAGCCTTGAGGTTATAGAACGATACAGGTTTTACCTGGTGGTTCCATTGTTCAGCCATATTATTACCAGTCAGGAATAGCGCGAAGTGCTGATCCTCCCGGTATTGATCTTTCGCCACATGATAAGTTTTGCCAAACTCGTAAAACTTGAGGGTACCGGCGCGACGGTTATTATTATACGCAATTGCTTCCAGGCCGGAATAAAGCATGGTTTGCCGCATCACGTCCAGGTCATTGCTTAAAGGGTTCAGTATCTTTACTGCGGTATCCAGGTTATCAGAATAGGCTGATCTGGTTAGCGAGTTGGACAATAGCTCGTTAAACCCGTTCGCCGATAACCAGTCGGATATGGCGTTTTGTATGGTGTCCTTTTCCGGCCGCGACGAATTATTTAAGGAAGCCCTTATCTGTGTTGGTATCCCGATATTATTGTACCCGTAGATACGCAATATCTCTTCAATCACATCCACATCCCGGGTTACATCTACCCGGTAAGGCGGCACTTTTAATAACAGGCCTTCTTCCGTTTCATTAACTATCTCTATATCCAGCGCAGTAATAATGGCTTTGATCTGGTGGTGTGGTATTGCTTTACCTATCAGCCGGTGTACGGTTTTATAGGTCACCTCCACATCAAACGGTGCAATGGGGGCTGGGTAATTATCAAATATTTCAGACGACACCATCCCCCCGGCTACCTGCTGAATTAGCACGGCGGCGCGTTTTAAGGCAAACACCGTCATATCCGGATCGGTACCGCGTTCAAAGCGGAAAGAGGCATCGGTTTTTAAGCCGAACCTTTTAGCTGTTTTACGTACCGCTACCGGATTAAAATAAGCGCTCTCTAAAAATATTTTGGTGGTGCCTGTCTTCACCCCTGATTTTGCCCCGCCAAACACCCCTGCAATGCACATCGGTTCAACCGAGTTGCAGATCATCAGGTCATCGGCATTCAGTTTGCGTTCTATGCTATCTAATGTAGTAAAAGGTGTGCCCTCCGGACAGTTCTTTACAATAACGGTATTGCTGGTAATGGCATCGGCATCAAAGGCATGCAGCGGCTGGCCTAATTCGTGCAGTATATAATTGGTTACGTCAACCACATTGTTAATGCTGCGTACGCCAATCACAGCCAAACGCTCCTTAAGCCATTGCGGGGATTCTTTCACTTCCAAACCGGTCATCGTTAATCCGGAATAACGAGGGGCCGAAACGGTGTTTTCCACCACAACTTTAATATCCAAATAAAGGTTGTCCACCTTAAATGCCGAAATATCAGGTTTCTTGATGGCCAGTTTCAGAAAGGCGGCCACATCACGGGCGGTACCAATGTGTGATGCGGCGTCGGCACGGTTAGGCGTAAGGCCTATTTCGTACATATAATCGTCATTCAGCTTAAAGTAATCTTTAGCTAAAGTACCCACCGGGGCAGCTGCATCCAGCACCATAATGCCGGCATGCTCTGTACCCAGGCCTATCTCGTCCTCGGCGCAGATCATCCCTTCGGATACCTCGCCGCGTATCTTTGACCTGTTGATCTTGAAAGGTTCACCTACTGTGGGGTGTATAATGGTGCCTGCAGTAGCTACAATTACCTTTTGGCCTGCTGCTACATTATTGGCCCCGCAAACAATCTGCAGGTCTTCGGCGCCCCCAACGTCAACTTTAGTGAGGTGTAAATGGTCGGAATTGGGATGGTCGATACATTCCTTTACATAGCCAATTACCAGGCCTTCCAACCCTCCGGCTACAGCCTGCACTTTTTCCAGGCTTTCCACCTCTAACCCTGTGCCGGTAAGTATGGTTGATATTTCTGCCGGGCTTTTATCAGTGTCAATAAACTCTTTAAGCCAGTTATAGGATATTTTCATTTAACTGCAAAGATAGGATTTAGCGTGGAAAGGTTAAAGGCGAAGGATAAACGGGTAATTATCAGACACAACATTTAATGTTATATTCTAAAATAAACTCCAACTACCCACCATATAGATAAACTTACAGGTATAAGGATTAAAGTAATTTTAACTGGTAGCTTTAAATCAGATGAATCATTTATACCCTTATAATTCATTACAACTTTAATGCTATTGACTAAACCTAAACCGAATAATAACACTATAATTAATGGTAACAAAAGAAACCACTTTGAATTCCAACTCAAATCATCAACTAACGAAAATTGAAAAGGCATAAGTCCGGCAAGGCAAATTGATCCAAGGATCGATGAAGCTTTCGGGTAAAATAATGACAAGCAAGAAGCAACTAAAAATAATCCTACAGAGGAAGTTAGCGTAATGTAAGGTATTATATTGGCCGGTCCGTTAGAGAAACCCCACATAAAAAGATTCATGTAAAATATGATGAATCCATAAATTAAATAAGGTAAATAAAGTTTAATCATCTAACAATCACTAATATCCAATTAACTAATCACTAAAACCCATCCAGCACCTTGTACCTCGCCTCTGTAACTGATGTTTTAGGCTGGCAGATAACATCTATTTGCAGGTAATTAGGTATATTGGGTTTAAATGGTTCCCAGTTAATTAAATTAGTGCCGTTCGGGTCGCCGGTTTTAACAAAGTTTACAAAGTAGTTTTGCATGGTTTCCGATAACTGGTAATCGCCTTCTGTCCAGGCGTAAACTTTGTTGGTAGCAAGGTTGCCCAAAGCGTATTCAATTTCGGCAGAGTGGTTGGCACCTAATGCCATGTTCACTTTACCATCAACAGTGGTGGGGCGCTTACGGGTATAGTAATAACGGTACACTGGTTTACCGCCGGTTTTGCTATGCATATCAATAAACTTCCAGGTACTGTAGGCAATAAACCTGTCCGATGCCAGCTCTGTAGCTACCCGGCGTACATTATCGTTTATAACCGGGTCATATACTTTTAGTATTGCTGCCGCATGGCTGCCGTAAAGCTTTTGCACTGCAACGGTATAATTATCTACGGTAGGTTCGTCTTTACCTAAAATCGACTTATCATCGCCCTCGGCCGAATTCCAGCCGGCCAGCAGATTAACATGCATTTGTTTGCCCGCCGCAAAAATGGCCTGTGTCGGTTCCGGCAAAAAGTAGCCGTCTACCGTGGTTGGGAAGTGGGCGTTGGCCGACAGTTCCAACAACTTATCAGCCGGTATTTTGCGCAGATCGGCAAGCGAGGCTGCACCAGCGTTAGCAGCAAACTTAACACCCGCCTGCTCCGCCTCGGCCAGGGGCACGGGCGAAAGGTTGCCTAACAATGCGCCGCTTTCGGCAATGGCGCCAACAAATAATCCTTTTGATAAGGGCGAGGATACCTGCCCGCTAACCGACATAGAACCGGCCGATTCGCCGCCGATAGTTACCCTGTCAGGGTCGCCGCCAAATGCCGCAATGTTCTTCTTTACCCAAAGCAAGGCTGCGTGCTGGTCCATCAGCCCATAATTGCCCGAGGAGTGATGAGCCGATTCGCTGGTTAGTTCCGGGTGCGCTAAAAACCCGAATATGCCTAACCGGTAATTGACAGTGATAGTGATAATGCCTTTTTTGGCCAGCCCCTCACCATCATAGCGGTACTCAGAGCCATCACCAGCTACAAAGCCGCCGCCGTAAAAATAAACCAACACCGGCAGCCTTCTGCTCTCAGGCGTGGCAGGCGTCCAAACGTTCAGGTACAGGCAGTCTTCGTTTTTACCGTCGCTCCTGAACACCATATCGCTAAAAATTGCCCGCTGCATGGCCTGCGGGCCAAAATGATCGGCCTGCCGCACACCGGCCCAGTTAAGCGGCGGTTGCGGTTCCTTCCAGCGCAGGTTGCCCATCGGGGCCTGTGCAAATGGTATACCTTTAAACGAATGTACACCGCTTGCCAGTATGGTGCCCTGCAGTATACCGTTGGCTGTTTTAACCTTCGGGCCGCCTGCAGCAGCTGTTTGCGCGTATGATCTGACAGTCATTACAATGATCAGTAAAATGCAAAGCTTTTTCATAGCCTGTTCAGTTTGCAAAAATTGGTTAGGGCAAAATTAATATTTTATTTGACTCACCCCCCGACATTGTTTCACTCGTCGGCCCTCTCTTCGCTGCGCGGAAAGAGGGCGGGAAAATCCTTTTTTCCTTACATAGCTGAGCGGGGTGCCCAGCGGAGCGCAGACGGGTGGGTCAGCTATATTTAGCTTCAGGTCAATTTCGTTCAAAACTCTTTTTATACTTTTTTAACGCCCGTAAAATTGATTGTGCAATCTCGTTTTGCCCTTCGGCCGAGGTTAGGTACTTTTCGTCTGAAAGGGTATTAATAAAACCGGTCTCCACCAGTATGGCCGGCATGGCGCTATGGGCCAGCACCAGCACCCCCTGCTCGTGCACTCCTTCGCTGGGGCGTTCGTCGTGTTCAGTGAACTCCTTATTGACCAGGTTACCAAACCTGATGCTTTGCTCGCGGTACTTATGCATCAAGGCATTGAGCAGGATAAAGTAAGCCGGGTCATTACCCTTATAACCTTCGTACTTTTTGTTATAATCCTTTTCCTGGTAAATGGCGGAATTTTCCCGCAGCGCCTCTAACTGCTCGTCTTTACGGTGATATCCATATACCAGTATCATTGCGCCTTTGCGGGTACCCACATGCTCAGGCGAGGAGTTACAGTGGATTGAAATGAACAAATTGGCCTTGGCATTATTGGCTATCTCCGACCGTTGCTGCAATTCTACAAACTTATCGGTGGTACGGGTCATGATCACTTTAAGGCCGGGCAGTTCATCGTTAATGGCGTCACGCAGTTTCAGGGCTATGCCCAGGGCTACATTCTTTTCTTTGGACGCGCCGCGTGCAGCCCCTGGGTCCTTGCCGCCATGCCCGGCATCTATTACCACAGTTTGAAACTTAAATGCCGCCGTACGGTCACTATCATCATCATTTTTTTGAGCGGCATAACCATGCGCAGCACAAAGCAGCAAAAAAAGGAACAGGGGGTATATTTTTAAACTGGGTTTAATATGGATATCGTTCTTCAGCATCATAGGCGCGGCAAATATACCGGCTGTTTTATTATTAACAGTAATATTAATGCTTTGCGATCGATAATTTAAAGGGAATGTTTTGCACCGGCACATTCCAGGCGCTTAGGGCAATGGTTAACGGCGCTGCATTTAACCTGTCAGCCGGTGCGCTTACCGATACGGTAACCTGCTGGTGCGGCGCTAACGTAAAGTACCCTGCAGACCAATATGCAGGCATCACTTCTTCGCCATCCTGCATTAACTGCGGGCGGATGAAGAAGGCCAGCCGGTTGGTGGGGTTATTGATCTGCACCGTGCAATTCACCGAATTTTTATCACGCGCCGATCTAAGTATTTTAGTTTGCAGCCGGGCATCAGGCATTTGCTGCAGGGGCTGGTAATTATTGCCCGGCGCCAGCCAGTAAGTATTGCGCGATAGGTTATTGCCTTTAACATCCCTCAATTGCAGCGTTACAAAACTTAACCCATTGTCAGCTAAAACTGCTTTTAAGGGCAATACTTCTTTTGCACCGGTTGTTAATGTATTGACAGAGAGGGTTTGGTGGTACAAGGATATGCCGTTTATGTTAAAAACCTCGGCATCGGCAATTAATTTAGCCGTTGGCTGATGCGACCGGTTGACGACCGCTACTGTACTGTCATTCAGGTTAAGCTGGATATGTACCGGCTGGCAGGCGTTCTGCATGGCGTAATAACCGGCATTGGGCTGCAAAAACCAGTCGTATATCTGCCAAACCACACTGGGGAAGGCCGCATTCAGCTTCCACAGCATTACACCGCCGGTTTCATTGAGTTTATGATTATCCGATTCAAAGATACCCTGGTAGCCGATGTAATTGAGCAGCTGCATTTTATTGGCAAAATCTTCCATGCTGCGGGCTTCGCCATAGCGCGTAACCATCTCTTTGGTATACCTGTCATACTGTGCTGCGCCGGTGGCGGCATCATGGTAACCCCAGCTGTTATTATAGGGGAACGGCAGGCTTTTATCCCAAACCAAATTGGTGATATTCTTTGATAACGAGTTATAAGGCGGCATTGAAGGCAGGCCGGTCTCATCCTTAAAAACCCAGCCTTTATCCTTATCCGTCAATGTATAATATTGGTGTGGGTCTGTCCAGCGGTAAGGGCCGCCGCTATATACGCCCGATGGCTTATCATCAGGCCAGGAGCCTTTCCAGCCAGCGGGCAGCTTTGCAAAGCCCGAGGAGCTGGGGATAAATGGGCGCGTGCCATCCAGTTCAATAACACTGTTGCGCATTACATCATACAGCTCTTTGCGGGCATGGCCTTCGTTGCCGCCCGTCCAAACCAGCAGGCTTGGGTGGTTGCGGATACGGTAAATAGTACTGATAACATTTTTAGTGAATACGTTGCCTTCCAGCGGCCAGTCGGGCGATCCCTTAAACTCGCCCTGTGTATCTCCGGTTACCCAAAAGTCCGACCATACCATCAGCCCATACCTGTCGGCCGCATTAAAAAATGCATCGGGCGGGGTTATACCGCCGCCCCATATCCGCACCAGGTTTACGTTGGCGTTGCGGCACAAATGCAGTTCATGATCATACCGGGCCGAATCGCGGGCTACCATCATATCTGGCACCCAGGCGCCGCCAACCAGGTTTACCCGCTTGCCGTTCACATAAAAATCGCGCCGGAGCGAACCGTTAAATTCCACCGCTTGCGAGCTAACCGTACGGATACCAAATACAAAGGCAGTATCATCGGCTATTACACCGCCGGCGTTTACATATTGCAACCGTATGCGATACAAATTAGCCCTGCCATAATTATTGGGCCACCATAAATGCGGCTTGTTCATTACAAGCTGTTTGATCAGGGATGCATCCAGCTTTACCGCTGCCGATCCACCGGCGGCAACGTTATAATCTTTAGAGAAAGATACCGGCTCAGCGCCTGTAAAGTTTTCAGGGCTAATGCTCACCTTCAACCTCCCCTTTTCATCAGCCTGGCTATGGTTATTTAGCGTAAGGCTTAAGCTTAACCGGGCTGTAGAAGTATCAGGCAAATTGGGCAATTCTGTTTTTAATTGCGGGTGGCCAATGGTAACCGCACCAGTTGTACGCAAAAAAACCGGCTGCCATATCCCTATGTTACGGTCGCGTACGGGGGGTATCCAATCCCACCCTACCGAGCAAAGCATGGTAACGTTTTTGCCTATATCGCCGGTAAGCCCGCCATTCAGATAAAAGGGGCCCAGCGCTTCCAGCTGTTCTTTATCTGGCAGGCCGGGATAATCAAGCGGGTATATTTTTACCGCCAGTACATTTTGCTGCCCCGCTTTTATCTGCCGGGTTACATCCAGGCTGTATTCGGCAAACATACCGGCCATCTGTGTCGAATCGGCTATCTGCCTGCCGTTAAGCCAAACCGCCGCACGGTAATTGATCCCCTTAAATATGAGCTGAAAAATGCGCCCCTTATCCATTGCGGGCACGTTAAAGGCCGTGCGGTACCAGTATGGCTTTTTCCAGGGGTTGGGGTTGTTGGGCAAAAAGCTATACTGTTCAAGTTTATATTGTTTGTTAAACTCGTCTGATGCATCCGGGATCAGCATATTATTGAGGCCAAGGTAGGGGCTTGGGTAAATGTGGTTAGCCACCAGGCCCGATAACACGGTTGAAGGCACCTTTACCGGGAACCAGTAGGCTTTGCTATGATAAGCTGCATTTGAGATTTCTTCGCCGCTGTTGCTTATCAATGCCGAAGACTGCATATCAAATTTGGAAAGCTGTATTTGCTTAACGCTGCTTTGCTGGGCAAAGGCAACGGCATTAAACATTAAAGTTGTAAATAAAACTATAAGGCTGTTATTGTTCATTTTTGGCTGGTGCAATGTATAAAATCATCCGGACTAAAAAGACACGTTTTATATATTATTTACTTATTTTGTTCCATATGCATAAGGGTAGCGAGCTAATAATCAGCAACTTCAAAAATTAAAAACAAAAAAAAGACCAAGTATAACCTTACCGCATACCTGGATAAAAACAACTCGGATTAGAATTATCTTACCTACAGATCAGGCGGGCAGTAGGCTGTTAGGTATCCTCCTGCCCGGTACTTGCCTTTTGTTTTAAAAACAAATACTCACCCGGGATTTAAGCATGCTACTTTTGTAATGGAAACTATAATGCTGTGGTTATTTGGCTTTTCATGGCTGGTTAAAGGGGAAGCATTGCTAACGGATTAAAACAAAAAGCCCGGAGCATGAACCCCGGGCTTAGACTGATGCGATCAGACAACTTATATCTTACTGAATATTTCCTCCAGTTTGTTGTCAAGCTCCTTGCCGAACAGGTTTTTACCAATGATCTTTCCGTTTGGATCAAGCAGGTAATTTTGCGGGATAGCCTGCACGCCATAGCTGGTAGAGGCTTCGTTATTCCAATATTTAAGGTCAGATACATGTGTCCAGGTAAGGCCGTCCTTGTGTATGGCATCCATCCATTTTTGTTTGGCCCCGGGCTGATCTAACGATACCCCTAAAACGGTAAAATTTTTGTCTTTGTACTTATTAAAGGTTTTTACCAGATTGGGGTTCTCAGCACGGCAAGGGCTGCACCACGATGCCCAGAAATCAACCAGTAAATATTTTCCTTTAAATGACGACAGGCTAACCATTTTGCCATTAGTATCTGCCTGGGCAAATTCAGGGGCGGTAGCGCCAATAGCCACAAGCTTTAATTTTTCCAACCGGGCGGCATAGGCCTTGCCATTAGTGGTATTTTTTACATCAGGCGATAACCTGTTGAACAGTGGGGCTACGTCGGCATATTCAGTGTAAGGGCCGCCAGCCGAGTTCAAAGCCACCAGGCTTATGTATGATGCCGGGTGCGATTTGATATATTCTTTTGCTAACTGCGCCTGCTCTTTTTCCAATGCGTCTTCCCTTGCATCTAATTGGTCCTTAAACTCTTTGGTTTTTCGGGTTTCGGCAGGTGTGGCGCTGTACCAGGCGTTTAACGCGGCGCTTTTTTCGGCTGCAGGTTTCATAAACGCCTTGTAACCGGCATTATCATCGTTGATCCTGGTGCCTGTAACCTTAGCTTTTGACAACGAATCGGCGCTGGTAACACTAATAGTGCCTTGCGATAGATACACCTGTGTAAGATCAGTCTTTAATTTACGGTCGAGTTTGGCCAGCCCGGTGCCGTTAGGGTCATAAATTAAGGTAGCGGCGGTAATATCTTTAACATTGCCGGTAAATGTAAACGCCCCGTTGTTTGCCACCGTGGAGTCTGTTATGGTTTTACCATCAACCCGATATTGCAAAAATACCTTTGCGGGTGCGTTAACGCTGCCTACCTTACCTTTAACGGTGTAGGTGTTTTGTGCAAAAACAAGTGCCGGTGCAGCGGCAAATATAACTAACAATGCTTTTTTCATTTTGTATTGATTTTGATCGGTGATTAGCTGGCAATATAAGCAATTACTAAATCTTCCCAAAAATCTCGGCCAGTTTATTTTCCAGGTCTTCGCCCCTTAAACCTTTGGCAATTATCTTACCATCAGGGTCAATTAAAAAGTTTTGCGGAATGGAGCGCACAAAGTACAAGGCCGCAGCCTCGTTGTTCCAGTATTTCAGATCAGATACCTGGGGCCAGGTCAGGCCATCATTTTTAATGGCGGCCAGCCAGTCGGCCTTGCCCTCGGGCCTGTCAAGCGATACGCCCAGGATCGTGAACTTCTTGGTTTTGTATTTATTAAAGGCTTTCACCACATTAGGGTTTTCCTGTCTGCACGGCCCGCACCAGGATGCCCAGAAATCTATCAGCACATACCTGCCCCTGAAACCGGATAGTTTAATGGGCGTGCCGTTGGCATCGTTCTGCGTAAAATCAGGCGCAACGGCGCCTATGGCGGTTGCCTTCAACTCGTTAATGGCAATAGCCAGGGTGCGGCCTGGCTCGGTAGCTTTTAATTCAGGCGCGAGACCGGCGTACAAAGGCTCAATCTCCTTTGGATCAGCCGCCGGTCCGCCTAACGAGCTTAGCGCCAGCACGCTTAAAAAACTGTTGGGGTTGGCTTTAATAAATGTTTTAAGTACCCCCTCCTGTTCTGTTTGTAAAACCTTTAACTGCGCCTGTATATTGTTCTGAAAGTCGGCCGTAGCCTGCTGGGCAGCCGGGGCGGTTTTGGCATCGCCCAGTAATTTCTGGGCGCGGGCGTTTACCGAGGCCAATTTTGCAGAAAGCCTTTTGTAATCATCATTAATTGCCGAGCCGGTAACGCTTGCCGTAGCAATGGAATCTGTCCCTGTTACAGTGATGTTGCCTTTATCAAGGTAAAGGCTAAGCAAATCGTATTTAGTGCCGGTTGGCGGGTTTGGCCCCAGCCCCTGGTGGTCAAGCAGTAATTTGGCGGCTACCGGGAAAAGCAGGTCGCCCTTTATGGTAAAAGCCCCATTCATTACAAAGGCAGAATCGAGCACCTTATTGGCGCCCAACTGGTAAGCGAGGTAAACCCTGGCCGGGGCACCTATATTGCCTATTTTCCCTGTAATGGTAAAGGTATCGGTTTGGGCACTTGCCAGTAACGGATAAAGCGCCAAGATATAGCAGAGCATTCTTTTCATAACCAAAGATAATATTTAAAAACGTGGGCGAACCTGATAAATTATAGGTTAATTGTAATATGGATGTGATGGTGAGCGAAATATGCCCTATACAGCGGCAATGGCGGCAGCCACTGATTTTATTTATAGCAGCCTGATAATGCCAACCTATTCTAATCATTGAAACTAATTTAATTCAAAAGAAAACATTATATACTATCAAAGGTTAATAAATTAATAGATGGCTAACAAGGCCACTAATTATATCAATAATTAAATTATTAAAGTTATGAGAAAAGTAAGTTTATTGTTAGTTAGCGCAATATTTGCCTATCAAACAAGTGCATTAGCACAAACAGGTTCACAAACTGGCGGCGGACGGACCGGCACAGGTACTACGCAAGGCACTGGCTCAACCGGGCGGACCGGCACAGGTAATGGCACTACCGGGCAAAGCGGACAAACCACCGGTACATCCGGACAAACAGGCCAGGGTACAGGCGCAATGGGGCAAAGCGGACAGGGTTCTGGTTCAACCGGGCAAAAAGCTGGCAGCACCAAAACCAGCAAAAGCAAGAAAACCCACAAAAAAGCCACAACTACAACAAGCGGCACATCACAGCAGGGTAGCGGCACATCGCAAGGAAGCACCCCGCCGGTTAAGTAATACGGCTCATCAATAACAATTTATTTCCCAAAACAGGTTGTGGTGCTGGCTGGTATAAATAAACCGGCCAGCATTTTTTTATGATCGGCATCTGATTAAAAGCAACTAAGCGGGCTGAATTCGATATATTTAATATTTCATGCGGGAAGTTTGGCAACTGCGGTAAATTACACCAGTAATTAATTATTAGCCTTGTTGGTAACGGTTTAAATTCGGCAAGCAGCTATATTCAAACTGGCCGAGGTGGCCCAGGCCAGCCAGTGGTTTAACCAGTGTTAACTCAATTTTTGATAAGTCCTCCACCAAAGATCGGGCATTTCGCCGGCGGTAGCCATTTTGTAATCATCGTACCCGCATGGCACCAGATGGAAGCGTTCGTTTTGTGAGCCGCCGCTGGGGTAGGGTACCTGCATCCACCACCGGTCTGATTTTTTGCTTTTTACAAAAACTACCTCATGGTCGTCATGCTTCAAACTGGTTTTATAAATAAGATATTGCGATTTAGGATTAAGCGGGAAATCGCGCTTACGGTTATAAAAGCCGTCGATAAAATACCAGATCATTTGCGCCAGCAGCATAGCAGTTTGCCCATTATGGTCATACGCCGGGTTAAACTCATAAAAGCCGATCGAGCTTAGTTTATCATTGAAACCTGCATAGCGGCAAATCTGGCAGGCTTCGGCGCCATTAAAGCCGTTAGGGGTGGCATTGGCATTGCCTGCCGCATCGGCCGAGCGGATGGCGCCGACATCAAAGCTGATCATACTGGCATTGCGCAATACAGGTTCGGCAAGTGCAATATTTCCATTAAATTCGCCCAGGCGGTGGGTGTCAAAATACAGCTTGTCCATCACCCGAAGGCTATCCTGGTTCACAAAATAAGTCTGATAGCCCAGGTTGCTGAAATTGAACAGGTAATTAGGCTCGTGTAAAAATATCTTGTTAAGATAGGATATGGAGGTAGTCTCCAAACTTTCGGCTGATGTGTCGTCCTCCAGGTCAAACCGTGGGTCAATTACTACCAGGTCAACCCTTTGTTCCAGGTCGCCATAGGCCATATACTGCGCGTAAGTTAAATCCTGCCCGCCGCCTATGATCACTGGTAAAATGTCTTTTTTGATAAGTTCGGCCACTACTGTTCTTACGGCAAAATAAGTATCGGTAATAGTTGCGCCCTGTTTAATATTGCCAAGGTCGGCTATGTTAGTTTTGCTGCCTTCGTATAACAGGTATAGTTTCTCCCGCACATAATCAGCACCTAAAGCGCAGCCCTGATTATTAATCGCTTGCCGGTCATCCTGCACTCCAATAAACGCCATGTCAAATTTATGTGTTTCCAGATCAGGGAAATCAACCGAGTAATGAACGATCTGATTACCCAGGTGACTATTGAAATACCCGTTTTTAGGGGCGATTTTTTTAAGATCGACCGGCGAAAAAAAATCAGACAATGACATATGGCAAAGGTAATATAATGTGCGGATGTGCAAATATGCAGATGCTCAAATACGGTATCATAT
>CAZZVY010000048.1:0-16666 GCA_964657585.1 uncultured Mucilaginibacter sp. | reverse complement strand
TTATTGGCAGTGAAATGAGCGGCGGCGCAAAGAACATTTTTGTATCAAACTGCACCTTTATTGGTACGGACGTTGGCCTGCGCTTTAAAACAACAAGGGGCAGGGGCGGGATAGTGGAAAAAATATACATTAAGGATATTAACATGCGCGATATTTTAGGCAGCGCTATTTTATTTGACATGTACTATGGCGGTAAATCAGCCGTGGAAACGCCTGATGGTAAACCTGCGGCTGCATCCGTTACTTACCCGGTAACCGAAGCTACCCCGCAATTCAGGGACTTTTATGTAAACAATGTAATATGTGACGGTGCCGGCAGCGGCTTACTGATTAGGGGCCTGCCGGAAATGAGCATCAAAGGCATCCACCTGGAAAACATTACCCTTAAAACCGATAAGGGCGCCGAAATATCTGAAGCCGATAATGTAACGCTGAAAAACGTTTACCTTGAAAGCAAGAATACAAAACCGGTAATTATTGTTAACAACGCCACCAATATTAAATTTGATAATATTAGGTACACTAACCATGCAGATGTGCTTTTCAATATTATGGGGCCCAGGTCAAAACAGATCAGCATTGTAAATACGGATACCTCTAAAGCAGCTAACAAAGTGGAATTTATGGCAGGCGCCGATACAAAGGCGGTTGCTATAATAATGAAATAAGTTGAAATTATAGATATAATACCGTTATCAAATGATGGATAGCTATGGCGGTTACAAAAGGAACCGTAATAAACATAGCCATGCCCTTAAAGTATGATTAATGGTCTACAGGAACATAAATGATAAAAGGGGCCGACGTGCCATAGCCACCGTTACTTACAGTATTGCCTGATATGGTCATCAACAGGTTTTTATTGCCTGAGGCATCATAAGCGGTGCTGGCATATATGCTGCTGTAAGTGGTTAACAATGCTACCGAAGCCAGGTAACCGCCCACGCCTACAAATTCTTTTGAAAAGAATTTTGATTTAGAGGCATTATTGGTTAGCCCTATGTTTGTCCAGGTTCCGTTTTTGTAAAACATCCCGAATGCTTCGTTGGTGCCCATAATACGCCCGGCCTCAATGGTAACGGCCATTTGTCCGTTAGGCCCTTGCCTGGCCTGAAAGCCGTGGATAGAAATGCCCTGCTGCTGTATCGAGGTTATAATGTCGGTTTTATTAGTGCCGTTGTTATAATCCCAGATCTGTTCGCTTTGCAGCGTTGACGGTGCAGGGACAAAAATAATATGGTCGGCGCCCTTTTCATCTACCAGCAAATGTGCAGGATTAAAAAATGTATTGCCTGCATTATTTAATGGGTAGTAATAAATCACTTTTGTGGCTTTTCCATCAAAATATTTAAGCGCCTGTACACCATTTGCATTATTTAAATCTTCCCAGATCAAATGGAAATTATTGGTTTGGTCTACATAACCGTCAAGGTTTATATAACCGGCTTGTATAGCCGGAAAGCTGGAATTACCCGGTGGGGTGGGTTGAGTAATATCTTTATAGGCAGAAGGGGTGGTGCCGCTAAGTGCCGCGGCGCGCACATAATCACAAAAATACCACGGGGCTACATGAAGCGCCAGTGTGGCTGCGCTTGGCTGCGACCAAACCACGTTGATTACGCCTGCGGGAGATACCGTAGCAAACCACGATTCCTGCGCCTGTTCAACCTCGTTCAATTTTACTTCATCACTCCAGGTGCCGCCTTTTAACACCTTGTAAAACAGGGTGCCCAGGCTGTAACCGCCGGGGCCGTCAAGCGTTGGGGCCATATTATCATGCGTGGCTGTGTTGCCGTATCGTTTCCATATGGCATAAATAGCGCCGCTGCCATCTTGTAATATCCGGGCATAGCCTGAACTGTTGCCGCTGTTATCATCGCTTATGGCTACCGGTTTAGACCAAGATGCCCCTTTATCTGTTGATGTGGCTAATATATGAAGTTGGGTTTCCCAATGCCTGGCGCCTCTTGAAATACGGTGTGATAGGTGCCGTCTTTAGCAATTAAAAAATCACAATAGCCGGCCATGTTAAATTGCGATATTTTGACCACGCTATCGGCACGTCCTGAACCGCTTCCGTTTGAACCGTGTGAGTTGGAGCATGCGCTAAGCATAATGACTGCAAAAACGAGGGGTAGAATTTGCTTCATAATCAGGTTTAATAATAGATTTTAATATCAAACAGAAACTTTTTATAAAACAAGTGTTTTTTTAAACAAGCGTTTATGTATCAGTTAGTAACGCTCGTTTAAACCGCACCGGCCTGTAAATTGAATATTTTAAAACATTTCTCCCAGATTTACAAAAAGACCGTGCGAACCGTAAATGCCAACGGCATAATCCAAACAAACGTTGGTGTTTGAATGCTTGTTTACCTTTATACGCAAACCTGTGCCGCAGGCCGGCGCTATTTTCTGGAACCGGTTGCTTTGAAACTCAGATACGCTTTCGGCATTGGCAAATACTACGCCCCCCAGCAAACCGTTATTCAGTATGCCAAAACGGTACTCGCTTTCCAGGTAAATAAAGTTCTTGCCCCTGAACCTGTCCTGAGTGTAGCCCCTGCCCGAATTATTGTACATATCCTCGCCGTTGGCCGGCAGATCAAGATAAGGGGAATTGCCGGCAGAGAATTGCGCGATGCTCCAGAATGCCAGCACATTGTTTGACCTGGAAGATAACCGCAGGTATTTACGAGCATCTACAGAGAACCGCTGCCACCTGCTGTTGCTCCCTAAAAAAGTATAATTATCACGATAGGATATCAATGCCAGCGCCCCGCCCAGCGGGTTAATTTTATTGCGCCGGCTATCATAAAGCAGGTTTAAGGTAACGCCCGATGAAGACGAAGTTGGGCTGAACCCATATTTTTGAAAATCAGAAACCGTTCCGTTAGCATTGCCATTTTCGCTGATATTATAGTGGTAATCCAGATTGTAGCCAACGCCTCCATAAAAATCGGGTATTATTTTCTTGTACAAGGTTAAATAGGTACGCAGATAGGTAAAATCAATAGGGTTATCCGTTGCCTGGGTGGTAGTAGTACCAATGCCATAAGTGTCTTCAGGGTACCGCTCCAGGCGCAGGTCGCTCACAAATTTATAATTATTATTGTTGGCCCATATTTCAGACCGGCTTGTAAATATCACCTGACCTTTGGTGTCAAATATCATCTCTGCATCAAGCTCCGAAAGGTTTTCTTTATGTGTATTACTGGTATAAAAAGCCACGTTTCCAGTTAAATCAACACCAAAACCGGTTGATAGTGAGTAACCAAATGCGGGTACCAACGAGAAGTTTAATTTATGAGATTGTTGCCTGCTGTTTTCGGCGCTGGTTTTTTTTAATATCCTGTACAGCACATCAATAACATCAATCTGCTTTGACGAATCGATTACCGGCTGCTGCGTTTCTGCAGTTGGCTTTGGTGAAGGCCGCAAACTGTCCTGCTGTGCCGAGGTTTTTAGAAAACTAAAGGTGGCGATAATCACCAGCAGGTATATTATTAATTTCAAGACAGCCTATTTTCACCAAATATAGCTTAAATAAATCAAGGAGTTATTTGCGGTACATTGCTGTTTGTAAAATATACGCTATTCAATGTGCTAAAAAATAATAAGTTCAATAGTTGTTTTAGTATTACAAATAAGCAGATGGCACTGCATATTTTGCTTAGCCAGAATTTACGTTATCGATAAAACGTACAGGCATACACATACCAAACAGTTGCTGCAATATTAAACCGCAAGGCGTGGCTGGCACATTTGCCATATCTTAACTGCTTCTACCGCTTCCTTTACATCATGCACCCGCAAAATGTTTGCGCCTTTGGTTAAGGCAATGATGTTAAGTGCCGTTGTTCCGTTCAATGCTTCTGTAGCGCCGCCGCCAGTCAGGCTGTAAACCATCTTCTTGCGGGATATGCCTACTAAAACGGGCAATTGCAACATATCAAAGCCCTGTAGTTTGCCCATTAGCTCATAGCCTTGTTCGGCAGTTTTGGCAAAGCCAAAGCCGGGATCAATAATTACATCATGCACCCCCATTAAGCGCAATCTCTCATAACGCTGGGAAAAGTAAGTTAATACCTCGTTAAAAATATCGTCATACTGTGCTTGCCGTACCATAGTTTGGGGCGTACCTTTCATATGCATTAAAATGTACGGCACTTGCAGGCGGGCCACGGTGGGAAACATATCAGCGTCAAGCTCACCGCCCGATATATCATTGATTATATGCGCCCCAGCTTTAATGGCAGCTTCCGCAACGTTTGCCCTAAAGGTATCTATGGATAAAGTTGCCTGGCTAAAAGCACCTGAAACTGCTTCAACAATCGGTAACAGCCGGTCCATTTCTTCCTGTGCAGAAATATCAGCAGCGCCGGGACGTGAAGAATAGGCCCCAAGATCGAGGAAATCGGCGCCCTCATTGAGTATTTTTTCTGCCTGCGCCACAGCATCGGCAATGGTGGTTTTACGGCTGCCTGCAAAAAACGAATCAGGCGTTATATTGATGATGCCCATTACCTTAGGAACAGAAAGATCAACGAGCCTGCCACCCGCATTGATGGTTTGTTTTTTTTGAAAGAAGGTATTTGCCACGTTTTGTTGAAAGGTGAAATATTTTAAGGTTGTAAAGTTACTTCATATCTTTACACTTTTAATAATGCATTCGCGCATCCTTCAGCTATGAAGGCGCAACATGGGATGGTAAGCGGTATTGCCCGGCCCTGCACCGTGAATTGATCAGTAAATCAATGTTGCAAATTCAACGTTAAAACTTATAAAAATTGAAAGATACATCCGCAGAGTACGATGCCATTATTAAATCCTGCAAAGGCTTATTCATAAAAAAAACCCGTGATTACGGTACGGCCTGGCGTGTGCTGCGCATTGAATCCATTACCGACCAGATATTTATAAAAGCGCAGCGCATACGCACACTGGAGGAAAAAAAGATATCGAAAGTAGGGGAGGATATTACCAGCGAATACATTGGCATTGTAAACTATTGCGCTATTGCTCTTATGCAGCTCGAAAGTACGGTTGAAACACCTTTAGAACTCACAGCCGCTCATGTTGAGGCTTTGTTTGATGCCAAAGTAACGGAAACCAAAGAGCTGATGTTTGCCAAAAACCATGATTATGGCGAAGCCTGGCGCGATATGCGCATCAGCTCGTTAACCGACCTTATATTAATGAAATTGCTGCGGGTAAAACAAATTGAGGATAACAAAGGCGCCACCCTAACATCTGAAGGCGTAAAGGCCAATTACCAGGATATGCTGAATTATGCCGTATTTGCGTTGATAAAACTTACCCTATAATATACGCATCATACATAATCAGGGATTATTGCCAGTTGGTAAGCCGCTTATATGACAACTGCTTAATTATGTACTGGATGTAATCCCATTCTTTCCCTGCCAGAATTATAAAAACAGGCAATAAACAATTTCACATTTCAACTATTTCAAACGCTATTTTTCTAAAACTATAATAATGTTAATGGGTTTCTCTTTTACCGATCTTTGCTTAAATTGACCCAATAAAACTTCAATGAAAATCTACCATCTGGGCGCCGAATGTTATCCTGTTGCCAAGGTTGGCGGTTTGGCCGATGTTGTAGGGGCGCTGCCTAAATACCAGGTTAAAGCGGGTTTACAAGCCGCCGTAGCATTGCCTTTTTATGATCGCAAATTTGTACATGAAAATGAGTTCGATATTATATTCGGGGGATCTACCTTGTTTGCCGGCGAACGGATGCTTTTTGACATCCGGAAGGAAAGGCACAATGTACTGGGCTTTGAATTATACCTTATCCATATCCCCGGGTTGCTTGACCGCGAACAAATATATAGTTACCCTGACGAGAACGAACAGTTTATAGCCTATCAGCTGGCTTTTCTTGACTGGATCAACTGGTCGCAGCAGTCGCCGGATATTATTCATTGTCATGATCATCATGCCGGTTTGATACCCTTCTTTTTGCAGCATTCGGCGCTTTATAAAAGGCTGGCCGGTACGCCTACGGTATTTACTATACACAATGGGCAATATCATGGCGCATTCGGGTATAATAAATTTAAATACCTGCCCGAAGTTGATATGCAACATGCCGGTTTATTAGATTGGGGCGGCGGCATAAACCCGCTGGCATCGGCGGTACGCTGTTGCTCGGCATATACTACCGTATCACCAAGTTACATGGACGAGCTTTCCTGGCAGTCAAACGGATTGGAGCATTTATTCCAGATGGAACGGCACCGGGGCAGAGGCATTGTCAACGGTATCGATACCCAGGTCTGGAACCCGGAAACAGACACAATGATAGCCGGCAAGTATAACATTAAAACGTGCAACCGGGGCAAGCAGATAAACAAGGAGGCCATTTGCAAGCGCTTTGAAGTAGATAGCAGCCTTCCCTTAATATCATTTATAGGGCGGTTAGTGGGCGATAAAGGGGCCGACCTGTTGGCCGAAGCTATAAACCGCAGCCTTGATATGCACCCGGGAGAAGTGAACTTTTTAATATTAGGTACAGGCGATGCGGATATTGAACAGGGATTAATGGCCCTTGCTGCGCAGCAGCCAGATAATTACAGGGCATATATTGGATACGACGAGGAACTTTCGCACTTGATCTATTCCGGCTCTGATTTTTTGCTTATGCCATCGCGCGTGGAACCATGTGGCTTAAACCAGCTTTATGCATTGCGCTACGGTACGGTACCCATGGTGCACCGTACAGGCGGCTTAAGCGATACCGTAATTGACTTTGGAGATGATGACGGCTATGGCATCTGCTTTGAACAAACCAGCGTGACAGATATTTGCCACTCGGTTGACCGGGCGCTTACGCTTTATGCCGACAGTGCCCATCTGAACCTGCTGCGGGCGCGAATGATGGGGCTCGACTTCTCCTGGGACCGCTCTGCCAAACAGTATATCGATCTGTATGAACGCTTAATAACACATAAACATGACATCTAAAGTAATCTGTATCGTTCTTGGTGGCGGCCAGGGGACACGCTTGTTCCCGTTGACTGCAACACGCTCAAAACCAGCCGTTCCAATTGCCGGAAAATACCGTCTGGTTGATATTCCTATCTCAAACTGCCTGCACTCGGGCATATCGCGGATATTTGTACTGACGCAATTCAACTCGGCATCGCTGAACAAGCATATCAAGAATACTTATCATTTCAGCAGTTTCAGTTCGGCCTTTGTGGATATACTGGCAGCTGAGCAAACGCCAAGCAGCGGGGGATGGTTTCAGGGCACGGCAGATGCAGTAAGACAGAGCCTGCACCACCTGTCGGTTTATGAGTTTGAGTACGTGCTCATTTTATCAGGAGATCAGTTGTATCAGATGGATTTTGACGAAATGATCAATCAGCATGCTGCGGCAAACGCTGAAATATCTATTGCCAGCATCCCGGTGCATGCCAATGATGTGCCTGGTTTTGGGATACTTAAAACTGACGAAGAGAATAACATAACCGCTTTTATTGAAAAACCTAAAAGCAATTTTGAAAGCTGGGCATCGGAAGTGAGCGATTATATGAAATCTTCCGGCCGTGTTTACCTGGCATCAATGGGCATATATATATTTAACCGTAAAACACTTTATGATTTGCTGCAGGGCAATGACCGTACCGATTTTGGCAAGGAGATCATCCCGCAATCAATCAAAACACATAAGGTCATCAGCTATCAATACGAGGGGTACTGGACAGATATTGGTACCATTCCATCATTTTTTGAAGCTAACCTTGGCCTTACGGATGATATACCCGAATTTAACCTTTTTGGTAACAGGCCCATATACACACGTGCCCGTATGCTGCCCCCTTCAAAGGTATCCGGCACGCATCTGGAAAGGGCCATAATATCTGAAGGGTGCATAATTAATGCACGCCGCATTGTACACTCGCTTGTAGGCATACGCACGCGCATAGGTTTTGATACTACCATAGAAAATTGTTACGTTATGGGCAGCGATAGTTATCAAACACTGGAGCAAATAGAGGCATCGCGCGCCAGTGATACCCCTGTGGTTGGCATAGGTGACCGCTGCAGGATAAAAAATGCCATTATTGATAAAAACTGCTGTATTGGTAACGATGTTACCATTAACTGCGGCGAAAAACTGGATGACGGCGATTATCCAACCTATGCCGTTCAGGATGGGATAGTGGTATTAAAAAAACGTGCTGTAATACCTAACGGGACGGTAATTTAATAACGGCTTAAGTATGCGGTCGGTTTTGTGAATAGCCGCTTGCTTTTGGCCCTCGGTTGTATTTGCAGTAATACATGTAAATGCTGTTGTAGATTAAAATTTTTTTACCGTCTCTGTAATATGTGCCAGATGATGTTCGCTGTGCCAGGCATACAAGCCAATGGCTTTTTTTAAAGTGAAGTTTGTATTCGATTCGGGATTATAAAAGGTACGGTCAAGATCAGTTTCGGTAAAGCATTCAAACAAAGCTACCATGTGTGCGTGTAGTGCCGCTAACAACTGCAACGAAGGCTCAACCGGCATTTTATAGTCAGCTAATAAAGCGAAGGCGGCCTCATTATATGTTTTTATAGTGGGGTTATCTTCGGTCATAGCCCATTTAAACCGCATTAGTGAGTTCATGTGGCTGTCAGGGATATGGTGCACCACCTGCCTGATGCTCCAGCCGCCGGTACGGTAAGGCGTATCCAACTGCGCATCGGTCAGGCCATTAATGGCATAACGTACTTTGCTCGGAAGGTCGCGGATAATGCCGGTCCATTTGATAATATGCCCGGGTGTGTAATTGTCAGGCGCTATAAATTTCCCGATCGGATAGCGCATTTGTTCATCTGTCAGCATATTAATAGTTTAAGGCAAATGTTCCGGACAATAAATTAAATTGCTTCTAACATTAGTTTTAATACCGCCTGCGCTGCCCAAACCCGGTTACCGGCCTCGTGCACTACTATGGAGTGCGGCCCATCTAATATATCGTCGCTTAATTCCAGGTTACGGCGCACAGGTAAACAGTGCATTACCTTAGCTTTGTTGGTGCTCTTTAAGCTGTCATTTGTCAGCAGCCAGTCTTGGGTAACTGCAGGCATTTTGCCATAAGGCTCATAAGCCGACCAGTTTTTTACATATACAAAATCAGCATCGGCTAAGGCTGCCTGTTGGTTGTAGGTTATAGTTGCGCCGTCAGTAAATTCTTCAGATAATTCGTATCCTGCCGGGTGGGCAATAACAAAGTCCACATCAGCCTTACACATCCATTCGGCAAAGGAATTAGGCACAGCCTGTGGTAATGCCTTTACATGGGGCGCCCAGGTTAACACCACTTTAGGGAGGGGGCGTGTCTTCAATTCCTGTATGGTTACCAGGTCGGCCAGTGATTGCAGCGGGTGGCGGGTTGCCGATTCTAAACTTACCACCGGCTTGCCGCAAAACTGTACAAACTTATTAAAAACCATTTCGCTATAATCTTCCTCACGGTTTTTTAACCCGGGAAACGAGCGCAGGCCAATGATATCGGCATATTCGCCCATTACACCTGCCGCCTCGCGAATATGCTCAACCCTGGTGCCATCCATAATTACGTTATCGCGTAATTCAAGCGCCCAACCCTCCTTATCAATGTTTAAAACCATTACATCCATGCCTAAATTCATGGCTGCCTTTTGGGTGCTCAGGCGTGTGCGCAAACTTGGGTTAAGGAAAACCAGCACCAGCGTTTTGTTTTTGCCCAAATGCTGATACGCATACGGATCGGCCTTAAGTTTTAAAGCTTCGGCTGCTAAAGCGTTAATATCGGCAACGTCGTTAACAGAAGAAAATAGTTTCATTTACCCTCCCGGCCCCCCAAGGGAGGACGTTTTTAAATTGTGATTATAAGCCTCGCCCTAAACGGCGAAATCCTCATGAATAAATTCCCCTCCGGTAGAGAGAGGCTTTTTTATATTAATGATCCCAACGCCTAAAATTTCCCCAAAGGGGGAGATTTAGCATGGGCTTTAGTTACTTCCTTAGCAAACGCCTCTAAAAACCTGTCGGCATGTGCCTTGGTTAAATTTAATGCTGGCAGCAAGCGGATAATGTTTGGCTTGGCCTCGCCGGTAAAGATATGGTATTTGAACAACAAGTTTTTTTTCACATCGGCCAGTTCGGCAGGCAGTTCAATACCTATCATCAGGCCACGGCCACGTACTTCGGTTATCTGTTCAAACTTCTTCAATTCGCTGATCAGGTAACCCCCAACTTCGGCCGCGTTTTGCATCAGGTTATCCTGCTCCATTACTTCTAACACCGCTAAACCGGCGGCACAGGCTAAATGGTTGCCGCCAAAGGTTGTGCCCAGCATATAATATACCGGTTTAATTTTCGGCGATATTATAATAGCGCCCATCGGGAAACCATTGCCTATTCCTTTGGCCATGCTGTAAATATCGGCATCAACGCCAGCATAATCATGCGAAAAGAATTTGCCAGAACGCCCGTAACCGCATTGTACCGAATCGGCAATAAACACGGCGTTATGCTCGTTACACAGGGTCCTGATCTTTTTCAGGAAACTTTCGGTTGCCACTCTGATACCGCCTACGCCCTGGATACCCTCAATGATCACTGATGATATTTCATATTCGCTAAAGGCCTGTGCCAAAGCCGCCTCATCGTTTAAAGTCAAAAAGATCACATTGCCGGTCTCGTTAACCGGGGCAACAATCTTCGGGTTATCAGTAGCCGAGACCGCCAGAGAGGTACGCCCGTGAAAAGCCCCCTTAAAGGCGATCACCTTTTTACGGCCGTTATAAAAAGAGGCCAGTTTCAGCGCGTTCTCATTAGCCTCGGCGCCTGAATTACAAAGGAATAATTGATAATCTTCCTTACCGCTTACATGGCCCAGTTTTTCGGCCAGTTCGGTTTGTAAAGGAATCCCGATAGAGTTAGAGTAAAACCCGATCTGGTGCAGCTGGTCTTCCAGCCGTTTTACATAATGCGGGTGAGTGTGGCCAATGGATATTACGGCATGGCCGCCGTACAGGTCAAGATACTCTTGGCCTTTATCGTCATAAACTAAACTGCCAACACCTTTTACAATGTTGATATGATTGATTGGATATACGTCGAATAGTTTCATTTTTTCTGTTCGTGATAATAATTGTTGTCATCCCGTTTTGCTTCGGAATCCCACCTGCTGATCAGGCTTGCATTGTAGAATGCTGAAATAAATTCAG
Organism: uncultured Mucilaginibacter sp.; assembly: GCA_964657585.1. Taxonomy (GTDB): domain Bacteria; phylum Bacteroidota; class Bacteroidia; order Sphingobacteriales; family Sphingobacteriaceae; genus Mucilaginibacter. Next base: position 5,429 of record CAZZVY010000048.1, on the reverse strand, counting down.
CATGACCTATTCTAAATTATTGGTTAATTAAAAACCAGTAGCCTTTAGCCTTAAACCTGCTTGCTCATCCAAGCCAAACATCAAATTCATATTCTGTACTGCCTGGCCCGATGCGCCTTTAAGCAGGTTATCTATTATACTTACCAAAAATATTTGATTACCATGTTTATTAACCTGTATAAAGCACTTATTGGTGTTCACTACCTGTTTCAAATCAATATCACGGTTAGTGACATGAGTGAACGGGTGAGCCGCATAATAGTCCTGGTAAAGCTGCAGCGCCTCCTGCTCCGTCAGCTCGCTTTCTGTGTATATCGAGGCTATGATGCCTCGTGTATAATCACCGCGGTATGGGATAAAGTTTAGCCTCACCCCGGCCCTATCCAAAGGAAAGGGAGTACGAAATTGCAAACGGTTAAGTGATTCGCTTATTTCATTCAGATGTTGGTGATCAAAGGCTTTATAAACCGACAGGTTATCATTGCGCCAGGTAAAGTGCGTGGTAGCCGTAGCTTTTTGCCCCGCACCGGTAGAGCCTGTAGTAGCGGTAATATGTACTTCGCGGGTCAACAATTGCTTAGCTGCCAATGGCAGTAACCCTAATTGCAAGCAGGTAGCAAAGCAACCCGGGTTAGCAATATTTTGTGCCGATTTAATTTGCTCACGGTTTAATTCGGGTAAGCCATAAATAAAGCTTTTTGCTTTCAGCTTTGAGTTATCAGCTAACCTGAAATCCTGGCTCAGGTCAATGATCTTTACCGTGTCGGGGATAGGGGTTGCCTCTAAAAACTTGCGGGCATCGCCATGGCCCACACAAAGGAAAAGTACGTCAATATTTGTAAAAATAGCATCAGTAAATTTCAGATCGGTATCGCCGAAAAGATCGTTATGTACTTCGTAAACAAATTTTCCCGCATTGCTGCTGCTATTTACAAAGGCAATATCAACATCCGGATGGTTTACTAAAATACGCAGCATCTCGCCGCCGGTATAACCTGCGCCGCCTACAATGCCTGCTTTTATTTTATTTAATGTTGACACGGTCATTCTTTGCGGATGGATAGGAGTATAAAATAAACTCCAGATCAGTATTGTGTTTATTAGCTATAAAATGTTTTTGTCCCGGGTTAATCTGTATACCCTGCTGCTCCCTTAAACCGGTAACTACGCCGTCTATCGTAAAATTTGCCCTGCCTTTTAAGATGAAAAAAAGCTGCGTAGCTGTTTCATGATAGTGCAGTTGTTCAGCGGTATCCGGCGGCATCAATTCCTGTTTAACGGATAACGCTTCGGTATCAACAAAGGTCCAACCGTGGCAGTCATCGCCCCAGGTGTAGTGATCCAGGCAATCCGACTTTGAAAATACTATGTTCATTTATTTTATCCGTTAACTTTATGATATATCATTACCTGGTTGCCGAATATCTTAGAAAATCCCTTTACATCTTCCCCGCTCCAGGCATTGTTCATTTCGCCGTAACTGCCAAACTTATTGCTCATCAGGTCATGATCTGATGTTATACCCACCACCTGGAACCTGTATGGGTTTAACTGCACAAACACCCTGCCGCTTACATTTTGCTGCGTATCGGTCAGGAAAGCTTCGAGGTTGCGCATCACAGGGTCGTGAAATTGCCCTTCATGCAGCCAGTTGCCATAAAATGATGCTAACTGATCTTTCCAGCTTAATTGCCACTTGGTCAGCACGTGTTTCTCTAAAGTATGGTGCGCTTTAATAATTATCATCGGCGCTGCGGCTTCAAAACCTACGCGCCCTTTTATACCGATAATGGTATCGCCTACATGTATATCCCTGCCGATACCGTAAGGCTGTGCTATGGCCTGCAGGGCCTGGATAGCTTTTGCAGGATGATCGTATTTTATACCGTCAATAGCAACCAGTTCTCCTTTTTCAAAGGTCAGTTCCATATCCCGGCTCCCGGTTTCGGTGATCGGGGTAGGCCAGGCATCTTCAGGTAAACCTAAGTTCGATGTCAGAGTTTCCCTGCCGCCTACCGATGTGCCCCAGATGCCCTTATTGATAGAGTACTTGGCCTTTTCAAAGTTCATCTCCACCCCGTGCTTTTTCAGGTATTCAATCTCGGCTTCGCGGCTCAGCTTCAGATCACGTATCGGGGTAATAATTTTAACATCGGGTACAAGGATGTTGAAGATCATATCAAACCTGACCTGGTCGTTACCGGCACCGGTACTGCCATGCGCAACAGCCTCAGCGCCAATCTCTTTGGCATATTTAGCAATTGCTGTAGCCTGGCTTACCCGCTCGGCACTAACTGATAGCGGGTAGGTATTATTTTTAAGTACATTACCGTAGATTAAAAATCTGACACAGGTGTTGTAAAAGTTTTCGGTTTCGTCAACCACGTGATGCGAGGTCACTCCCATTTCATACGCGCGTTTTTCAACCGTTTTTAATTCTTCATTGCTAAAGCCGCCGGTATTCACAATTACCGAGTGCACTTCCATACCCGCATCACGGGTTAAATAGATGCAGCAAAATGAGGTATCCAAACCGCCGCTATAAGCTAAAACTACTTTTTTCATTCTCTTCAAGAGGTAAAAGGTTAAAGGTTAAGGTCACCTAATTTAAAAATTATTATGCGCTATTATCGATTTCGTTGTACGTTTTAAGGCATTCTCAATCCTTTCAAGCAGTGTAGCTTTATGGGTGATCTTTTTCATTTTTTCTTCGTATTCTTTTGCCTTTTCGGCAGGATCGAACAGCATGGCCGTGCACATGCAGTTTTTGCGCTGCTTACTGGTTAAAATATCATAGTTAACACAGCTTTTGCAGCCTTGCCAAAACGCTTCATCCTGTGTCAGTTCAGAATAGGTTACCGGCTCGTAGCCTAAATCCGAGTTGATCTTCATTACGGCCAGACCGGTGGTTAGCCCAAATATTTTGGCATCAGGATATTTCCTGCGCGATAGCTTAAAAACCTCCTCCTTAATGGCTTTAGCCAAACCTACTTTCCGGAATTCAGGATTTACAATAAGACCGGAATTGGCAACAAAATCGCCATGGCTCCACGTTTCAATATAGCAAAACCCAGCCCAGGTGCCGTTTTTATGCAGGGCTATCACCGCTTTCCCTTCCAGCATCTTATCGGCCACATACTGCGGCGAGCGCTGGGCTATGCCGGTGCCCCGCGCCTTGGCAGATTCGGCCATCTCATCGCATATCTGCGTGGCATAATCAACATGCTGTGCCGAGGCTACCTGTATATCAAAATCTTGTATGGTCATTATTAAAAGAATACCGTTAAATTACTGGCTTGATACGCCTTAATTAATAAAATGGTTTTTACAGAAAAGGTTTAATACCTTTTAAAATTTAGTGAAGGTTGGCCCACATTCAAACCCGTGGAATGAAGGGCCTTCGTCGGGAGGGGGAAAATAAAAAAACATTAGCAAGCAAAGCAGCCGCAAACCAGGCAAAAATAGCCCTGGGGACTGTTATGGTTGGGCTTTGTTTTTTCATTTCTGCTAATGTATGTGTTGTTATTTTGTGCAAAAAACTGCATTAATTTTAACTTATGCAAGTAAAATATATGTTAATGCCGCTGTTGGCAGTTAAATATGTCTAACAACTGACTTATAAGCTCTTAGCCTGATCTGTAAAAGGTGAGGGAACGGCCAATGAACTTGAAATGCCAGTAGCCGTTTACCTTTAAAACCCCATCCTTTGAAAGGCTGGCGGAGGCATCCCAGTAATGACCGCCTTTGGCATCGTATATAGTGCCGTGCTCCCAGGAGTTGCTTTTAGGCTGATAAATAAGGTTGTTAACCACATTCATGCCTAAAAGCTTGCGCCTGCGCAGATTTTTATCAGGATTGTGAGTGTCCGTCCATTCCTCCATGCGCTTACTATTATCATCGGCTTTAAACCATATTATCTTGGCCTTGAATTCGCCGTTTTCTTTATAAACCTCCACCTCCAGGTTCTTGTCTGACGACATCCATTTCCCGCAAATATAATCGCCCGGGGCAGCGGTTTGGGCAATAGCCGTACAGCATATTATCATTATAAAAAGCAGAGAAAGAACAGAACGAAGTACCATATTCAGTAAATTTCGTAATATACAAAAAGCCTTAACAAGTGTTGCCTGTATGGCGGCACTTGCTAAAGCCTTTGGTTATCAGATGGGGTTGGCCGGATTTACAACATCGTCATAGCGCTTTTTAATGCACCTACATCTGCCGACTTACTTTTGCTTTCGGCAAAAATACTTTGGGCCGTACCTGAGCCGTAAAAATTGGCTATAGCACTTTTATCAACTGAGATGTTTGATCCATTGATGGTTAAACCGGCAAACAAGCCTTTGCTGCGCGAGTAAGAATACACTTCGGCCTCCAGTTTATAATCTGTACTGGCAGTTGAACTCCGGCCTACCGGCCCTGCAGCTACCGAAATATCACCGCCAATGGTAAAGTCACCTTTCTGCATTTTTTCAAGTACTGATTTGTGCTTAAATACCAGCACCAGGTCAACCGCCTGTACGCCTATCTGTAAGCCCAGGCTGCCGCCTGTAAAGGTTACGAAAACAGGGTTGCTCCAGCCGCCGCCCGGTAGCTTTACCATAGCCACGCCTTTACCCCTTTTGCCGCCAACGGCCAGCCCCGCATTAATCATATGCGGGATGATGATTACCCCTTCGGCCTGTTGTATCAATTGGGAAGGGATGCTTTCCTTCATCTTTGCAAAATCTTTCAATACTGTAGTAGATTTTTGTACACGCTCGGTTTCCTTGCCGGCATCAATGGCCGAACTAAGCACCAAAAAGCAGCTTAACAGCATCGGCACTAAAAAAAATTTTATCGTTTTCATGTTTAAAAAGATTTGTGTACAGGATAAACCCCTTATGCCTAAAATGGTTTTGCTTTTTAAGATTACTGTTCCCTGTCAGGGCAATTCTATAAAAAAGCTATCACCGTAACATTTCATTGGCCGGTCATGAAATTAGAAAAATCCTTTAATCATGCAAATCATGGCCTTATCTTTGTCCTCCATGTACAGCCGGCAGCAAATGTTTTCTATTAATACCGAACGGCAGTTTGCCGGGGCGGCTTTACAGGCTTTCAGGCACCAGGCACAGCATTGTGCTGTTTACCGGCAGTTTATTAAAGGGTTGAGGGTTGATGCAAACAGCGTTGACGGCATCAACCAGATTCCTTTCCTGCCAGTATCTTTTTTTAAATCGCACCCGGTGGTAAGCAATAATGAGCCCGCCGAAGTTGTTTTTACCAGTTCGGGCACTACCGGGATGATCACCAGCAGCCATTATGTAACCGATGCCGGTTGGTACCGCGAAAGTTTCAGGCAGGCATTCCGGTTATTTTATGGCGATATTAAAGATTACTGCGTGCTGGCGCTGCTGCCTTCATACCTGGAGCGGGAGGGGGCGTCG
>CAZZVY010000047.1:0-16698 GCA_964657585.1 uncultured Mucilaginibacter sp. | reverse complement strand
CTGCTGAACGAAACCGCCATTAAGGCACATCTGGAAGCCAACTGGGCAGTAGTGGCCGAAGCTATACAAACCATACTGCGCCGCGAAGGCTACCCAAACCCCTACGAGGCTTTAAAAGAACTTACACGGACAAACACGCATATTACCGGCGCTGTGATTGCCGTGTTTATAGATAATTTAAATGTGGGTGCATCAGTTAAAGAGGAGCTGAAGCGTATTACACCAGCAAATTATACAGGGATATAAAAGCCAGTCTAATTAATATTTAAGCTACGGAATGTAATTTTCCGTAGTCAGATTTGGGGTATGTATTATATTGCCGTTGTTTGTTACTATATGTCTATTGCTCCTATTTACACCTCAGCATAGATATTCGCTCAAAATATGGATATTTGCGCTATGGGTAAAAAAATTGTAGTGGCTGTAACCGGCGCCAGCGGCGCTATATATGCCCGGTTGCTGTTAGATAAGCTACAACAATTGGGCGGCCAGGTAAGCGAAGTTGCAGTGGTAATGAGCGATAATGCACGGCAGGTGTGGCAGCTTGAACTGAATAATGAGGATCATAAAAAATACCCCTTTAAGTTTTATGATAAAAATGATTTTATGGCGCCATTTGCCTCGGGTTCGGCACGGTTTGATACAATGGTGATAGTTCCCTGCAGTATGGGTACACTCGGTCGTATAGCCGCCGGTGTCTCTAATGACCTGACTACCCGCGCCGCTGATGTGATATTGAAGGAACGCCGCAAGCTGATCCTGGTGGCCAGGGATATGCCCTTTAGTTTGATACATATCCGCAATATGGAAACCATTACTGAAGCCGGCGGCATTATTTGCCCGGCCATACCCTCCTTTTACAGCCAGCCCAAAACGGTTGAAGAAGTAGCTATGACGGTAGTAAACCGGGTTGTTGACCTGATAGGCCTGGAAAATGAAAGTTATCGCTGGAATGAGGCGGACAATTGATAAATTTCCTAATTCCAGTATTTGTATTGCGTGTTAAACTACCTGTTACTAAATAATATTGAAAAAGCAAATACCCAGCCTTAACGGCTTAAGAGCGCTAAGCATACTTTTGGTTTTAATTGCGCATGTGCAAATAATGAATTTTCATTTACCAAATGGCCCCGGCGGCCAGATAGGTGTAAATATCTTTTTTATCATTTCCGGATTTTTGATTACTTATTTACTCCTCAAAGAAGAAAACGCTACTCATAATATATCCCTCAAAGATTTTTATATCCGCAGGTCTTTAAGGATTTTTCCGGTGTTTTACTTTATGCTTTTTGTGTATTTCATATTGCAGTTATTTGGCATATTGCACATTGGGCTTAGTTCATGGCTATCGTCTCTTACGTATACTAAGTTTTTCTTTGCCAAGAAGCAGGACGATTGGGAAACCGGTCATTTCTGGTCATTATCAGTAGAAGAAAATTTTTATCTGATATGGCCGTTCGTATTCGCCTACCTTAAAAAATACCGGGCCTTTTTTGCTTTCGCCATATTTTTAATTGTGCCTTTTGTACGGTTATATACCGATGTAAGTGTTATGCACCTGTTTACCAGGGCCGACGCCTTAATGGCCGGATGCATTCTGGCATTATATTATAACAGGGTGATTAAGTTTGTGCTAACTAAACCCCTTATCGTACTGTTGACCCCTTTTGCCACATTAATGTTTTGCCTGTTAAGTAAAAAGATATTTTTGGGCTACCATACAAATTTTATGAATCACTTTATATTGGCCTTTTTGGGGTCTTTTGGTACGCTCACTAACTTAAGTATGGTTGTAATAATTGTAATTTCCATCAATTTTACAGACAATTTGTATTTTAAATTTTTGAACAGTCGGCTTTTAAATTACATCGGGAAGTTATCTTATAGTCTTTATTTGTGGCAGGCATTATTTTTTTCAAGACACATGGGGTTTTTAGCCCATTTTCCGGTTAATATGCTTTTTATAGCCCTAATTGCTCTGTTGTCGTACAATTTGATTGAAAAACCCTTCCTAAAGTTGAAGGATAAATTTACTGCAAAAATAGCCGGTAGACGGGCAAACGATAATTCAATACAAACACCGGCGCTTACAACGTAATTGCTTTTATCATAAAGTTGGTAGGTACTGCTATTGTAAATTTCATTATCGGCTAATTGTCCGTTACAGGTAAGTAATCTCTAATCTCCAATCAGCTAAGTGCTAAAAACCTTATCTTTGCCCCTTGAAAAATGAATAAGAAAGTAGCATTTTATACCCTGGGCTGTAAGCTGAATTACTCGGAAACATCGGGTATTGGCCGCCTGTTCAACCAGGCGGGATATGATACCGTTGATTTTACCGATACACCTGACGTATATGTAATTAATACCTGCTCGGTTACCGAAAATGCGGATAAAAAATGCAAAAAGGTAGTTAAGGAAGCCTTAAAGATATCGCCTGATGCTTATATTACCATAGTAGGTTGCTATGCCCAGCTGAAGCCAAAAGAGATTGCTGAGATACCCGGCGTTGACATGGTTTTAGGGGCTGCCGAAAAATTCCAGATCGTAGACCATATCACCGACCTTACTAAAAAGCCTAAGGCGATAATTTATAACCGACCGGTGACTGAGGCCAATAGTTTTGTACCGGCTTATTCATTTGGCGACCGTACCCGCACCTTTTTAAAGGTACAGGACGGATGCGATTACTCCTGCACTTTTTGTACCATTCCGCTGGCCCGGGGCGCAAGCCGCAGCGACACAATAGGGAATGCGGTTGAACAGGCACAGCAAATTGCTGCATCAGGCGTTAAGGAAATAGTGCTGACAGGTGTTAACCTGGGCGATTTTGGTATCCGTAACGGGCATCGTGAAGACAGGTTTTATGACCTGATAAAAGCGCTGGACGAAGTGGAAGGCATTGATCGTATTCGTATTTCCTCTATTGAACCTAACCTGCTTACCGACGAGATCATAGCGTTTGTAGCACAGTCCAACCGTTTTGTGCCGCATTTTCATATCCCGCTGCAAAGCGGCAATAACAAAATATTAGGGCTGATGCGCCGCCGCTACCGCCGTGAATTATATGCCGAAAGGGTAGCCCGCATTAAACAATTAATGCCGGACTGTTGCATTGGGGTGGATGTGATAATTGGTTTCCCCGGTGAAACACGGGAAGACTTTATAGATACCTATAATTTCTTGAACAAACTGAACATATCTTACCTGCACGTTTTTACTTATAGCGAACGTGAAAATACACCTGCTGCAGAGATGGGCGGCAGTGTTCCCGGCTCAACCCGTGCCGAGCGCAGCAGGATGCTGCATATCTTGTCTGATAAGAAACGTCGTGCCTTTTACGAGGCACAATTATATAAATATGATGAAGTTTTATTTGAAGGTGATATAAGAGATGGCTACATGCACGGTTTCACACGGAATTACGTTAAGGTAAAAGTTAAATACGACCCGGTGCTGGTAAACGAGGTAAAGCGGGTGCAGTTAACCAGTATTTCATCGGATGGCGACATGGAGATAACAGAGGCCATGGAAATATTAGTGCATTAAATAATATATTCGCTGTAAATTTTTACTGATGTTTCCAACCCTTTCATCCTTAATTCAATACCTTACAGGGAAAGATATACCGCTGCCGTTCCAAACGTTTGGTTTTTTTGTAGCCCTGGCCTTTATGGCTGCCTATTGGGCCTTTACCCAGGAGTTTAAACGTAAAGAGCAATTAGGCATTATTTACCCCTTTAAGCGTAAGGCAATAATAGGCAGCGCGCCTTCAGCAGCTGATATTGCCGGGAACGGCATATTTGGTTTTGTTATTGGGTATAAACTGGTTGACGGTATACTTAACTATCGTACACTGATTGATGATACCCAAAGCTTCATACTTTCTGCCCGTGGTAATTTACCAGGCGGTTTGGTTTTTGCCGGGCTGTTTGCCTACTGGGCGTACTATGAAACTAAAAAACAGCAGCTGCCCGCTCCTAAAGAGGTGGAATTGACCGTGCACCCTTATGAATTAATGGGCACCATATTATTATGGGCAGCTATTGCAGGCTTTGCCGGGGCTAAACTATTTAATGCCTTGGAGAACTGGGACGATTTTATGCACGATCCGGTTGGGATGCTTATCGGTTTTAGCGGGTTAACCTTTTATGGCGGCCTGATATGCGGCGGTGCAGCCGTGCTGTACATTGCTAACAAGCATGGCATTAAGCCATTGACCATGCTGGATATTGGCGGCCCGGGTATGATGTTATCTTACGCTGTAGGCCGTATTGGCTGCCAGATGGCTGGTGATGGCGATTGGGGGATAGCCAACCTGTCGCCGAAACCCCACTGGTTAAGCTGGGCGCCTAAATGGATGTGGTCATTCAATTTTCCGCACAACGTAAACGGCGCCGATCATGATAACCCTATAGCACGGTGCCTTAATAATGGCTATTGCTACGATGCAAAGTTTAGCTATGCCTTAAAATTTCCGGTATACCCAACCCCCTTTTATGAATGTGTCATCTGCTTTATGTTATTCCTTGTGTTATGGCAAATACGGCATAAATTAAAAGCCCCGGGCGTACTGTTTGGGGTATATCTTATCATGGCCGGCATTGAGCGGTTTTTTATAGAATTGATAAGGGTGAATACCAAATATCATTTGTGTGGCTTATCCTTTACCCAGGCCGAAATGATCTCGCTCTTGTTAGTATTTGCAGGCTTTGGCTTAATAGTAAATGGCTCACAAACGGCCAAGAAAACCCTGCATGCCTGATGGATAAATTTTCCATTAAAGCCATTAGTAAAAACCAGGTTGTGCGGTTCCTGCTATCGGCTGGTGTTGGTTTTGCGGTAGATATATATTGTTTTTACCTGTTTTACCATAACATCTTCGATCAAAAATTTTATATCATATTAGGTATGCACCTCAGAAACTTTACCTTATCGCTGGCCCTATCTTTTTTTATAGGGGTTATGGTTAATTTCCTGATGACACGCTACATTGTTTTCACCGAATCAACAACCAGTTTTCAAAAACAATTACTCAGGTTTACGGGTGTAGCAATTATAGGTTTTTTTGCCAACCAGTTATTGCTTGAACTACTGGTAAACCAGTTTAATATGTACCCGCCGGTGGCAAGGCCATTAGCGGCTTTGAGTTTATTTTTCGCCAGTTATTTTATACATAAAGCATTTTCATTCAGTTTATCATTACGACACCATGCTACAGCAAACCCTAACACAGGTGGTTGAAATATCCAAACAGGCCGGCAGTTTTATCCGGCAGGAACGTCAAAAATTTAACCCTGATAAAATAGAATACAAAGGCCTGAATGATATGGTATCCTACGTAGACAAAGGCGCCGAGCAGATGATTGTGGCTGCTTTGGAAAAGCTACTGCCCGAAGCAGGCTTCATCACTGAAGAAAAGACCAAAACCAACGTAGCAGAACGCTACAACTGGATCATTGACCCGCTGGACGGCACTACCAATTTTATACATGGCCTGCCCTGTTACTCGGTAAGCATAGCCTTGAAAGAATATGATGAACTGGTTTTAGGCGTAGTATATGAAGTTAACCAGGACGAATGCTTTTATGCCTGCAAAGATCAACCAGCGTACTTGAACGGTAAGAAAATACATGTAAGCAATAATCCCACTATTGGCGATAGCCTGCTGGCTACCGGTTTCCCTTATTATGATTTTGAACGGCAGGGTGCGTATATTGGCTTGTTTACCGAACTGATGAAAAGCTGCCACGGCCTGCGCCGCATCGGCTCGGCCGCGGTAGACCTGGCTTATACGGCCTGCGGCCGCTTTGAGGCGTTTTATGAATATGACTTGAATGCCTGGGATATTGCAGCAGGTGTAGTGATTGTACGGCAAGCCGGAGGCGATGTAGTGAATTTTAAAGGCGGCCAGGAAGTGATAAATACCCGGGAATTGTTAGCTACGAACGGAAAGATAACCGGGGAGATACTTGAGGTGATACAAAAATACTTTTAATTCCATGTCATGCTGAATTTGTTCAGCAACCCACCATACAGGTTATCTGCAAATTAATGCTTAGCAAGTAGGATGCCGAAACAAGCCCGGCATGACAAATTTTATAAAAGAGAAAGAGCTGCAAATTGCGGCCCTTTTTCTATTGTCTCTTTCGTTCTTCCTAACTTTCAGGCTATAATTACATTGCTTCACTCACCACTTCGGTTACCTCAGGCACCATACGTTTTAGCAGGTTTTCTATTCCGGATTTTAGCGTAAGGGTTGACGACGGGCAGCCGCTGCATGAACCGCGCAATTCTACCGTTACCACGCCGGAATCAAATGATTTATAGCTGATTGCGCCGCCGTCCTGTTCAACAGCCGGGCGCACGTAATCATGCAATATCTGCTGTATCTTCACTTCAGCATCTGTGCCTTCAAAGGCTACGTCTTCGGCCTGTTCTTCGGCTTGCACCTTTAGTTCAGCTTCAACGGCGCCTTTCACAAACTCTTTAATAATTGCTTCAATATCGTCCCACTCGGTGCCTTCTGTTTTAGTTACGGTTACAAAATTGCTGGCAAAAAAAACACCGTTCACAAACGAGAATTTGTACAATTCCTTAGCAAACGGCGATTTTTCGGCACTCTCTCTGGTAGGGTAATCAACACTGCCGTTAATCAGCAACTTGTTCACAATGAACTTCATGGTTGCCGGGTTAGGCGTTGTTTCAGTATATACGTTAATATTCATGGCTGTACTTTTTAACAGGTAACAAATGTAAGCAGGTTTTTGATTGATTGCATACCTGCAGGTTGTTTTTACGGGCAAATGACTTACAATCTATACTTACTCTGTACGCTGTTACCCGGCCCAGCCGCTGTATAACTACTACTGATTAAGATTGCCAACTAATATTTAACCGGTTTTAAAGACCGTATTATTTTTGCGATAAAGTTGCCAGCAAGTTTTCCAGGTTGTTTAACGACATTTTCATTCCCTGTGTAAAGCCGTCCAGTATCCGCTCTAACCGCTCAAGTGATTCATTGTAAATAGCTATGCTTACCTTGGTTGTCCCATTAAGCTCGCTAAACGTATGATCCCACTCAGAGCCTGGCAGCTCACGGTTTTCATCCTTGTCGGCAAAGGTATTGTACATTTTAAAGTTAGTTTTCGGGGTAATGGAAGTATATTCCTGTAGGGCCCAGCGCTCCAGCCCATCGGGGCTTACCATGGAATAAAAGCGTTTGCCGCCAACTTTAAAATCCTGGTATTTTGTTTGGCAACGCATTGGCTTCGGGGCAAGCCATTGATCAATGAGTTCCTTTTTGGTAAAGGCATCCCAAACCAGCGGAAGCCCGGCGGCAAATTCACGGTTAATGTATACCATTTTGGCTGCCTTGTCTACGTTGAATTCAAATAATAGATTACTTTCCATTTTGTTGTGTTTTAATTGTTGTTAATAATTGGTCAAGCTGGTTAAAACGGGTTTCCCATATCTTACGGTATTGTTCTAACCATTGGTCTATTTCCTTCATTTTATCAATTTCAAGCGAATAATATATCTCCCGACCCTGATATTCCTGTTTTACAAGTTCACATTCTGCCAGTATGCGTAGATGTTTTGATACGGCCTGCCGGGTGGTATTAAAATTTTCGGCAATGGCATTTGGTGTCATAGCCTGTAAGGCAATCAGGGCAATAATGGCCCGCCGCGTCGGATCGGCAATGGCCTGGAATATATCTCGCCTCATATAAACTATATTAAGAAACTAATCGGTTGCAAATATAGTGCAACTTTTCGGTTTCGCAAATATTTCATTACATTTAATCTTAATATAGACTTCTTATCACTTTTTTAGTTGCGGACCCGTTGCCGACGGAAAACCCTGAACTTTGGCGGATGCTTTTCTGAAATATGCTTTGATCCGGTAAATAATTTTTGAATAACAACAATAACAAAAAAGCCCCTCCGGGTAACGGAAGGGCTGTATGGTTTGGATTTAAACTAAACTGGCTTACTTAGCTTCAGGCGCTTTTGGCTTTTTAGCCTTGCTTTCGGCACCTTCCATCTGTTCTTTCAGCTGAGCTAATACGCTAAGGTCGCCAAGCGTTGATTTTTCAACCGAGTCCTTCACCTTCTTTACAGCGTTGGTAGTAGCCTTAGCTTCCTTTTTGCGGTTTTCAAAATCGGCAACACGGGCTTCGCTACGGGCATCTTCCCAAATACGTGAGTGGGAAATTACTATGCGCTTGTTCTCTTTATTAAACTCAATAATCTTAAAGTCGGCAGTATCTTCAGCTTTTAAGGGCTTACCATCTTCCTTAACCAGGTGCTTGGTTGGTGCAAACCCTTCCACACCATAAGGCAATGCTACAATAGCGCCTTTATCAGTTACCTTTAATACTGTTCCTTCATGTATAGTATCTACACTAAAAATGGTTTCAAAAGTATCCCATGGATTTTCTTCCAACTGCTTGTGGCCAAGGCTTAGCTTGCGATTATCAACATCAAGTTCCAACACTACCACATTCAGCTTTTCACCAACTTTGGTAAACTCATTAGGGTGGTTAACCTTTTTGCTCCATGATAGGTCACTAATATGTATAAGGCCGTCAATACCGTCTTCTAATTCAACAAACACACCAAAATTGGTCATGTTTTTAACGGTAGCAACATGCGTAGTGCCTACTGCATAACGCTCAGCAGCCTGTTGCCATGGGTCGGGGGTTAATTGTTTAACGCCCAGGCTCATTTTCCGCTCGTCGCGGTCTAAGGTTAATATCTGGGCTTCAATCTCGTCGCCAACCTTTAAAAATTCCTGTGGGTTACGCAAGTTTTGTGACCATGACATTTCTGACACGTGGATCAACCCTTCAACACCCGGGATAATCTCAAGGAATGCGCCATAATCGGCCACGGTAACTACTTTACCTTTTACTTTAGAGCCAACGGCCAGGGCCGGGTCAAGCGATTGCCAAGGGTGCGGAGTTAATTGCTTTAAACCAAGGGCAATACGTTTTTTCTCATCGTCAAAATCAAGTACAACCACATTGAGCTTCTGATCAAGCGATAATACTTCGCGCGGGTGCTCAATACGCCCCCAAGATATATCGGTAATGTGCAGCAAACCGTCTACACCGCCAAGGTCAATAAATACACCAAAGTCGGTAATGTTCTTAACGGTACCTTCCAATACCTGGCCTTTTTCAAGTTTGGCCACAATTTCAGTTTTTTGGTTTTCCAGGTCGTCTTCTATCAGCACTTTGTGCGATACTACTACGTTCTTAAACTCGTGATTGATTTTAACAACCTTGAATTCCATTGTTTTACCAACGTATACATCGTAATCGCGTATGGGTTTAATATCAATCTGCGAACCTGGTAAAAAGGCTTCAACGCCCATTAAATCAACAATAAGGCCACCTTTGGTACGGCTTTTTACAAAACCGGTGATGATCTCGTCGTTATCAAGGGCCGAATTAATGCGCTCCCATGATTTTTGGGTTTTAGCGCGCTTGCGTGAAAGTACCAACTGGCCGTTGGTGTCTTCCTGCGATTCAACAAACACATCCACCGTATCGCCTATCTTCAGATCAGGCGTATCGCGGAATTCAGAAAGTGATACCATACCATCGCTTTTAAAGCCGATGTTCAATACCACATCCTTGTTATTGATGTTTACAACAGTACCTGTAATAATCTCGCCCTGGTTAATAGAGCTGAAAGTTACATCGTACAACGCTTCAAATTTTTCGCGGTCGGCAGCGCTGTAGTTGCCAAATTTTTTATCGTCGGCGTCCCAGTCAAAATCCTGGTTTGAAGAGGTGATCGTTGCTTTGATGTCTTCGATCGATAAAGAATCAGCCTCTGATTCAATTACCTCTTCGGGTGCAGTTGCCGTAACTGTATCCAGCTCAGCTTCTTTTGCTTTTAATTCGTTTTCTACTTCCTGTTTTTTTGCCATTAAATAATTTATCTCCTTTTCCCAACGCAATTGGGACTGCAAAGGTAGGAATATAATTTTGACTGATAAAAAAAAATTTAGCTAATCTTTTTATAATTGCCTATCAGCCAATTAATACTGCCACAGATCAAGCTCCCAGTCCATCAGCTGCTTTTTTATCCGTTCCGATTCATACAATCGGTCTACACCTTGTTTATAATCCTTAATACGCTCATCCTTTTCGTTTGATTGCTTTACTACATAGCTGGCAAACAGGTGTTTGGTAAACATATCATCGTAGCTGAGGCCCGTAGCATCGTTATCGCGCATGGCAACTTCCTTGGTTGCCAGTATATCGCGGGCAGCATCAAAATATATCCAGAAGGCAGGCAGCATATCAATATCCATACCGGCCACAGCCTTAGGCTTAATCAGCGGCGCAATGCCAATAATGCGTTTCTCATAAGTTGAGCGCTGTTTGTCGAAAAACCAGTCTTCCTTTATCCTGAAACGTACGATACTGTCCGGATTAAATTCGCCGGCAACGCGGGTGCTTGCGGTAATGTTACCTGCAGTGTCTACTTTATTTATAAGTGCACTGTCGGCCATCCTTGCTTTGGCTTCGGCCGGCTTAAGGGGGCGGGCAAAGCTATCGCCGTCCGGGTCTTCCTTGCTTGGGTTAGGGTCATAAGCGGTCAGTTCGCCAGCCATTACTGCATCCATTAAAATATCAATTAACCTGGCCTTTGGCGATGCCATATACGTATTCCGCTTTTCCCTTACATCAAACTCTTCCCACACACGTTTTGAAAATACCACATCGGCCTCCCTAACCGGGGCATAAGGCGTTTTCCTGGCGCTAAGGATATTGGTTTTTTTAAAATAACCGTCAACCGGGCGCTCAAACGGTTTGGCCGGCGCGGCCGCTACCTGTTTTTTAGCGGTATCGGTTAAAGGCGCGGGTGCAGGCGGCGGAGTTACTGCGGCTGCAGCGGCGGGCCTTTTTGCGGCAGCGCCGGTTTTAGCCGTACCTTTTTTGCCTGTCCCCTTTTTGCCTGTTTGCGCAAACGCCGTAACGCAGCAGGCGCAAAGTATAATTACTAATAGGTTCTTTTTCATAGCCTTATTAATTAGCTGTTAAAATTATCGGATCAATTTCCTGCTGTATGCCATCAGGGCCTACAGCGGTAATATCCTTAAAAAAAACGTTGGTGCCGGGGGCAACGCCGTTGAGGGCCGTTTTCATGTCAGGCGTTAAGATATTGCCTGTGCCTGTTTTAAAGAACGGGTCCTGGCGTGGTTTAACTATAAATAGCGTAAAATGCGTTATGGTAAATTTTGCATCAAAGTCAAACCCGTCAAGTTTGGCAAATATCCGTTCCTGTGCCTTAATGTTGGCTGCACTGGTAGTGCCGCCACTTTTACCGGCAAATACTGCCTTTGGCGGCGGGATACGTTTGGTACGGAAATCCATAACGCCCAGTTCCTGCCCTTTATCGCCGGTTACGGTTATTTTTGCCGTACCGATTGATTTTACAGTTGCTTCGTAATGCCCGTTGCTGCCTGTTATTTCACCACCGGTCATGCTTACCTTTATACTTTCTTTAGGTACGCCCGGGGCCGATACGGATACCGGGTTAGGCACGCCAATATAAAACACGTTCATTTTATCGGCTGATACCACCGCCGAGGGGCGTGCAACCATAATTTTTGCAGGGTCTGAGTGGTAAACATGCATTTGTCCGTCTGTTCCCTTAACTGCAATCTGTGCAGTTATGGTATGGGGGCCTTCGCCATAGGTTGATGAAAACTGGCCCTTACCGTCTTTTACCGCTACGCTTCTGCCATCCACTGTAATTATAGGGTTTGATTTTGAATCATAAGCAGTAAGGAACACATCGGCAGTATAAGGCTGGCCGGTTAAAATATAACTGGTTGGCGCCACTATTACCGCCTTAAACTGATCCAGCGTAACTACCGCCTGATCCATTTTGCCAAATATCTTTTTCACAACCTCACTTTCGGCATTTTTTGTATCAGACTGGATTTTGGTCAATACCGTAATCGCCGCCGTTAATGGGGTACCATCGCCAAAATTGGCCGCTTCCCATGTTCTGGGCTGGCCAAGGCTTACAACCTTAGGGTCAGGTGCGCTTAAATCAAAAGTTATTGATTCGCGGTCTTTCGGACTAAGCAGATTAACCAGCTTTTCACGGGTTTCGTTGATCTTATTTTTAAGATCGGTGCCATGTTTTTGGTTGATCATATAACGAGGGGCGATATCCATATCCGACCGTTTGGTAACATCGCGTGTATCAGGGTCAATCCCCTCGCCTTCCTTCATAAAATCCTTTTTTATGTCTTCCACATAACTTGTAAGCTCATCGGCATATTGTTTAGCCAGTTTTGCCGTATCCAGTATGGGTTTAGCCCTAAGGGCGTTATCTTTCATCTTGGTAGCTTCAAATGTTGTAAATAACTGATCAACACTTGATGATACATTGCTTTTAGAAGTAGTTAAACTCTCGTTCAAATTTCTAAATGCGTTCAGTACAGAGTCGGACACATTAAGGGCCAGCATAGCTATCAGCACCAAATACATGATGTTGATCATCTTCTGACGAGTTGTTTCTTTACCTCCAGCCATTATCTATAGATATTTCTTCTTTTATTTGTTATCAATTATAAAACGCTGTAATTAGCTGCGCGGCTGGTTCATGGCAGTTAGCATGTTTCCGTATACCGCGTTCAACGATGTCAGGTTTTTAGCCAAACGGCCAACTTCTTCTTTAAACGCTTGTGTATCAGCAACTGAATCGTTAAAGTTTTGCATGGTTAATGATAAACTCGAGTAAAACTTATTCATTGATTTTAGGTGCGCGCTTGAATCCTGTAATTCCAGTTCGTAAACTGCGTTCAGGGCAGACAGGTTACGGGCCAAACTGTTAACCTGATCATGGTAAGCCTTTGAATCAACGTTTGAATTTGCCATCTCATTCAAATTGGCTGATGCTTTCTCAAAAGCTACGCTTAAATTGTTATAACCTGCACTTGCTGCCTTAATGTTAGCCGTAAATTCGTTAGTGGCAGCGCCAGCATCCGCTACCTTTGATATGGTAGCCACCTTATCGCCAAAGGTCCTTAAGCCTTCGCCTAAACTACTGATCAATTCGGGGCCTATCTTGGCATCAGCCAGCATTTTATCTAAAGCGGCTGTAGCCTGTACCGGGGTCGGGGCTGCTACCTGCCTGGCCGATACGGTTGGCAGGTCGCCAATATAAGCTTCATCCAGTTCGGGGTAAACGCGTTCCCATGGCACATCTTTACTTGGCGGGTTAAAACCGGTTATAAAAAACAGCAATGCTTCAGTTATCAAACCGGCTGCTATCATGCTCTCACCACCTTTCCAATGCAATATTTTTAACATCGCTCCAATAATAACCACACTCGCACCCCATGATATACATAAGTGCATTAAATCAAGCCTGAATTTTTTTTTGCCAGCCATAATAAATTAAATAGTTCTATGTTTTTTGTTTTTTAAAGATTCTTTTTGCGGAGACACGAAGGTTAGCGCTTGTCTTTAATATCGCGGCCCTGGTAACTGGTAACGCTGCGGAAACCTACATATGATTTAGCGGAATCCTGGTATTCAAATGTGCGGGAGGAGTTTTGCAGAAAATACCCAATATCTTTCCATGACCCGCCTTTTACCACTTTGCGTTTTAGCACTTCCGGGTCGGTATCTTTTGCATTATACTTGTAGCTTGGATTAAGGTCATGCACGAATGATGATGATGACTCGTCATAGGCCGATTCAGTCCATTCCGCTACGTTGCCGGCCATATTGTACAAGCCATAATCGTTAGGGAAATAGGAGCTTACCTTTACGGTGTAAAAGCCGCCGTCATCAGAATAGTTGCCGCGGCCGGGTTTAAAGTTGGCCATCAGGCAGCCTTTGGCATTTTTAATATAGGGGCCGCCCCATGGATAATCTGTACCTAAACGGCCGCCGCGTGCTGCATACTCAAACTCGCTTTCTTCGGGCAGGCGGTAAGGCGAGCGGTGCTGTGTGGACAGGCCCATCTTATCCTGATAACCATCCATTTTACGCCCCCGCCAGTTATTGAAGGCCTTGGCCTGTTTCCAGGTTACGCCAACAACCGGATAGTTACGGTATGCCGGGTGCGAATAATAGCCCTGCACCATCGGTTCGTTTGCAGCATAGGAGAAGTCGCTTAACCAAACCAGGGTATCCGGGTAAACGGCCACCGTATCGCGGGTTATAAAATCTGAACGTTTTTTTGTTTTATCAGTATGGCTGTTGGCTGCCGCGCGAAGATCTAAAGTTGAATAAGTGTATTTCAACATGCGTACATCAATCTCATCACGGTCAAATACCCGGTCGTCACCCTGGTAATACATTTGCTGCAGCTTTGAAGCATTAGGATTAGCCTTGCCCCTGCCTTTTGCCGAGCCCCATATGAGCGCGCGTTTTGATTTTGACCAATCAATATATTTTCTGCCGCTTGGGTTGGCAGCAGCGCCCTTGGCCGGTTTAACGTAAAATTTATCGTCGTTTAGATAATTGGTTATAGCAATAGAGTCGCGTACCCAATTTACGAATTCGTTGTAAGTAGCGTTGCTTACTTCTGTCTGGTCCATAAAGAAGGCAGAAATTGTAACCTGCTTGTTTTGAGTAGTTTGTGCAAAAGTTACATCCTGGTCTGTCTGCCCCTGCAAAAAAGAACCTCCGGGTACATATACCATGCCGTAGGGCGTTGTAGCGCGGAACGTCCGAACGGCGGGCGGCCTTACTTCGCCTCTGTCTGCATCCGCTTTTGTGCCTAAGCACCCTTCAAGCGCACAGATAACTACTGCCAATAGAAAATAAATCTTCTTCATTGTTAAAATCAATACGGTTAAAAACCCAATAGTATTAATTAGCCCCCGAATATACTAATTTAAGAATAATTAAAGAGCAAAAATTTTTCGTCAACTGGCTTAAATCCTTCGTAAATAACATCAAAACCCGCATTTTATTGCTTACTGTATTAAATATGGGGCTATTAGTTAAATACGTTATCATTAACAGTTAATGCCCCTTTATACGAAAAGAGCTTATAAAAGGTTACAGCGATTTAATAAACCGTGAAAAGAGTTATAAACCTATGAACGAATGATTAAAAGAAAGGCAGTTATTTATTTACCTGTTTAATATATTGCTCAATAGCCATGGTCATTGATGGCGCGTTGGGAGTGGGTGCCGGTATATCTAAAATAAGGCCGGCTTCCAGCAAGGCTTTGTGTGTTGTGGCTCCAAAAGCCGCCAGACGGGTATTATTTTGCTTAAAATCGGGGAAATTTTTATACAGCGACTGTATGCTTGACGGGCTGAAAAAGGCAATAATGTCATAAAAAACCTCGGCTAGGTCTGACAGATCGCTGCATACGGTGCGGAATAATACCGCCGGGGTAAAATTATAACCGTTATCCAGCAAAAACTTCTGGGTTTCCTCTGCTGCCACGTCCGAGCATGGGTAAAGGAACTTTTCGGCATGGTGTTTTTTCAATACTTCAGCCAGGTCGGCAGCGGTCTGTTTGCCAAAAAATATCTTGCGTTTGCGGTACTGAATGTATTTTTGAAGGTAAAGGGCTATATTCTCGGTAAGGCAAAAGTACTTCATTTCAACTGGTACCTCAAAACGCATTTCCTCGCAAATACGAAAAAAATGGTCGGCAGAGTTGCGGCTGGTAAATATGACAGCGGTGAAATCGGCCAGGTTGATCCTCTCTTTCCGGAAAACGCTTGCCGGCACCCCTTCTACATGGATGAATGATCTGAAATCGATCTTCAGGCTATATTTCTTAGCCAGTTCGGCATAAGGGTTTTTATCATTTTCGGGCTTGGGCAAGGTAACCAATATGCTCTTAACCTTTTTCTTTCTGTCTTCCAACTTTTTAACGATATAACTTATTACCTCACTATTACGTGTTAAGCGCCTTAATTAGTATCAAAACAGGGCAAATTTCGAGGGCACAAAGATAGATAAATAAATAAAATTTATGAAATCTAAAATTAGAAATAATATTTACGCTGCTGCGCAGATATTGCCAGATAAATATGATGATAATAGAAATGAACGCTGCTAATATGATGTAGCGCGAAAATTGTGCCGGTAACAAACAAAAACAAAGTGTTAAAGGCAAAAATACAAAGGCGATATTAAAATATGTTAAATATAATACGGATACATACTCGCCAACTATTTTATTAACATCAAAAATAAACCCGATAACCCGTAATACCATTAACTTTAACGCAAACAGCGCCACTGTAAAAACTGCCAGCGATAAAAACAACTGGAAACCGCTGATGGTGTAATACTTATCATAAACGGCTGATACCTGGTAAATAAATAAACCGGTAGTTAAACCGAATAATACGAACAAGGCTAAGAATGCCCTTGAATTAAGCAGGCTTTCTTCCTTGCCAGTGTGTAGGCCTTGTTTACTATAAAAAGACCGCAGCACTATCTCTATATCCTTACCCATGGTTATGTTAATTAACCCTGCAAACAGCAACAGGCAAATAATAACCCCAATTATCCATTGCTGGCGCATTAACCGTCCGCTGCCTTCTTTAACTATGCTATTTGATTTTAACTTAATATCAAGGAAACCATAGCCGCTGTAAAAAGTATCCTTATCTTTTATAACATGTTCCACAAACTGGTTTACACGGGTGGTATCAGGATAATGCACATATAGCATAG
>CAZZVY010000046.1:0-16922 GCA_964657585.1 uncultured Mucilaginibacter sp. | reverse complement strand
AAGGGCCTTGGGAAAAGAACGACCGTATCTGGAATATCAATATCAAAACGCTTAAAAATACTTTAATGCATGTGCGCACCATGCCTATGGAAATTGCCGGGCATGAATTTTTTGGCATTGGCGGCCAGCATGAATGGTTCGACCTGCAAAAACCTAAAGGCAAAACCTTTTATTTAGCTGCTTTTGACATGAAGACCGGAAAGGAAGACCGCCAATATGAAATGGACAGGAACGAGTGGTCGATCCATTTTAATGTAACCAAAGACGAGAAAACATTTGCTGGTGATGGCGGCGACCCGGGCCAGGTGGCAAAAGCGCCTGATGGTGAGTGGTTGTATCTCTTTAAACCGGTTGGCGAACGTTTAAAGTCGGAAAAACTGGTGAACATGAAAAACCACAATTATAAACTGGAGCCAAATGTGCATTTTTCGCCAGATGAGAAATGGATAATTTTCCGGGCTAATTTTGAGAACGGGGTTGAGCAAACTTACGCTGTTGAGATAGCTAAACATTAATAGGTTTATCATAAAATAGTATATATGTCTTCATTTCATAAGAAGTTAAAAATTGCTGCTGCGGTAGCGTTATCATTAAGCGCTTACGGCGCTTCAGCGCAATATGCATGGCCGGCTATAACCAGGCAAACTAAGCCCTGGGCACGCTGGTGGTGGGAGGGCAGCGCTGTTGATAAAAGGAACCTTACTTACAACCTTGAAAGCTATCATAACGCCGGTTTAGGTGGTATGGAAATAACACCTATTTATGGGGTTAAGGGTCAGGAAAGTAAGTTCATCACTTATCTTTCGCCGCAATGGGTGGATATGCTGCAATACACTTTGCAGGAAGCCAAACGCCTGGATATGGGTATAGACTTGGCCAATGCCACCGGCTGGCCATTTGGCGGCCCCTGGGTGACTAATGAAGATGCAAGTAAGGAACTATTCTGGAAAAATTATGAAGTTAAAGGAGGCGAAAAGTTAAATGACGCTGTAACCTTTACTCAAACACCGTTAATACGGGCCGATGGTGTAGCGCCTAAAATTACTGACCTGGTTGAACCTATTGCCAGCAACAAAAATCTGCAGTTAATGGCGCTTGACCAGGTGAGGTTTGAAAAACGTATCCCGCTTAACCTTTTAATGGCCTATGACGGAAAAGGCCAGCATATTGATCTGACGGATAAAGTTGATGCCAGCGGTAAGCTTGACTGGACAGCACCGGCAGGAAGCGATTGGCACCTGTATGCCTTATTTATGGGCTGGCACGGTAAGATGGTTGAGCGCGCCGCCCCCGGCGGTGAAGGCTTTGTGATAGATCACTTTTCTAAACCCGCAGTAGAGCATTACCTGGATAGGTTTGACCAGGCTTTTGCAGGGAAGGAAGTGAGCGGCATACGTGGCTTTTTCAATGATTCATATGAAGTAGATGACGCGCGCGGACAATCAAACTTTACACCCGGGTTTTTTGCAGAATTTCAAAGAAGAAGAGGTTATGACCTGCGAGATCATTTATTGGCGCTTTTTAATAAAGATAATGCAGAAACTAACAGCCGTGTGATTTGTGATTACCGGGAAACAATATCAGACCTGTTGCTGGATAACTTCACTATTCCGTGGCATGACTGGGCTAAATCAAAAGGTGCCATTATCCGTAACCAGTCGCACGGGTCGCCAGCCAATATTTTAGACCTTTATGGCGCTATAGACATTCCGGAAACTGAAGGCAATGATATATTAAGTTACAAACCGGCCACATCGGCATCGCATGTAATGGGCAAACAGTTTGCCTCATCTGAGTCTGCAACCTGGCTGAATG
Source organism: uncultured Mucilaginibacter sp. (assembly GCA_964657585.1). GTDB lineage: Bacteria > Bacteroidota > Bacteroidia > Sphingobacteriales > Sphingobacteriaceae > Mucilaginibacter. Next base: position 15,107 of record CAZZVY010000046.1, on the reverse strand, counting down.
ATCATTTCCTTTCCTCATTAGGTGATGTAAAACAAGCTATTGATAAATTATTTTTAGGTGGTGTTAACCATATATTTTATCATGGGGTCAGCTACTCGCCAAAAGAGGCGCCCTGGCCGGGATGGTTGTTTTATGCAGCAGTGCATTTTAATGAAACCAATCCTTTCTGGCATGATTTTTCCACATTGAACAAATATATCGCCCGTGTACAATCATTTCTTCAGCAAGGTAAGCCGGATGATGACTTGCTGGTTTATTACCCGTTGTATGATAGCTTTTCGGATGTGGGCCGAGGCCCCGATCTGTTAAAACATTATGCCGGTATGCGTCCCGATTTTATGGGCACCGGTTTTGAAACCGCATCAGCAGAAATGCTGAAGAAAGGCTATTCATTTGATTTTATATCAGACAGGCAGATACTTAATATCAAACCGGCAGGTAACCGGCTGGCTACCGGTGGCATAAATTATAAAACCATTATGCTGCCCAATTGCAAATATATATCGCTGGCAACATTTACTAAAATAATGGATTTGGCAAAAGCCGGAGCAACTGTGGTAGTTTATAAAAACCTGCCAACGGATGTACAGGGTTATGGCAATCTTGATGCACGAAAAACAACATTTAAAAGCTTGCTGGCCAGCCTGAATTTTACTGTTGCCGATAATGGCGTTAAATCTGCACAGGTGGGCAAAGGCCGTTTCCTGATCAGTGATGAAGTTGTTCCTTTATTGGAAGTTGCAGGGGTTTCCCGCGAAACACTAACTGATAATGACTTGCTGTTTATCCGCCGGACGTTTAAAAATGGCAACAGTTATTTTATTGATAATAAAAGTGACAAGGTTATTGATGGCTGGGTGCCTTTAACTGTACACGCCAAATCTATAGTGATTTTTAACCCGATGACTGGTACAGACGGTTTAGCCATAATAAAGCCGATTGAAAAAGGACAAACATCAGTATACCTGCAACTGCAACCCGGTGAAAGCTGCGTATTGCAAACATCGCCAACAGTATTGACAGGCACCCCTTACAAATATCAGGCTTTAGCGGGTGACCCCATCAATATAGCAGGCAACTGGACGCTTAAATTTTTAGAAGGCGGCCCAACTTTACCGCCGCCAATACAAGTTACCGATTTAAGATCATGGACTGACTTAGGTGGTGAAGATGCCAAGTCGTTTTCGGGTACAGGGGGTTATACAATCAGCTTTAACAAACCGGCAGTCACAGCGGCTTCATGGCAATTAGACCTGGGCAAAGTGCATGAAGAAGCCGAAGTATTTTTAAATGGCGTAAAATTAGCTACGTTGATAGGCCCACAATATACGGTTACCATTCCCGCTGTGCAGCTAAAGCCGGTTAACAAACTGGAAATACGTATAGCTAACCTGATGGCAAACCGTGCTATTTATATGGATAAGAACAATATCCCTTATAAGATATTTTACAACACTAATTTCCCCTCGCATGGCCGGGACACACGCGGGGCCGATGGTTTATTCACCGCTGCTAAATGGGACTGGAAGCCATCAGGTTTGTTGGGGCCGGTAACCTTAACACCCGTTAAATATATTAAGCCGTAAATATATTATGCATATATCAGGTAAACACTTATACTCTAAAACGTTATCAGCATTGGCACTGCTGTTACTTATGGCTTGCTGCTCTTTTGCCGATATTAAATTGCCAGCTATTATTGCAGACAATATGGTATTGCAACAACGGTCAAAAGTTACTTTATGGGGCTGGGCATCGCCTGGTGAGAACGTACAGGTAAGCTGTGGCTGGAACAAGGCAGCCGTAAACATAAAAGCAGATCAAAAGGGTGCGTGGAAGATAGCTATACCTACGCCCCCGGCTAATAAAGCTGCATATACGCTCACATTTAAAGGTAATAATACCATAGAAGTCAAAAATGTGCTTATAGGAGAGGTTTGGTTATGTTCAGGCCAATCCAATATGGAATTTACTATAGCCAAGGGCCCGCGCCCCTGGGAAACAGGAGTTAACAATTATGAAGAAGAAGTGGCTAAGATCAATAACCCTAACATCAGGGAATTTACGGTTGACGAAGTGGCAGCAGATTCTGTAAAGACAGATGCTAAGGGCGAATGGCAGGGGGCTGATCCTAAAAACGCCCGGCTGTTTTCGGCAGTGGCGTATTATTTTGCCCGCGAGATATTTGAAAAAACAGGTTTTCCCATTGGGTTGATCAATTCCACATGGGGTGGTACCCCAGCCGAATCATGGACAAGCAAAGCCGTTTTACAGGCCGACCCTGACCTGAACACGATTATTATAAACTTTCAGCAAAAGGTGTCCGGTTATCCGCAGGAGGTTCAAAATTACCAGGCAGCCTTATCCAAATGGAAAACCGATACCGCTGCAGCAAAACAGCAGCATTTGCCCTTACCAAAGGCTCCGGTTAGGCCCGTTGCCGTAAGCGGCAACAATTCGCCTGGTAGATTATATAACGGTATGATTGCACCTATTATACCATATGCCATAAAAGGGGTGATATGGTACCAGGGCGAAAGTAATGTTGACCACGCCTGGCAGTACCGTAAACTGTTCCCGGCGCTTATAAAAAGCTGGCGCGCTGATCGTCACGATCAAAACATGCCGTTTTATTTTGTGCAGATATCCCCGCACCAAAGTTCAAATGCCGAGCTGCGTGATGCACAGCTGTACACCTATCAAACTGTGCCGCGTACTGGTATGGTAGTTACAACAGATAATGGCGACTCGTCTAACATACACCCGCGCAATAAAGAAAATGTAGGAAAAAGATTAGCACTGTGGCCGCTAAGCCATGACTATGGCTTTAAAGATTTACCTTATTCGGGCCCGATTTATAAATCAATGAAGGCTGAGGGGAACAGCATAAGGCTATCATTTGATGAAACCAATGGGGGACTAATGGCTAAAGACGGAGATTTAAGGGAGTTTACCATTGCAGGCGACGACCATGTTTTTCATGCTGCTCAGGCAAAAATAGACGGTAACACGTTAATTGTAAGCAGCCCGTTGGTACAAAAACCTGTAGCGGTACGCTTTGCATGGCGTAGTATCCCGTCTCCCAATTTCTATAATACGGCGGGGCTCCCGGCATCTCCTTTCCGTACGGACGACTGGCCGGTTAAAACACAGAATTTGAATTAGTAAGCATAATGCAGGTAATTAAATATAAAAGTTTAAAAACCATTTTGCTAAGCGCAGGTGTGCTTACGGTATTGATATGCTGTGCACTGTCTGTGCCGCCTGTGGTGAAAAGCCCAATCAATACTATATCACTGGCTGGCAGATGGCAGTTTCAGATAGACAGTTTGGACAAGGGTGTTACTGAAAAATGGTTTTTAAAGCCTTTCAATGATACTATACACCTGCCAGGCTCCATGACAGGTAATTTGAAGGGCAACAACATTACCCTTAAAACTAAATGGACAGGCAGTATTTATGATAGCTCGTGGTTTTATAACCCACGCTTGGCTAAATATCGTAAACCTGGTAATTTAAAAATACCTTTCTGGCTTACACCGCCAAAACATTATACAGGGGCTGCCTGGTATAAAAAAGAAGTTACCATGCCCGCCGAATGGAAAGATAAGCATATTGTACTTTTTTTGGAACGTGCACATACCGAAACCCGGTTATGGGTTGATGGTACCGAGATAGGCATGCAAAACAGCATGGTTGCCCCGCATCAGTATGATCTTACCGGAAAAATATCACCGGGAAAACATGCACTTACGCTTTGTATTGATAACCGGATAAAAGATATTAACGTTGGCCCTGATTCGCATAGTTTGACAGACCATACCCAGGGTAACTGGAATGGAATTATTGGTAAAATAGAGTTACAGGCAAGTCCTGCCGCCTATATTGACGATGTGCAAATATATCCTGATCTGAAAACTAAAAATGCCCGTATTAAAATAACTATAAGCGGGAGATATGGTGATAACGGACAGCTTAGTATTACTGCTAAAACATTTAATACGACCGTATTACAGTTACTGCCGGTTGTAAAAACCCCGGTTACATTTAAAGATGGCAAAACCGAACTAACGGTTGATTTACCCATAGGCAGCAAAATGCTAACCTGGGATGAGTTTAACCCTGCCTTATACCAACTTACTGCTACATTAACTACAGCTAACGGAAATGATACCAAACAACTCATTTTTGGTATGCATGAATTTAAGGCCGATGGCAGAATATTCACCATTAATGGCCAGCCTACGTTTCTACGCGGCACGGTTAATAATTGCGAGTTCCCGCTTACCGGTTATCCGCCCACTGACGAAGCCGCCTGGGACAGGATATTTAAAATTTGCAGGGCACATGGTTTAAATCACATGCGTTTTCATTCCTGGTGCCCGCCTGAAGCTGCATTTACTGCGGCAGACAAGGCCGGTTTCTATTTATATGTAGAAGGGCCATCATGGGCTAACCATGGTACAGGTTTAGGACTGGGGCGGCCTATTGACCAGTATATTTACGACGAGACAGACCGCATGGCTAAAAGTTATGGTAACCATCCATCTTTTTGTATGATGGGCTATGGTAATGAGCCAAGCGGGAAACAGGTAGAATACTTAACTAAATTTGTAGATTACTGGAAAGCTAAAGACAACCGCCGGCTTTATACCGGCGGTGCGGTAGGAGGAAGCTGGCCTATTATACCTAATAATGACTTCTTTATACGAGCCGATGCGCGCGGTTTAAACTGGAACCAGCAACCGGAAACTTATTCAGACCATACCGAAAAAATCGCAAAATTCACAGTACCCTACGTAACTCATGAAATGGGACAATACTGCGCATTTCCTGATTTTAAGGAAATAAAAAAATATACCGGAATTTATAAGGCGAAAAATTTTGAGCTGTTTCAGGAAGACCTTAAAGACCATGGTATGGCCGATGAGGCAGAGAAATTTTTAAAAGCTACCGGAAAATTGCAAGCCTTATGTTATAAATATGATTTTGAAAAGGTAATGCGTACTCCAGGTTATTCAGGTTTCCAAATGCTTTCATTAAATGATTATCCTGGGCAGGGCACTGCCTTGGTGGGCGTGTTAAATGCATTTTGGGATGAAAAGGGCTATATCACACCGCACCAATTCTCTCGGTTCTGTAACTCAACTGTACCGCTTATCCGCACGCATAAGTTTGTTTATACAAATAATGAAACGCTTACTGCTGATGTTGAATTATTTAACTATACCAGGCCAATGAGTACAGCCCTCACCTGGAAGTTGACTGATGCGGAGCATAAAATCATTTCAAAGGGGAATCTTGCTAAAAAAGATTATATTATGGCTAATTGCCAGCCATCAGGAAAAATCAGCTTTCCATTAAGTGCAATAAAAAAGCCGGTAAAATTAAATTTAGAAATAGCTGTGCCAAATACCGATTTTTCAAACAATTATGATTTTTGGGTTTACCCTCAAAAAACATCTGAAGTAAAAGCTGATGTATATTATACTACTACGCTGGACGACAAGGCGAAACAGGTATTAAATAACGGCGGCAAAGTATTTTTGAATGGTGCTGGTAAAGTAATAAAAGGAAAAGAGATCATCCAAAATTTTACACCGGTTTTCTGGAACACATCATGGTTTAAGATGCGTCCGCCGCACACGCTTGGATTTGTCTGTGATCCTGAAAACCCGATGTTTAGTGACTTCCCTACCACCGGTTATAGCGAAATTGCCTGGTGGGATGTTTTAAAAGGTGCACAGGTGATGCACATGGAAGATTTTCCGAAAAGCTTCCGTGCTTTGGTGCAGCCTATTGATACCTGGTTTATGAACCGCCCCCTGGCTTTAATATTTGAGGCAAAGGTTGGTAAAGGTAAGATTATTGTAAGCAGTGCGGATCTCTCGCCTGATATTAACGCCGAAAGGCCTGCCGCCCGCCAGTTATATTATAGTATCATGAAATATATGGCATCTCCAAAATTTATACCAGCAACCAACGTAGAAGTCAATACTATAAAAGGGTTGTTTGATTCGCCATCTAAAGAGGTATTTATATCTTATACCCGTGGCGTGCCAGATGAATTAAAGCCAAATAATAAAGTAAAGACTAATTAATTAACTTGATAGATATGAGAAAATACTACATTATTTTACTGCTACTTTTGCCCATTAGCGTAATAGCTGATGCCCAAACAACCAATATGTCGCGCTCAGTTGCACCGTTCGATAAGGACTGGTTATTTTTTAAAGGCGATGCAGCGGGTGCTGATAAAACAACCTTCGCAGATGCTGATTGGAGAAAGGTTGATGTACCGCACGACTGGATGATAGAAGGGCCTTATGACAGCGCTAACCCAACCGGCCGCGGCGGTGGTTATCTGCCAGCCGGCATTGGCTGGTACCGCAAACATTTTGAGGTGGATGCAGCCTATGCACAAAAGAAACTAAGCATAGAATTTGACGGCGTTATGGCCAACAGCGATGTTTGGATAAACGGTTATCACCTTGGCAAACGGCCTTATGGTTATATTACTTTCAATTACGATATGACCAGCCATTTAAACTATGGCAAGGGCAAAACCAATGTAATTGCAGTACGTGCCGATAATACACTGCAGCCTGCCTCTCGCTATTATACCGGCGCAGGTATTTACCGCCATGTGCGTTTAATTGTAACTGATCCGGTGCATATTGATACCTGGGGGGTATTTATCAGCACACCAAAAATTACCGCTAACCAGGCTACCGTGCATGTGAAAACTACCATTATAAATTCAGGGACAGCTGCAAAAACCATTAGCGTAAAATCTGCTTTCAGTTTTGAAGGGAAATTTCTGAAGCCTGTTTCGGGCAGCGATGCAAACGCGACTATTGCTGGAGGAAAAACAAGTACCGTTGAACAGGATTATGTAATAAGCGATCCTAAGCTGTGGAGCAATAAAACGCCTTTGCTTTATGCCGCTAATACACAGGTGATTAGTGGAGGCAAAATAATAGATGATAAAGTAACCATGTTCGGTATCCGCGATATTAAGTTTACCGCTGACCAGGGCTTTGTTCTGAACGGTAAAAAAGTGATGATCAAAGGTGTATGCCTGCACCATGATATTGGCGCGTTAGGGGCAGCAGTACCTTTAGGTGCCTGGCAGCGGAGGCTGCAATTGTTAAAGGACATCGGTGTAAACGGTATACGTACTTCGCACAACCCGGTAGCTCCGGAGTTTTTAGATTTGTGCGACAGGATGGGCTTTTTTGTTATGGATGAATCGTTTGATACCTGGGAAGCTAATAAAGTGGCTAAAACCGGCGGAGGCGGCTATAACCTATATTTTAAGGAGTGGGGTTTAATAGATCAACGCGATCAGGTTATGCGTGACCGTAACCATCCATCAGTAATGATATATAGTGTAGGTAACGAGATCCATGACAACCTCGATGATTCAACTGGTTTTAAAAAATATCGTGACCTGCAAAATACCTGTCATGCCAATGATCCAACCCGCATGGTAACAATGGCGATTTTACGCCCGGCATCATCAAAGGTATATGTGAACGGTTTTGCCAAAATGATGGATGTAGTTGGGCAGAACTACCGTGAAAATGAGCTGACCGCCGCACACGAAGCGCATCCCGACTGGAAGGTAATAGGCACCGAAAACGGTTTAACACAACAAGCCTGGCTGGGTATGCGTGATTACCCTTTTGTAGCCGGTCAGTTTTTGTGGGTGGGTGTTGATTACCTGGGCGAATCAGACTGGCCAAATGTAACTAACGGACAAGGCGTAATTGACCGTACCGGCGGCAGCAGGGCCGTAACTTTTCAACGGGATAGCTGGTGGTCGGAAAAGCCGGTAGTTCACATAGTACGCAGGGGCGATGGCGGTGAACGGGCCCCGCTGGTAACTGACTGGTCGCCAGCAGATGATACTTATAAGGATGCCCGCGTAACCATTTACAGCAATTGTGATGAGGTGGAATTATTTTTAAACGGCAAATCGTTAGGCTCAAAACCAAAGCCGACTAATGATTCGCCGCGTGATTGGGCTATGCCGTACGAAAAAGGCACCATTAAAGCAGTAGGTAAAAATGGTGGTAAGGAAGTATGCAGCGATGAATTAAAAACTGCCGGTGCGCCTGCTAAAATATTGTTAACAATAGATCATAATAAAATGGGCAATACCTGGGATGATGTGGCTTATGTTACTGCCTCTGTAGTTGATGCCAATGGCATACTTTGCCCGCTTGCAGATAATACCGTTAATTTCAGTTTGACAGGCCCAGGTGTAATTGCTGCTACCGATAATGGGAATTTAGCCAATCACGAGATTTTTAATACACCGGTAAGGCAAAGCTATCATGGTAAAAGCATAGCTATTATAAAAGGCAATGGTTCAGGTAAGGTAACTGTTAAAGCAGCTTCAGCAGGTATAGCAGATGGCAGCGTTTCAGTTGAAATTGTTAAATAACAATACTGATAATGAAATTATTAAAGTATACTTTACTACAGGTAATTATAGGTGTAACGGGTTTAGCATTTACCTACAAACCAAAGCCTACCATTTATATCATCGGCGATTCAACTACAAAAAATACCCTGCCTATGATGGGCTGGGGCACAGCCATAGCCCAATTTTTTGATTCTACTAAAATAACAGTGGCTAACCATGCCATGGCAGGCCGCAGCACGCGCACCTTTGTAAAGGAAGGCCGCTGGAAGGTAGTGGATTCGCTTTTAAAACCAGGTGATTATGTGATGATGGTTTTTGGGCATAACGAAGGTGCAAAACCAGGGCCTACGCCGCCAAATGCCGATGCCGCGGGGCGTGCCACTGGTCGCGGCGTTTTGAAGGGCATAGGTGAAGATACTGTTCATGTCAACTGGCCTGATGGTACAGTAGAGATAGTGCATACCTTTGGCTGGTATTTCCGTATGTTCATAAAGGATGCAAAAGCCAAAGGCGCTACACCAATAGTGTTATCGATGATACCTCATAATGCTTTTAAGGATGGTAAAACCAAACGTAATGATATGGATTATGGCTTATGGTCAAAACAAGTGGCAAACCAGGAAGGGGTAATATTTATAGATATGAACAGCATCACCGCTGATAAATATGATAAGATGGGCGCCGACTCGGTAAAAAAGCTTTTTGCTCCGGATAATACACACACAAATACCATGGGCGCAACCGTAAATGCACAGTCTGTAGTTGACGGCATCCGCGCCAATCCAAATAACCCTTTAAATAAGTATCTGATAAACTAATATGATGAAATCGACAAAATACATTTTGCCTTTACTGTTAACTGTTGCTATCGGTATGGCATTTATTATTCAGCAAAAACCAACATTGTACATGGTAGGCGATTCCACTATGCATAATGATAACAAAATACTCTGGGGATGGGGCACTACTATTGCCGATGAATTAGACACCACTAAAATTACAGTGGTAAATAGCGCCCAGGCAGGCAGAAGCACCCGGTCATATACGCGGGAGGGCCGCTGGGCAAAGGTTGCAGCCTCCCTTAAACCCGGTGATTTTGTAATTATGGCTTTCGGGCATAATGAAGGCTCAAGAGTTGATACAGCAAAAAAAGATGGCGACCGTGGTGTATTAAGAGGTATAAGTGATGATTCGGTAACATTAAATTGGGCAAACAAAGCGCCCGAAGTAGTGCATACTTACGGCTGGTATCTTCGTAAATTCATAAGAGAAGCAAAGGCTAAGGGAGCTTATCCAATAGTAGCTTCTATGATACCCCGCCGGGAATGGGATAAAGACGGCAAAATTATACTGGCAGATAAAGATTACGGCTTATGGGCCAAGCAGGTGGCAGAGCAGGAAGGGGTATCTTTTATTGATGTAAACGGTATCACTGCGGCTAAGTATAACCAAATGACCCACGATCAGGTTTTTGCTTTGTTTGGTACCGATCATACCCATACTAATAAGGCAGGCGCTGTAATTAATGCACAATCGTTTATAGAGGGGTTAAAACAACAACCCAATATCCCATTAAATAAATACGTTAAAAACTAATGATATGAAAATTTTTTTAAAAAAAAATGCCGGTTCAATCATACTTGCGGCAACTGTTCTATTGTTATCATCCTTTATGCTGATTAAACAGGATAATAAACCTACGCTTTTTTTGATTGGTGATTCGACCGTTAAAAATGGAAGGGATGACGGCCAGAAGATGGGCCCCGACGGGCAGTGGGGCTGGGGACATTATATACATGAATACTTTGATTCAACCAAGCTCAATATTGAAAACGATGCATTGGGCGGTACCAGCAGCCGATCTTATATGAATATGGGATTGTGGGACAAAGTTTTAGCTAAAATTAAACCTGGCGATTTTGTGATTATGCAATTTGGCCATAATGATAACGGCCCCTTAGATGATACCGCCAGGGCAAGGGGTACCATAAAGGGTGTTGGCGACGAGCAAAAAGAAATTTATAATGGAATATCATATATGAAAAAACAGGAAGTAGTACATAGCTATGGCTGGTATATGCGCAAGTATATTACTGATGCCAAAGCTAAAGGTGCAACTGCAATTATCTGCTCGCCCATACCGCGTAACGACTGGAAAGACGGCAAATCAGCCGGCCGGAACATGACCAATAATTATGGTGATTGGGCCAAACAGGTTGCCCAACAAACAGGTGCTTATTTTATTGACCTGAATACTATGATATGTGATTTTTATGACCAGGAAGGCGAGGCCAAGGTTAGGGCAACTTATTTCCATGCGGACCATACCCATACTATTGAGGCAGGAGCCAAGGTTAACACAAAATTTGTGATACAAGGTATAAAAGCTTATCCCGATTTACAGTTGAATAAGTACTTAAAATAAAATGGTAGTTAAGTTTAAAAATAACTGCTTATTAACCCTGTTTTTTGTAATACTGGCAACTATAGTGTACGGCCAGTCTGCTGTAGAAGAGCACACAATTATTTTAGGTAAAGACCCGGAATATATTGAGAACAATCATTTCAGGCAAGGAACAAATATTAATTTGAAGGGTGAGAAACTGGACTTGAATAATTATTATCTGCGCCGGAATGGAAGGCCGGTATTACCTATAATGGGTGAGTTCCATTACTCCCGTTACCCAAGGGCCGAATGGGAACAATCGCTATTACAAATGAAGGCGGCAGGTATACAGACCATTGCGTTATATTGTTTCTGGATACATCACGAACAGGAGGAGGGTAAGTTCCGTTTTGACGATAATCTGGATGTAAGGTATTTTTTGCAATTATGCGCCAAACATGGTTTAACGGCATTGGTGCGCATTGGCCCCTGGGCGCACGGCGAGGCGCGTAACGGCGGTTTCCCCGATTGGTATGTTAAAAAGAAACTAAAAAATGGTACTGACCGTGCCAGCGCCAATGGCAGTATCCAGCCAGAAGTAGTTATTTGGTATGCTAAACTGGCCGAACAATTTAGCGGCTTGTATTTTAAGGATGGCGGCCCAATTATTGGCCTGCAGGTTGATAATGAGGTACGTAGTAACGGGCCGGCAAGTTCTGGCTACCAGTACATGGCCGCACTAAAAGCCTTAGCTGTGAAAGACGGCATGGATGTGCCATATTATGTAGTAACCGGCTGGCCCGGGCCAATAGTACCGGAAGATGAAGTTATGCCGCTTTGGGGCGGCTATGCCGACGCTCCCTGGACACAGAATACTAAAGAACTGCCGCCCAATAACCTCTATACATTTATAACAGACCGGAGGGACAAAAGTATAGGCAATGATATCAATAAAGATGTTAATGAAAATGTCAGCAAATCAGCTTACCGGCACCCGTTCTTAACAGTAGAGATGGGCTCTGGCATACAAATGACTTATTTGCGCAGACCAGTGTTAACTGCTGCTGATATTATGGGCCTGCTTTATACAAGGTTAGGTACGGGCGCTAATATGCTGGGTTATTATGTATTTCATGGTACACAGCATCCACTGAGCTGGGATGGTACCTACCCTACGCAAGAATCCAAATCAGGCATATATCCTTACCCTAATGATTATCCTATGATATCCTATGATTTTGAAGCGCCGTTAAGTGAATGGGGATACATACAGGATTACTATCATGATCTGAAATTGCTGCATCAGTTTGTAACATCCTATGCTGAAAAACTGGCGCCTATGGCAAGTAGCGTACCTGCTGATAACCCTGCCAAACCAGATGATATTAATTCACTGCGTTATTCAGTCAGGAGTAAAAGTAATTCAGGTTTTTTATTTTTTAATAATTATGCACGGCACCAGCAATTAGCGGCTCATACACAAGCAGCCTTTACTATTAAGACTGGAAATGAAACTGTGCGCATCCCGGAAAAAGGCGGTATTGCTATTAACAGCGGAACTTATGGCGTATTGCCTTTTAATGATAATGCTGGGGGGATATTAATTAAGTATGCAACAGTACATCCGTCGGCAGTTATTGGTAACACGTATTTTTATTATCCTATCGGGAAAATTAAACCGGAGTTTAAAATAGATAATCAGAACATTAAAACCATTACATTAAAAGGCGGTAAAATAATTAAGGATGCTGGGTTTACCTATTTAAATAATTTTACACCGGGTACAAATTGCGTTGCCGATATTTTAACACGCAATAATAAAAGAGTTAAATTGGTGCTATTAACAAAAGATCAGGCTAAATATAGTTACCTGTTCAATATGAAAGGAATTGAAACTTTATTTATGACCGATAAACAGGCTTTTTATGATGAAATTAAAGATTCGCTAACCGTACGCTCAATTAACAAACCAGCTTTTACATTTGCTACATATCCAGCTATCAGGATAAAAAACAAAGCTGTGCACAAAGTGGTATCAGATGGACTATTCAGTAAGTATAATGTGAAATTACCATTGTCAAAAAGCACCGGTATCGCTTTTAACCAGGTATCAGATGATGCAAAATTTAACAAATATATAGCATCAATTACAGAAACTCCGTTAAAACCAGCATATAGCATTAATTATATTGACACCCTCCCCTATAAAGCTTATGAACTGAATTTGCCTAAACGCATACCGCCCGGTGTTTATGATTTGCTTGCTGAGTTTAGTTATCACGGTAATACTGCTGCATTATATGCTGATGACAAGATCATAGCTGATGATTATTACAGCGGTAAACCTATGCCGTTCAGCTTGCGCCGCCAGCAAAATAAATTGCCCAATAATAAGTTTATATTACAGATAACTCCGCTGGTTGATAAAACAAATATATATTTTGAGCCCGGTACAAAGCTCGATTTCAGGAACACAGACCATGCTGGGCTAACCAGCATTAGCGTTAAGCCCGTATACCAGGTTGTATTTTAATTTAGGTGAAAGAAAGATGGAGCGAAGAAATTTTATACAACAGATGGGATTGGCATCGGCAATAGCCTTATTACCGCGACTATCGCTCAGTGAAACTGATGACCATGTATCTGCTTTTGAAAAAAGACTGAAACCGGTAGGCCGTATGCTGGAGATGGAAGGGTACTATGTTTGGTGCAATAGCCCCATACAGGGTCCTGATGGTAAGATACATGTATTTTTTTCCCGCTGGGTTGAGTCGAAGAAGATGGGCGGCTGGATCAATGGTTCAGAAATATGCCATGCAGTGGCCGACACCGCTGAAAGTGATTACAAATTTGTAAGCACGGTGTTCTCTCCGCGCGGCCCTGGTTTTTGGGATGCTACTACCTGCCATAACCCGTCAATCAAGTTTGTAGACGGTAAGTATTGTTTGTTTTTTATGGGTAACTCTAATGGTAAAACCAATACAAAACGGATAGGTTTGGCCATGTCCGATTCGCTTTACGGCCCCTGGACACGCCCTGATGCGCCATTATTGCTGCCCGGTGCCGAAGGCGCCTGGGACGATCATTGTACCACTAATCCTGCTTTTGTAAAACATCCCAACGGACAATATTGGCTGTTCTACAAGTCATGGAATACAAAAGAGTATGATACGTCTACTGATCCTTTGGTCAAAGGTAACCGTAAATATGGTTTGGCTATAGCTGATAAACTTGAAGGCCCATATACTAAGTACAGCGGTAACCCGGTAATTGATTATTCGGGCAAAGGGAATAATGCACAATTAGAAGATGGTTTTGTATGGTTAGATAAAGGTAAGTTTAAAATGCTCGCCCGTGATATGGGTGTTTATAACCATCAGGACGGTTTATATATCGAATCAAAGGATGGCAAAAAGTGGAATGAGCCGGAGATAGCCTACTTTAATGCCGATTATTACCATATCAACCAACCGCCGCCGCCTAAATATCTGAATAAATATGGCCGCTTTGAGCGGCCACAATTGCTGTTTCAGGATGGCAAGCCAACTTATCTTTTTACTACCTCCCAGGGTGGTAAGTATATGACTTCATCGCCGTTTCTATTTAAGATATTATGACGAGGGTAAAGCAAATGGTGTTAGCTAATATAGCTATTCTTGCTTGGTTACCGCAAGTGTTGTTTGCTCAGATTTTGCCACTTAAGATTGATCGTAAATCGCTTGTAAACAGGCATAATGTAGTTAATATATCAATGGATACTTTATCTTCATTATCTGTAGGCAATGGGCGGTTTGCTTTTACAGTAGATGCTACGGGGCTGCAAACTTTTCCTGAATATTATGCCAAAGGTGTCCCGCTGGGAACTGAATCTGAATGGGGGTGGGGCAGCTTTCCCAATAATGGCAATTATAAATTTGGTGAAACGTTACAAAATTATCATATCAACGGGCGGGATATTTCCTATGCAACTCAGCCAAGTTCGCCGCCGCATGTAAAAGAGGCAGTTAACTGGTACCGTGAAAACCCGCACCGTTTGCAGTTAGGTAATTTAGGCTTGCTGATTTTGAAAAAAGATGGCAGTGAAGCGCATGTTGACGATATAAAAGACATCAGGCAGGAACTTGATCTTTGGACAGGCAGCATCAAAAGTCATTTCATGGTAGAAGGCGAACCGGTAAATGTAATTACCTATGCTTCAGGAAAAGGAAGCGCGGTTGCTGTTTCTATCAGTTCAAGGCTGGTAAAGGAAGGGCGGTTAAAAATTAGATTGCGTTTTCCATACCCTAC
>CAZZVY010000045.1:0-17003 GCA_964657585.1 uncultured Mucilaginibacter sp. | reverse complement strand
GGTAGACAGCGGCCATTCGGCTGCTACTACATATTTGGGTAAGGAAGGGGTTTTGCATGGCAGCCGTACCATATTAATGCAAACCGATGATGGGCAAGTGGTAGAACCCTATTCCATTTCTGCTGGACTGGATTACCCCGGCATTGGCCCGCAGCATGCGCATTTATATAAAATTAACCGCGCAAAATATGTAAGCATCACTGACGAGGAAGCGCTGCGAGCCGGCTTATTGCTCTCTCAAACAGAAGGCATTATCCCGGCCATAGAAAGTGCTCATGCCTTTGCCTATCTCGAAAAAATGCAGTTCAAAAAGAATGATAACGTAGTAATATGTCTATCCGGCAGGGGAGATAAGGATTTAGATACGTATATTAAATACTTTGGCTATTAAGCCCCTTATAAATATCCCCCGGTAGGGGAGACATTTTAAAATAAAATAATTAGAGCCCTCTCTACCGGAGAGGGTTGGGGTGAGGCCATGAACCGTTTAAATCAGCTTTTTAATACAAAAAAAGATAATTTGTTGTCCATTTATTTCACAGCGGGTTATCCTGAGCTGAACAGCACTGTGAATATTGCCGAGGCTTTGGAAAAAGCCGGGGCAGATTTTCTGGAGATAGGATTTCCATATTCAGATCCGGTTGCTGACGGGCCAACCATACAGCAAAGTTCACAGCACGCGTTGGATAGCGGCATGAACTTGAACCTGCTATTTGAACAACTGAAAGACCTGCGCAACAAAGTGACTATTCCAGTATTGTTAATGGGTTATGTGAACCCAATGATACAGTACGGTGTCGAACGTTTCTGCAAAACAGCGGCCGAAGTTGGGGTAGACGGTATAATAGTTCCGGATTTGCCTATATATGAGTTTGAGAACTTATATAAAGATATGTTTGCCAGATACGGACTAAGCAATATTTTCCTGGTTACTCCCCACACTTCTGAACAACGCATCCGCAAAATTGATGAATTGAGCAATAGCTTCATTTACCTGTTATCATCCTCATCCGTTACCGGCGGCAGCTTAAATGTATCTGATAAGATTGAAGGTTATTACAAACGTATTAAAGCCATGCAGCTTAAAAGCCCGACTATTATTGGTTTCGGTATATCCAACAACCAAACATTTACCAAAGCCTGTGAGTATGCCAACGGCGCTATAGTGGGCAGTGCTTTTGTAAAATATTTGATATCAAGAACGGATTATTTAGCAGGTATAGAGGAGTTTGTAAAGGGGATAAAGTAGCACTATTTCTGCCTAATTTGTTTTGGCTTCCTATCAAAACAGGTTCAAATAACAATGTTATGCTTACAGTAAGATGCCGTAACAAGTTCGGCATAAGAAGTTTTAATTTATAAATATAACTCCAGTTCCCCCTTACCCTCACGTATCACCTCAAAATTGCCGCTTGTGCAATCTATTACAGTTGAAGGCACATTGCCTCCATAACCACCATCAATTACGATATCTACCTGGTCCTGATATTTCTCGTAGATAAGTTCAGGGTCGGTGGAGTATTCAATGATCTCGTCCTCATCTTTAATCGAGGTTGAAAGTATGGGATTCCCTAACTCCTTTACTATGCAGCGGGCAATATTATTATCCGGCACACGGATGCCTACTGTCTTTTTGTTTGAGCTAAGCAGCTTTGGTACATTATTGCTGGCGTTAAATATAAAAGTGAACGGGCCGGGTAAAGCTTTTTTTAATACCCGGTAAATTGTGGTATCAATAGGCTTGGTATAATCGGATATATGGCTCAGGTCATAACACACAAAGGAGAAATTGGCTTTCTCTGGTTTAACGCGCCGGATACGTGCTATAGCCTCAATTGCCCGGTGGTTGGTAATATCGCAGCCCAGCCCATAAACCGTATCGGTAGGATAAATGATGATGCCGCCTTTACGCAGCACATCAACCACCTGTTGTATAGTTTTTTCGTTAGGGTTTTCAGGGTATATTTTAAGTAGCATGTTATAAAGGCAAATTAACCAATAAAAGGTTTAAAAAGAAAGGCATCCGTTGTGTGGATGCCTTATATGGATAAGTAACTAATATCTGATCAACCAATCATTGCTCACCTAATTATGCTTGCTTGGCGAACTGTACGTTAATGATCAGTTTAATATCTGAACCTAAAACCACCGAACCTGCTTCAGTAACCCCATCCCAGGTTAAACCAAAATCTTTACGGTTAATTTTGCCGGTAACTTCAAAACCGGCTTTTGTGTTGCCATAAAAATCAGTTGCTATGCCGCCATATTCTACTTCTAAAGTAACTGGCTTAGTTACATCTTTAATAGTAAGATCTCCAACTAACGTATAATCATCCCCTTCTTTTGTAAAAGATGTTGATTTGAAGCTAATCTTAGGAAAATTTCCAACATCAAAAAATTCAGGTGATTTCAGGTGCCCGTCACGCTGGTCCTGATTAGTGTCTATGCTGTCAACGTCTAAAGAAAATTCTACTTTAGCATCAGTAAAATCCTCATTCTCTGTTTCCATGCTGCCTTCAAATGATTTAAAAAAACCGGTTACTGTCGATATAACCAAGTGTTTTACTTTGAACTGTACTTCGGAGTGCATTGGGTCTAAAACCCATTTGGTTGGTGTTGCCATAATTTAATAATTGTTTTAAATGATTATCAAATGTAAATATTTATATGTTTAAACATCTATTTATTATTAATAATTACAAAATAACGACAGTAGATAATTAAACACAAAATTTATCAGAATGTTAGCTATTGTATTAAAGAAAAAGGGAGCTATGCTCCCCATGTGATTATATAGTCGGTAATGAAAGTGGCAGTGCAGCAATTGACTATGCTAATACTTCTTTAACTTTTTCTGCTGCTTCTTTCAGAAGGATTGCGGAAAATACCTTTAAGCCAGAATTATCAATTAGTTCCTTTGCTTCTTTAGCGTTAGTGCCTTGCAAACGGACAATGATAGGTACAGGTATATTACCAATTTCCTGGTAAGCGTCAATAACGCCCTGCGCTACACGGTCGCAGCGTACAATACCACCAAAAATATTGATCAATATGGCCTTTACGTTAGGATCTGACAGGATGATATTAAACCCGGCTTTAACGGTTTGAGCATTTGCAGTACCGCCAACATCTAAAAAGTTAGCAGGTTCGCCGCCAGCAATTTTTATAATATCCATGGTCGCCATAGCCAAACCGGCTCCGTTAACCATACAACCCACGTTACCGTCAAGCTTTACATAATTAAGGTTTGATTTGCTGGCTTCAACTTCGGTTGGGTCTTCTTCCAGCGTATCGCGCATAGCGGCATAATCCGGGTGGCGGTATAAGGCGTTATCGTCCAGATCTACTTTGGCATCAACCGCCAGTATTTTATTGTCAGATGTTTTAAGTACCGGGTTAATCTCAAACATAGATGAATCTGTTGCCACATATGCATTATATAAAGCAGTAACAAATTTCACCATTTCCTTAAACGCCTCGCCGGATACCCCTAAATTAAAGGCAATTTTGCGTGCCTGGAAAGGCTGCAAGCCAACTTTAGGATCAATTTCTTCTTTAAATATCAGGTGCGGCGTATGTTCGGCAACTTCTTCAATATCCATACCGCCTTCAGTGCTGTACATTACTATGTTGCGGCCTTTGGCACGGTCAAGCAATACGCTAATGTAAAACTCTTTTGTTGGAGTATCGCCGGGATAGTAAACATCCTGGGCTACCAGTACCTTATGTACTTTTTTTCCCTCAGCGCTTGTTTGCGGGGTAATTAGCTGCATACCAATAATGTTAGTAGCACGCTCCTTTACTTCTTCCAGGTTTTTAGCCAGCTTAACGCCGCCGCCCTTTCCGCGTCCACCGGCATGTACCTGGGCTTTTATAACAACCCAGTCACTGCCAAAATCTTCTTTCATTTTTTTTGCGGCTTCCACAGCTTCGTCAGGTGTGTTGGCTAAAATGCCTTCCTGAACCCTTACACCAAAACTTTTTAAAATTTGTTTACCCTGGTATTCGTGAATATTCATATGTGTGTTGAAGAATTTCCGGTAAAGCTACAATTTTTAGATTAGTTAAAAATGGTTATAACACTTAAAAAGGTAAAAGAGTTAAAGAAGTTACATGTAGTTTAACCGTAAAAAGTCAATAATTAGGAATTGATAATGTTGAAAGTTTTATAACTGAGTTGACGAATTAAACTGACCGTACAATTCAACCTCTTTAACTAAATTACTACCTTTATCCCATGCTTAAAGCAACAGCCATCCATAAATCATACGGTAACCTGCACATTTTAAAAGGCGTAGACCTGACTGTTGAAAAAGGGGAGATCGTAACTATTGTAGGCGCTTCTGGTGCGGGTAAAAGTTCATTGCTTAATATACTGGGTACCTTAGATAAGCCTGATACAGGGCAGCTTTTTTTTTATGAGCATGAGTTAAATAAACTAAGCAGCAAGCAATTAAGCAATTTTCGTAACCGCAAAATCGGGTTTATTTTTCAGTTTCATCATTTGCTGGCTGAGTTTAATGCGCTTGAAAACATTTGCATCCCGGCATTTATAGCTGGTACGGCGAAATTACAGGCCGAAAAACGTGCCCTGGAATTATTAGATATGCTTGGCTTAAACCACAGGGCAGCCCATAAACCTAATCAGTTATCAGGCGGCGAGCAGCAGCGCGTTGCAGTAGCCCGGGCCTTGATCAACACACCAGAGATTATATTTGCCGATGAACCGTCGGGCAACCTCGACTCAGCCAATGCCCGCGATCTGCATGAACTGTTTATTAGATTAAGAAACGATTTTGACCAAACATTTGTAATAGTGACACATAATGAAGAACTGTCTGACCTGTCGGACCGTAAGGTTCAAATGAAGGATGGTTTAATTACTGTATAAGGTATTGAAAGTACTAATTACATCAGCCGCCTCGTCAGCTGCCTACCGCCTTAGGAATAATTTGATCCAATACGATATCATATTAGGTGATTATGCAGAATTGCCGGAGTTATTGCTGAAAACCGGAAGTATGCTCAGATTGCCAAACCCCGCAGATGCTGCATATGCGCATAAAATGCTTATACTTTGCCTTGATCATCATATTAGCGCCATTTATGCTGTACATGATGCTGAATATCAGTTGTTGTGTGAAGCAGACGTATTATTTAACGAATATGGTATAACTATCCACCCAACAATTAACAATGCAGTATAGCGATATAGATAAACGAAAGCAAGGCTATATTTTTGAGCTGGATAATGTATTGTACCCTGAAAAAGATTACCTGTACCAGGTATATTACCTTTTTGCCGGATTTTTAGAATACACAGAATTGCTGGATGCCAAGGTGCTGGTTAAACTGATGGTGAAAACGTATGAAGAAGAAGGTTGCGACGCAGTATTTAAAACATTGCAGCAAAAGTTCAATTTAGACAGTAAATATCTTTACAATTTTGAACACTTGCATAAAAGCGCAAAATTGCCATTAAAGTTACTGCTGTATAATAATATGCTGAAGCTGTTGCAAGAAATTGTGGTTGACCGTAAAAAGCTGTTTATTGTAACCAACGGAGACCCGCTTCAGCAGTTGAACAAATTGAAACAGGTAGAGTGGCACGGTCTGGAAAAATACATGGTATGTTATTTTGCAAATGAAGTTGCGCCTAAGCCATGCCCTGATGTTGTTTATGAATTGATGGCAAGGCATAACTTACAGCGCAGAGACATTGTTATAATAGGCAGCGCCGAAGCTGATGTACTATGCGCTCAGGCTTGCGGGATAGATTTCATTTATGCCGGGGATTTTGTAATTTAAGCCTTTATTTAAACCCTGATTAATACGAAACACTATTATGCTATTTATTACGTATATAGTGTTTAACAACCCCTATTGAAAAATGAAAAAAATAGTTTTTTGTGTTAGTATATTATCTGTTTTATATGTAGGATGTAAAAAAAACAATCCTGATGGGGGCACATCGGCAACTACTACCACTGCTGCTACAGGTTCAGCGCTTGACCTGATGCGTGATTCAGTTTTTTTGTACGCTAAGGAAGACTATTACTGGTCTGACGGCTTGCCAGATTATAATACCTTTAACCCTCGTGGTTTTACGGGCACAACGGATTTAGCTGCATTGCAGGCTGAGGTGAACAAACTTTCGCAATATAAAATTAACCCTGGCACTAACTTGCCTTATGAATATTATTCCCCCTCTCCCGGCACGGCAAAGTATTCATTTATTGATGATGGTACGGCTGCAGCAAAATTAAATGCAATAACAGGCGACTTTGGCTTTGCACCACTATGGATAGCTACAAACGATTTGCGTATCAAATATGTTTATCCCGGTTCACCCGCCGATTTGGCCGGTGTAAAACGCGGGTACCAGATTACCAGCATCAACGGTAATACCAGCCTTACCTATGATGGGGGTACAAATCTTAACTTTGTAATTAATGCCTACAGCGCAAGCAGTGCAATCACCATGATTTTGAAAAAATACGATGGCACCACTCTAACGGTTAATTTAACAACAGCTACGTACAAAATTAACCCGGTTATTACTTATAAAGTTTTAGATCAGGGCAACGGTAATAAAGTAGGATATATGGTATTTAACAGCTTTGTAACGTTGAGCAGCGCACAAGCTTATATAACCGCAGCATTCAGCGCCTTTGCAACTGCCGGAATAACTGACCTGGTAGTTGACCTGAGATATGATGGCGGCGGTTATGTGCAAACAGCTGAGTATATAGATAATATGATTGCGCCCACATCTGCAAACGGTAAATTAATGTATAACACCTACTATAATGCAACCCTTACCTCCAATCAGGAAACATTATTAAAAAATCAGGTACGGCGAGATGCTTCAAGTAACCAGCTTTATAATTACAGTCAAATTAATTACTCCGTAGCTGCTAATGCAGTAAATTTCAGCAAGCAAGGTACACTCAATATTAACCGTGTGTTTTTTATTGTTACCGGCGGTACAGCCTCGGCAAGTGAATTAACCATAAACAATTTGCGCCCTTATATGAACGTGCAGCTAATTGGCAGCACCACCTATGGTAAACCGGTTGGCTTTTTTGATATCGACATTAATAAGTACCAAATGTATATACCAGAGTTTGAAACCAAGAATGCCTCGGCGCAGGGCGGTTATTATTCAGGCATGAAACCGGGTACTACAGACTATCCCGGAGTAATTATTGCTGACGATGTAACCAAAGACTTTGGAGACCCTACCGAAGCCTTACTTGCCGAAGCCCTTAATTATGTTAATAAAGGTACCTATAGCGTTCCAGCTGCATTACAAGTGCAAAGCACGGATGATTCAAACGGGGCATATTCAGCCGACGCACAAAATGCAATTACCGCAAAAATGAATGCCGCTAACTTTAACGGTATGGTGTTAACAAGGCATGTGCTGAAAAAGTGATTGTAGCTTGAGTCAGATTTTAAGTAGTGATTGAAGCTTCGTTATTCGTTAAGCAAATAGTTGATATATCATTTGTCCAGCGCAAATCCCCAATCTTTGCCTTTATCAACTGCAGGAACGCCCTTGCTCATCCATATTGGCATTGGTGCGCCTTTCAGGAAGTGGTCAAAGTATTGCTGCTCACGTATGCTGATATCCTTGCGGTTCTGACGCAGTACCAGGTTGTGTGCCTCGTCATTGTATTCCAGCAGCCATACCGGTTTGTTCAAACGGCGTAAGGCGGTAAACATCTCTATGCCCTGGTACCATGGCACAGCGCCATCGGCATCATTACTCATAATCATTACCGGGGTTGTTACATTCGGCAAATGAAACAGCGGGGAATTTTCGATATATAACTCCGGCTTTTCCCATAAGGTAGCACCAATGCGGCTCTGAGTTTTTTCATATTGAAATTGTCTGTTTACCCCGGTTTCCCAGCGTATGCCGCCGTAAGCCGATGTCATGTTGGCAACAGGGGCGCCCGCCCAGGCTGCCGCATACATATTGGTAGCTGTAATTAAATAGGCTACTTGGTAACCGCCCCAGCTCTGGCCCTGTATGCCAATGTGCGCACCATCAACCCAGGGGTTTTTCTTTAACATTTCTACGCCCGAATTTACAAACTCTACGGCTGATTGCCCCGGATGACCGGTCTCATAACTAATATCAGGGGTAAACACCAGGTACCCGTTACTTACGAAAAACGAAATAGGTAAACGGGAAGGTGTAGGAGCGGGTGGTATATAGTTGTTAAGTGTTTCCGATACCTTTTCGTAAAAGTAGCAGATCATCGGGTACTTTTTAGCCGGGTCAAAGTTTTCCGGCTTGTAAAGGATCCCCATAGATGGATACCCTTTAGGCGTAGTCCATTTCACCATTTCGGCAGTACCCCAGTTATATTGTGATTGCTGCGGATTAATGGCGCTTAATTGGGTTTCCTTTTTCAGATCGGCAGAAACATACAGGTCAGGCGAATGCTGGTAATTTTGTTTAGTATAAATGAACAGGTCGCCGTCTTTACTTTTTTGAAGTGCGCTGATGGCATAATCGCCCATCACAACTTTTTCAGGCGCTTTTGTATTACCTAACTGTTTTTTATAGTAACCCCATTGCTTGGTATCATAGTTTTGAGTAAGCAGCCATAAAGGTTGCTTATCGCTGATGTATTTCAACTCTTCCAAAGCTCCGGCGCCAGCGCTGCCACGGCCACCTCCGCCTCTTGCTCCGCGGGCCATAAATGGATAACGGAATATCAATTTATTGGAACGGCCCATACCGTTTGTGAAGTTTGTTGAAGCGCCGGTTTCAGCATTAACCTGCCAAATATCATATCGGTCATATATCAACACCGTTTTATCGTTCGCAGTCCAGCCGGAGAGGCCGTAAGGATTTGGGTCGTCGGGTACATCGTTGTCTTCTTCACCCATCTTAACACCGGTATTAGCTGTCAGGTTAACCTTTTTACCGGTGGCAATAGCATAACTGTACCAGTTTTGTGTACGTCCATCAAACCAAACTACATAGTTACCTGCCGGCGAAAGGCTGTAACGCGCTTTTGCACGGTCAATAATTTTTTTTCGCTCTCCGGTTTTAGTATCTATCAGGTAAGCAATATTATGACCGCCGCCATCCCATTGGGCCTGCACCCTCGCGCCAGTATCTGTTACTCCCAATGCATAACGTGCGTCGCTGTTTTCAGCCAGGGTAACCTGCTCAATGTATTTATCGGCCAGTTGTATCGTTTTCATATCTGCATTGCCCGGTGTTATAACTGCAAGGTAACTGCGGCGCAAATCGCGCTGAAGTGTTTTTAATTGTTCAGGCTGCAGGTATTCGTCTTTATAATTCCAGATATCCAGTTTAGCTACCTCAAAGTCAACAATAGTAGTATCAATTGGCTTGGGTATAGGTGCAGTGCCGAAAAAAAGACTGCTGCCATTGCGGCTAAAGTTTAACCGGCCATCGGCAGATACTGCCCATTTATCAGGCATACCAGCCGAACCCGGACCGGCAATTACTTCGGCACTGTCTTTTTGCGTGTTATAATAATAAAGTTTATATGGTTTCACCTGGGCTTTTTCGGGGTTCTTTTCAGCAGTAAAAGCTAACTGCTTGCCAGCATCGTCAAACACCGGGTTGCGATAGGTACCCCTGCCGGTACTAATGGCCTTTAGTGTGTCTTTATCAATATCATATATAAAAACACCTGGCCTTGCAGTTTTAGATGCACGGGCGGCAGTGGCCACAAAAACCAGCAGTTTACCGTTTTTGCTTAACTGGTAGTCTGTTACATATTTAAAGGTGCGCTGCTTACCGGTAATTAATTGTTTTAAGGTAAGGTCTTCCCCCTCACGTGCAGCGCCGCCTGCAGCAGCTGCATTTCCGCCGCCTCCGGCCCCTCCGCGTCGTCCGCCACCCCCGGTTGGTGCAGCTCCGCCAGCTGTTGCACGCCGCGACGTATCTGCAGGGGCAGTTGCCAGGTAGGCAATAACAGATGCTTTCTCTGCTATTTTAAATGAGCGTATACTTGGTACCTTAGTAACTACGTTTGATCCCAGCGTAACTAAACCCAGCGTATCTTTAGGCATATCGGCAGCAGGTTTCTTTTTTATTTTAGCCATCCTCACATCTGCATACAACGGACGGATTAGGAAGGCCGCATATTTAGAATCGGCTGTTACACGTGCAGTATCGGCACGCGGTACCTGCAGCTTGTAAGTTTTCTGCGGATCGGTAATCACTAAGTCAGCATCTCCCGCCTGTGGTTTAACAACATATAATATCCATTTGCCATTATCACTGATAACCTGATTGGTTACGCTTTGCCAGCCATCATACACAGAATGGTCTAAAGGTTTTTTACTTTGTGCCTGTACAACGTAAGAGGCAGCTGATAATAAACTTAAAAATAAAACTTTACGCATTTCTCTTATTTTAATGTTCTAAATATAGTAAATGGCCGGGCAACACTAAAACCATTTTAGTAAAACCTTAAATACAATAGCATATAATTTATGCACAAAATCTTAGGCGTTCTGCTTTTTGGTGAAAATGCCTACTTTAGTATTGTTAAACCAATTAGCCCCATGAAAAAATTACCATTGTTATTTTTTGTATGTTTATTAATTACCGTAAATGTTTTTGCACAAACAAAGGATGAAAAAGACATAATTACAGCGGTAGAGTTTATGCGTAAAGCTATGATAGATGGCAATCGTGCCAGCCTGACCAAATTGGCTGCCGACGAACTAAGCTATGGGCACTCCAGCGGCGTGGTGCAAAACAAAGCAGAATTTGTTGAAGCTATTGCCAGCGGAAAATCAGATTTTGTGACTATAGACCTTACTGATCAAACTATTAAAATTTCAGGCAATACTGCTATAGTAAGGCATAAACTATCAGCTCAAACCAATGATGGCGGAAAACCTGGCAGCACAGTGTTAGGTGTTATGCTGATTTTTCAAAAACAAAGCGGTGACTGGAAGTTATTGGCCAGGCAGGCTTATAAACTACCAGTACCAGGTCAATAGATTTATATTTTTTAAAAATCAACCTTTTATCCTGGCTCAATTATTTACAAAACATTTTAAGCAGCGTTCAAAACACAAATGTTAATAAAATAGCTTAAATTTTTATATAATTGATAGCCATAGATTTGTGATGTTGATAAATGTTGATAACTTTAAAACGAATGTGTATAACATGTTTAAAACAAATCGCAAAAAAACTTGACACATATAGTTTAACCTACTATCTTAGTATTATCAAGAACGACGTACTTTGACAGCCTTACAGTTAACGAATGTGAATCGGGCGAATTTCAGGAGGAGCTAAAGATCATAGGAGGTGCTGAATAATCCGGGAAACAATATCTGAACTGAGAGGTTCAATTTAACAAGGATGATTAAAGGGGCATTATGCTGATTGCGGATCACTAAGGTAGGAAGCAATTACAGGTAACAGGTGATACGGAATTTCAAAGTTTGTGAAAACAATGATAAACGTACTGAGTATTTCACCGTTTGAAAGAACTGTGGTTTAGGAAGTCAAAATTCAGGATTTTTAAAACGTAGATTGGAAGTATACCAGTCAAAATACACAAAACTTGATGCCATGCCGATAGCTATGGCTGCAGGCAAGGTTAAGAAACGGGAGCTAAATCGAAAGAGGCGGCTCCCGTTTTCGTTTTACATATATTGTCTTTTTATCGCATTATAACCCATTATAAAAAATTAGCTTAAAACGCAAATACAGCCATTGTTCTTTTGCTGATCTCAGCTTTTTAAAAATATTAGTTAAAGAAGGATATTTTACACTAAATGCTGATGACGTAATTTCTTGAATTTTCCAATACTCTTTTTATGATTTTTGCGAGCTTTATAACACCAGGAGCTATAAAAATATCAGTGTGACTGCCTTCAATAGTAAAGACTTCAATTTCGCCAGTAAAATATTTTGACCAGCCCATTTCATGATCATCTTTTGCCCAAATTTCTTTAGTATCAGATCTAACGAGAACTACTTTACCGTTATAGCTAAAATCGTAAGGACGCGGTTTAGCCAGAATAATCTTTCCAGAAAATGTTTTCACTAAATCCCTTTTAGTTAGGAACTTAATGAACGCATATAATGTCATTTTTGCTGCCTGCCTTATTTCATCTTTTAAATATCTTTTTTTGTTTAAAGAAGGCCAACTGACTAATTTGTTATAGCTTAATTTCATGTACTTCCATGATAAACGAGGAATTACACCAGTTGGAGAATATGTTTCAAACATAAACAAAGCCGCTACTTCTTCCCCTTGGGCTACCAATTGACGAGCCATTTCCAATGCAATAAAGCCATGTTTGCAAAAACCTCCCAGGTAATAAGGTCCTCTTGGTTGAACGTTTTTTATTTTATTTATATAAAATGAGGCAATGTCTTCCAATCTGTCAAATTTAGCCTCTTCCAAACAATAAAAAGGTTGATTTTTACCTAATTGAGCAGCTAATTCAATATAAGCCCATAAACTGTGAACAACAAAAAAGGGTGGCAGATCACCTTCTTTTTGAATAGGGATCAGATACTCTATTTGTTGTTTATGGTAACTGTTTAATTTATCAGCCACACCTTCACTCGGGTTATCTTCCTTAGCTTCAATTAATTTATCTTGGTATCCGTTAGCTTTTTTAGATAATTCAGCTATGGTTTGGTTAAGGAATATATCTTTAAGTTCAAGGGTATATCCTAATGCATTAATCATCTTAATTACTTTTACAGCAAGAAAAGAATGCCCTCCAAGTTCAAAAAAGTTATCGTGTACACCTATATTGTCTTTTTTTAATAGTTGTTGCCATATGGCTGCAAATGCGCGTTCTGTTTCCGTTTGAGGAGATTTATAATTTTTATTATGCATGAAATTTTAAATACCTTATTAGATGAACTCCGGATAATTAAAAGGGTTTTAGTTATTAATTAACTTATAAAGTTATGAATATCTTAAGCAGCTGTAATTTTTTGCTCATTTTTGTTTATCGATTTATCATATACATAAATAGAGGAGGTTTAACAATAATTTCATACCTTATTTGGCAAAGGTTGTTTTAGTTGTAATTTAAGTAATATGAAGATAACCATTCCTCTTATATTGTATATTTTTTGATTTAAATCCGACGGCAACTTTTTTCAACCTATTAGATTGCACATTAACCCGGGTAATGTTATGCTTATAGAAAAAGTTGAAGAGAAACTTAGAAAGATAATAATATTGTTGTCCTATAGTTGTATGGATTCTGTAATTGTCCTGATCCTATAGTTGTCCTGAATAAAAAGGCGATCAAGCATCTCGCGCAATCGCCTTATTTTGAAGTACTCAGAGCGGGAATCGAACCCGCACGCCTGTTGAGGGCACAGGATTTTAAGTCCTGCGTGTCTACCAGTTCCACCATCTGAGCATGGTAAGGTTTGGAGTGAACCTTCAAAAAACAAATCCCTTCTTTTTAACGGAAGGGATTGGAGCGAAAGACGAGATTCGAACTCGCGACCCCGACCTTGGCAAGGTCGTGCTCTACCAACTGAGCTACTTTCGCATTGTTATTCACATTCGTTTGATATCAACCTTGCGTTTGTGAGGTGCAAATATAGGCAGAAAAGAAATTTATGCAAGTAAAATATACTAATAATATAAAACTTTTTATAATCCATTGTTTTTCAAAACATCAGCTATTAATTCGCTTTCATAACCACGGCCCAGGGCATATTGCTGTAGTTTATAACGAAGTTTAGATGGGTTATTTTCAGAAATTGTGCCGGCTTTTTTGTTTAATAATCTTTTAAGGCTAAGTATATATGCTTCATCTTCTATCTGGTTCAGGGCTTTTTTTATCAAGATATCAGGTATGCGTTTTATTTTCAGCCCCTGTTTAATTTTATTGCGTCCCCAGCCTTTCTGATTAAATTTGCCGCGTGCATAAGCGCTGGCAAACCGCTCTTCGTTCAAAAAATTTTCAGTTATAAGCTTACTTATTGTGTTTTCAACTGCTTCCGGCCATAACCCCCATTCATATAATTTGTCGCGTACCTCCTGCTGCGATCGCTCCTGGTAAGCGCAAAAATTTTTGGCCTTCTCCATGGCCATACTTTCATCTGTAATTTTAAATAGTTTTTCCGTTTCCATTATTCATTAATGCAGTTATAGCAATATTAATAATTTATTTTTAAGCGGTAATTACCACTTTTTGATGTATTAATTACATGTTCAACTAAATATCAAAAAAGTTTAAACGCATAAATAATTTAATCTGCAGTCTTTATTTTATCAGCCGCAATATGTCATTACAACACCAAATCGCACTTACATTTTTAAAAAATATCGGGCCTGGATTATCAAGAAACATACTTGCTTATTTTGGCGATGCCGAGGCTGTGTTCAGCGCCTCAGCGTCTAGGTTAAGGAAAGTACCAGGCATAGGTGATAAGCGAATGGAAAGCTTTACCGACCTTAAAACACCTTTATTGCGGGCTGAACGGGAACTTGCATATATTGAAAGCAATAACATAAACGTACTGCTTTATACCGACCAGCGTTATCCTAAACGTTTGAAAGCTTGCGATGATGCACCTTTGCTGTTATATAGCAAAGGCAATGCTGATTTTAATATCCCTAAAATAATAAGTATTGTAGGCACCCGCAACGCAACAGAATATGGTAAACAGCTTTGCCAGTTGTTAATAGAAGAATTGCAGCAGTATCACGTATTGATTGTAAGCGGACTGGCCTTAGGCATTGACACTGCCGCCCACCGCGAAAGTTTAAAGTATAACATACCAACAGTAGGTGTATTGGGGCATGGGTTTGATAAGATGTACCCTTACCAAAACCGTTCATTGGCTGATAAGATGCAGCACAACGGTGGTATATTAACAGAATATCCAACGGGTACTATGCCTAATCGTGAAAACTTTCCGCAGCGTAACCGTATAGTTGCCGGTTTGGCCGATGCCACAATAGTGGTAGAAGCCAGCCTGAAAGGCGGGGCGCTTATTACCGCTGAAATTGCTAACTCTTATAACCGCGATGTATTTGCCTTTCCCGGACGGGTTAATGATGAATTTTCTGAAGGGTGCAATTTTTTGATAAGGAATAACAAAGCTTCACTATTGTCATGTATGGCTGACCTGGCTTTTATGATGGGGTGGGAAAAAAAAGATGAAGCGAGGCAGCCAGAGCAATTAATGTTACCTATTGATCTTTCTGATAATGAGCGGTTAATATTTGAAGCTATCCGCCAAAATAAAACGGCGCTGGCAATTGATGATCTGGCTATACGCATAAATATCCCTACCAGCCAGTTAGCTATGAGTTTGCTTAATATGGAAATGCAGGGCTTTATCCGGTCGTTACCTGGGAAAACGTATATGGTGAATTAAAAATGGATACTGATTTATATTCCATAAGCTTCAACCGACTGTTTTGCCGGCAAAGCTAAATTAACACTGGTTAGCTGATCGGCAAAGGCTATAAACGCCTTGTCGTTAGCTATCCGCTCCTGGTTATCGATCAGGTTTTGCAAATTGATCTTCCCTGATACAAATTTGTAATTACCCGAGTAAAAACGCTCATGGATGTGTTTAAACTGCAAAGCTTCAATTAATGCCTCATCATCATATCGCAAATAAATACCAAGTTCCACGTTATTGGTAAACCTGAGGTCCTTTTTTTCTTTTGCCTTTTTATATTCATACTGGTAATCATAACGCAGCGCGGCTATATCAGATAATACCGCCGAGCCGGTAGGATGGCCGCCTGCGCCTTTACCATAAAAAAATTGCTGATCTGCAAATGCCGCCTGTACCATTACGCAGTTATATTCGTAATCTACATTGTATAAAAACTCATCCTCGTTCACAAACTTGGGTAAAACAAACATGGTTACATGCCGTTCATCCAGTTCTTTAGCTACCGGCACCAGTTTTATCTTTAGCTTTTTCTCTCTTGCATATTGCAGATCATATGCAGATAGGTTTTGGATGCCAACGTTAAGTACTTCTTCCGGTTTCACTATTACCCCGTAAGCGTGGGCACAAGCAATCACCAGTTTATATTTAGGGTCAAAACCGCCAACATCCATTGTAGGGTCGGTCTCAGCAAAACCAAGTTGCTGCGCCTCTTTTAAAGCAATGTCGTAATCCAGGCTATCGTTATAACCTTTTGATAGAATAAAATTTGATGACCCGTTAAAAATACCGCTTATGGAGTGCAGCAATTCATTATCATAATACTCTTCCAGATTTCGGATAATAGGGATACTGCCGCAAACTGCCCCTTCATATAATAGCGAGGTGCCGTGCTGATGTTGTATGTCTATCAATTCCTGCAAATAGGTAGCTACCATTTTTTTACTGGCCGATACCACATCGCGCCCGGTGCGCAAAGCGGTTGAAACAATATCAAAGGCAGCTTCGGTATCATTTATCAACTCAACAATGGTATTGATTTCCGGGTTATTCAGCAATTCGTTTTTGTCAGTAGTAAATAATTCCTGCGGCAGGGTGCGCTTTTTAGAAGCATCCTTGATAGCTATCTTTACAATCTCAATGTTCAGGTTTTTGGTTTTTATAATATCATATAAACCCTGGCCAACTACGCCAAATCCAAATAAGCCTATCTTTAATTTTTTATTCATTGTGCTGTTTGCTGCAAATTTATGATCTTTCCTTGTGCATTTGCCTTATAAAATAAAGAAATGCTACGGGTAAGTAAACCGGTTTCCACTAAAAATCCATCGTGTCCATAATATGAATCTATTTCGGTTAGTGCCGCACCGGGTATTTGTTTATAAAGGTAATGCTGTTCTTCAATCGGAAATAACAGATCAGACTTTATTCCTATCACCAGCGTCTTAGCTGTAATTAAACTTAAGGCATTCTCAATTCCGTCCCTGTTTCTTCCCACGTTATGCGAATCCATTACCTTGCTTAAATACCAATAGCTGTAAGCATTAAACCTTTCAACGAGTTTTTGCCCCTGGTACTCCTGATA
>CAZZVY010000044.1:0-17077 GCA_964657585.1 uncultured Mucilaginibacter sp. | reverse complement strand
ACCACGTTTTTTTAAGAGTTAGGGCCTGTTTAAAAATTCCATCATAAAAAATTTATAATGCTTCTTTTATGCGTATAAATTCTGTTTTAAAAAACTGCATCGATGCAAAAAGGATAATGAACTAATGATTTTCATGAGGTAAAAGAAGCATTTAAAATAAACTGAATAAAATTTAAACAGGCCCTTAAAACAAGATATATCTCAGTATAAATTTTATTTAGTAGATTCTGTTGACAAATAAAGAAGCCTGCTATGTTATGAAGGAAATATTCCAAATTTAAAACCTAATTTCCTACATCATCAACGAATGAAATTCAAGCCGTTACCTGCTTCCTTTTCATCAACATAAAAAACAAAGAACCCACTAATTATTTTAAATAGGCATTAGCTTCTTAATCGCACTACATATAAACATACTAATCCACAACCGTTCGTTATATTGCCGCATGGTTATTTTAGTAGGCAGCTTTCAAAATATTGCTAATTTTATATATATTCGTTATACATAACTTTAATGATAACGTGTAGTATATTCAATGACCAGGAACTAACCGTTCTCTTAAAACAGGGCAACCACAGTGCTTTTGAAGAGGTTTTTAAACGATATAGTAAAGTCCTTTATTCCCATGTCTTTAATAAGCTTCGTGATGCAGACGATGCGCACGATGTAGTTCAGGAAGTATTTGCACGGTTATGGAAAAGCCGAGAACAACTGAAAGAAAATAATAATCTGGGGGGATACCTGTTTATTAACGTTCGCAATTTGGTATTTGACCGCATTCGCCATAAAAAAGTTATAACATCTTACGAAGAGTCGTTTAAAGTTTTTGATAGTAAAAGCTATTTAATTACCGATCACCTGATTCGGGAAAAGCAATTTGCAGAATTAATTGAAAGAGAAATAGCCGCATTACCACCAAGAATGCGGGAAGTGTTTGAATTGAGTAGAAAAGAATACTTGTCAAACAAAGATATCGCTTTAAAAATGGGCATAACAGAATCAACAGTTGCCGATCAAATGAAAAAGGCATTGCGATCTTTACGTTTGAAGCTGGGTTTACTGCTCTTTTTTAGTATTTATATCAATTTTTGACCTAATCGTCCCAATCCTGGCGGTTATTTTAAAATTATTATTCAAAATTTTTTAAATCTATATCCCCAAACGTTTTTTTTGAAACGTATTGCTATTATGAACAGGTAAAATCCTGTCATATATGGAAAAAATACAACTTAAAGAGTTATTAGCTAAATATACATCAGGCGAATGCTCGGCGGAAGAAACCGCACTTGTAGAAAGCTGGTACTTACGATTTAACGAAGCTGACAGGGCTGAATTATCTGAAGATGCCCTGATACAGGCACAAGATAAATTATGGACCGGGTTATCTGTTAAAACCAAGGTCCGCAGTATTTGGCCGCGTATTGCTGCAGCGGCCTCTATTTTATTGTTTGTTTCAATTGGCGGATACTTTATACTACACAAGCCAACTGCTGCCACTAACACAGCAGCCCAAAGCAAAGTTAATGATGTTACACCCGGTAGCAACAGCGCAACATTAACGTTAAGCAATGGAAAAAAAATACTGCTGAATGCCAAGCCCGTTGGTCAAATAGCCGTACAGGGTAATATGGCAATAACTAAAACAGCCAACGGACAGTTACAATACCAATTAAGTACGGCAAAAAGTACTATTACGATGTTAAACACCGTATCAACCCGCCGCAAGGAGCAATATAAAGTTGTTTTGTCCGATGGTACCAATGTTTGGCTAAATGCAGCCTCATCCATTACCTACCCGGTAGCTTTTACAGGTACTTACCGTGAAGTAGCCATTACCGGCGAGGCTTATTTTGAAGTAGCACATAATGCTAAAAAACCATTTAAGGTAACTGCCCAAGGCCAAACTGTTGAGGTATTAGGCACACATTTTAATATCAACGCTTATGCTGATGAGCCTAACGTTAAAACTACGTTGTTAGAAGGCTCGGTTAAAATAACGGGAAACAACAGTTTTAAAATCATCAAGCCCGGGCAGCAAGCAATATTTAAAAACAATCAGTTATTGGTAAGCGATGCTAATGTTGAAGAAACGGTTGCCTGGAAAAATGGCTATTTCCGCTTTAACCGGGAAAATATAGAACCGATTATGCGAAAACTATCACGCTGGTATGATATTGAAGTTCAATTTGAAGGTGCTATCCCCGATGATGAATTTAGTGGGGCCATATCACGTTTTAAAAATATAAGCGAAGTGCTAAAGGAATTGGAATATTACAAAACAGTTCATTTTAAAGTAGAAGGAAGGAGGGTTACCGTATCGAAATAAATTTGAACCTGCCGGTAATCTCATAAATAAAAAAGCCAGAGAGGCGCTAACCAAACTCCGGCTATCAACATGGATTACGATCACAATTAATAAATTATAACGAACCGCGCAAAGCCCCAACCCAACTTCGACATTGAAAGGGCTTTAACGCATTAACCCATGCTTTAAACAAATGTACAAATTTTACCCCCAAATTTTTGTACGGCCACGTGGCTGTATAGCTAAAATCCTGTTGACAATGAAGATTACCACGCTGCTGCTGCTTGCAGCTATCTTACAGGTAAGCGCTAACTCGTTTGCGCAAAAGATCACATTGTATGAAAAGAATGTCCCCATTAACAAAGTGTTCGACCAGATCAGGCAGCAAACTGGTTATGATTTTCTGGTTAACAAAAGCGTATTAAAAAATGCTGCCCCCGTTAACATAGAAGTCAAAGATATGGAACTACAGGGGGCACTCGACAAAATATTTGCCTACCAACAGTTAGAATATGAAATAACGGACAAAACCATTTTAGTTCGAGCGAAGGAAAATTCTTTTATTGATAAGCTGCTTAAAGAATTTATCCCACTAAAAACAGTACATGGCGTAGTTAAAGATTCAACCGGGGCTGATTTGCCTGGGGCTACCGTAAATTTTATAACTATTACCGGCAATAAAGACGGGTTAAGTATAAGGTCGATCACGGATGCGGGCGGTAACTTTAGCATTAGCCTCCCGGCAGGAAGGTACAGGGTCGAAGTAACTTATATTGGTTATGCTAAATATGTAAAAGAGATTGTGGTGAACAAAAGTGATGTTAACCTGGATGTGCGGTTAAATAGCGAACAAACTAAATTACAAGAAGTTAATGTAGTAAACACCGGATACCAACAGTTTTCGCTGGAACAGGCAACCGGTTCTTATAACGTTATTAGTAAAGATCAAATAGAAAAGCCAACAAATGATATTATTACCAGGCTTATCGGAACTACTGCCGGTTTACAAACCACACCAACAGCATCTGGTGGCTTGAATATCGAAATACGCGGTAAGAGCAACCTTATTCAAGGTGCCAACTCATCACCTCCATTGATCGTAATTGACGGATTTCCCGTAACCAGCACATTGTCCAGCCCAACTGGCTTGGTCGACCCAAATGATGTAGAAAGTATTACGGTATTAAAAGATGCAGCGGCTGCGGCCGTTTGGGGTGCAAAAGCTACAAATGGTGTAATTGTAATCACCACTAAATCTGGTAAAAGAAACCAACCTTTAAAAGTAGAATTTTCTGCCTATGCGTCCTTTTCACCAAAAATTGACATAGACTATGCCAGAGGTTTAGCCTCGCCATCCGAAACCGTTGATTATGAGGCGATGGTTTATAATAAATATGGAACTTCGGCATTTACCAACTCCATATTTAATACAAACAAAAGAAGCCCTGCCACAGCGGCCTTAAACGAAAATTTTTTAGGATACACTACTGCAGAACAACTGAGCGCTACATTGGCGCAGTTAAAAACGCAAGACAACCGCCAACAAATTAGCGATAACTTATTATCCAATCCGCTTACCACCCAATATAACCTCAACCTTTCCGGCGGAAGCGAAAAAATGACCAATTTTTTGGCTATGGAATTTCAAACAGACCAATATAGTTTAAAGGGGAATAAAGATCAGCAATTCCGGTTTAACTATCGTGGCACTGCCAGCCCATATAAATGGCTTGACGTTAATTTGGGTGTAAATGCGCAATATAACAACACTACAGCAAACGGATATTCTTTAAGTAGCATTGCAGGTATATCGCCGTATGCTTTGTTAAAAAACCCTGACGGGACTTTAACAGATGTACCGCAGTTTTATCAGCAAATGGTATCAAGGCTTTACAATACAGCCAACTTCCCATATCCATTTACTTTTAACCCTATACAAGAAGTTGATAACCGCAATTTACAAACGCCCGAATATAATACCCGTTTTCAGGGTGGCCTAACCTTTAAAATAATACCAGGCCTTACATTTGATGTAAAAGGCCAGTTTGAATACTTTCAGCGTTATAACAGGGATTATGAGAACGACCAAACCTTTTTAGTACGAAGCACGGTTAATACAACCGCTACTGTGGCAACAAATGGTGCAGTTACCCTTAACCTACCGATAGGTGGTATCCTTCAGAATCAGCAAGCCGTTTCAACCAATAAATATTATTTCCGCGACCAGCTTAATTTTAACCGCAATTATAATGACAAGCATGAATTTAATGCAATTGCAGGTATAGAATACAGCAACCTGACTTTCAAAACGTCTAATTACCCCAATAGTTATGGATACAATGATAATACGCTTGCTGTAGGGACACCAAATTTTGCAAGTAGTACCAACTGGCAGGGCAACAGTAACTTTTTTAACGCTTTAAATTCATACAGCTATTCAACTCAAATTTTTTATTCGTTTTTTGCCAGTGGAGCATATACTTATTTAAAGAAATATACGGTTTCATTTAGCGCACGAACAGATGCATCAAATCTGATTACCGACAATCCTAAATATCGTTACCGGCCTTTTGGTTCGCTTGGCCTAAGTTATGATATCTCTAAAGAAAACTTTATGCAGGGTTTAACCTGGCTCAACAGATTAAATCTTAGGGCAACATACGGTTATAACGGCAATGTAAATACCGCAAGCAGCCCGTATACTACACTAAATTTGAGTACTTCCCCTAATGTTTATACAGGTGATCCTACTGCGACGATCCGTACGCAAGGTAATCCTTATGTAAGATGGGAACGCACAGGGACATTAAACCTCGGTACCGATTTTTCATTATTTAAGGGCCGATTATTTGGATCGATAGATTACTATGACAAAGAAGGCCGAGACCTGTTGACTACTGTAACCATCCCCTCAGTAAACGGAAGCACCAGTACTGTTTTTAACGGTGCCTCATTAAGCAATAAAGGCATTGAAATCGTATTAGGTACTACCTTGCCAATAGATGGTAATAAGATTGCTTGGCGTGGTAGTGTCAACATGTCTGATAACCGTACCAAAGTTATAAGCATTATCAATACTGCAAGCGCATATTCAAGTTTCACCACCGGCAATAACTATATAACCGGGTATGATCCTAATACTGCTTGGGCGTTTAAGTATGTCGGACTGGTTGGAGGAGTAGCATCTATACAGGGGCCTAATGGTACAACTTACCCAATAACCAGTATCCCTACAACGTCCGACGCCCGTACATTTTTACAAAATACCGGAACTTTTGATCAACCTTACTTATTGGGTATGACCAACTCTTTTAAAGTATATGATTTTAATTTTTCTTTTATAGTAACCGGTAAATATGGTGGCGTATTCCAGGGCCAGGCTTTTAATTACCCCTCGGCTACAGCCGGGTATGTTTTACCTAACAGGCAATTATCAGCGGTGCTTAACGGCGATCCAAATACGATGTTAACCTTGCCTGCTTCTACGACCAGTTCGCTCACTCCTTATGCGCAAACTGCACGTTTTATGAGCTATAATTATTTAAACGCAGGATTGTTGAGGATGCAAGAAGTCAACTTAAGTTATAATATACCTGTTAGCGTAATCTCCCATGCACACTTTAAGCGTGCCTCAGTTGGCATACAAGGTAATAATCTGTTTAGCATATTCTCTAACAAAACCGGCCAGGATCCAGAGTTTCTCCCTGGTACTCTAAAACCTGTGGCGCAGTACATGGTAAACCTGAGAATAGAGCTTTAAACAATCCCATCAATATATAAACGATAACATTAACATGGAAAGAAGAAGATATATATCCGGTTGTTTAGCCGCCGCATTAAGTATAGTATTATCAGTCTTTACTGCCTGCAATAAAGAACTTAGCGTAAGGCCGTCCAAAGGAACCGGGGTTGTTATTACGCAGACATCGGACCTGGATGCGCTTTTAAACAATTTCAGCAGTTTTTACAATGAGATCAACCGTACAGCGATCTATAGTACCGATGACTTTCAACTGGATACAGCCATTTATAATGCGTTGCCATCAAGGTATCCGTTAGAAGCCATAGAGTTTGGTACCTGGGATACACAGTACATCCCCACGGATTTTAGTGAGACTTTCTGGAGTGGTGAGTACAGTAAAATATATCAGGCAAACCTGGTATTAGATAACGTAAAAAAAGTGAGCGGTACTGATCAGCAAAAAGCCGACCTGACTGCTGACGCACATTTTATCCGTGCATACAGTTATTGGGAATTAGTTACTAATTACTGCCTGCCATATAGCCCGGCGAATTTGAATGAACCTGGTTTGCCCATTAAGTTACTGCCAAACTATGAAGAATCATTAGTTCGTCAACCTTTAGGTGCCACTTATCAGCAAATACAGGCCGACCTTGCAGAAGCTTTGAAAACTACAGTACCATTGGTGCAAAATAATGTTGCGCGCACCTGGCGCGCCAATACGGCCGGTGTAAACGCTTTTGCAGCCCGTTTTTATTTAAGCATAGGTGATTATGCCAATGCGTTAAAATATGCCAATGCCTCATTAACTTTATACAGTACATTAGTTAATTATAATACCGGTATGCGTTTTGGCACCTCGGCAAGTGTTATAATAACTAATAAGAACGGCACTAAACAAACAGTAACAATACAGTATCCTTATACCCATGACAAAACGGATGTTACCTATCAACTTAGCTGGCCTGAATCTACCTATTTCAGATCGTTAAGCTTTGCGAATACACTTAATTGGTTTATACCGAGCCGTTCATTGTTAAGCATTTACGATCAAACTAATGACCTGCGGTATAAATACCATATAGTTCAGAATTTCTCTTACACGAAAGGGCTTATTAACCCTGCATATAGTTACCCGGGATATATATTTTACGGTGAAACATCTATGCCTTCAGGTCCTACTACAGCCGAGATGTACTTGATAAAAGCTGAATGCTTAGCCCGCACAGCGGATATTCCCGGCGCAATGTCGGCTGTTAACGTTTTGCATCGCGCACGTACAGTTACCGGTTCACCCGATCTGGTAGCTGCCACGCAAGCTGCTGCAATAACCATTATTTTGCAAGAGCGCAGGCGCGAGATGCCTTTCAGGCAGCGTTGGGGAGATATTAAGCGACTGAATAACAATGATTATGCCGGTGATGACGTGGGCGCGCTCAATCGTTTGTTTTATCAATATAATTCTTCTTCAACTATAAAGCCGCTTGTGTTGCAAACATTTACACTCCCGGCAAATTCAAGGCGGTTTGCCACGCCGCTTCCGCAAAATGATATCACAAGCAGTAATGGCCAAATAGTTCAAAATACTTACTAATTGTTAGTAAAGCTAACAATGTTCTCGTTAACGGAAAGTTAGCACGTCGATCACTTTAAATGTAATTATAGCTTTTTTTCATAGCGACGGGGTTACGTCCGTCGCTATAAGCTAAACTATTGCTATAAGGATTTTCAGTATCGTAAAATAAAACTTCATCATTCTAATATTGAAATGGATAATCAAATTCTAAAAATCGAGCAGCTGTCTCATAAATACAGTACGTCGTGGGCCATCCGCGACATTAATATGCAAATCAATAAAAGCGGCATAGTGGGCCTGCTCGGCTCTAACGGTGCCGGAAAATCAACCACGATGAACATCATGTGCGGTGTGCTGAACCAAACAGAAGGGGAGGTTTATATAGATGGCATTAACATGCGCGAAGAACCCGAGGAAGCTAAAAAGCTTATCGGCTTCCTGCCGCAAAATCCGCCGCTTTACCTCGACCTCACAGTAGATGAGTATTTAACACACTGTGCATATCTACGCCTTATTGAAACCAGCAAAGTAAAAGCCGCCCTTAATGATGCTAAAGAACGATGTGGCATAACCCATTTTAGTAACCGACTTATAAAAAATTTATCAGGTGGCTATCGCCAAAGAGTTGGTATCGCCCAGGCTATAATTCACCGTCCTAAGTTAGTGGTGCTTGATGAGCCTACCAATGGATTAGACCCGAATCAGATTGTTGAGGTGAGGGCGCTGATAAAAGAAATCGCTTTAGACCGTACCGTAGTATTTTCCTCACATATCTTATCCGAGATACAATTATTGTGTAATGATATCACAATGATTGAAGGTGGGAAAATTGTTTTCGCCGATACTATGGATGCTTTTAACAATTATGTAGAACCACATAGTGTGCTCGTACATCTGTATAATCCACCATCAGCCCGTGAATTATTGAAAATAAACGGGGTTACAAAGGTTGATTACTTGACGGAAAGGCAATTGCGGATTTTTTTTAACGGTGATCAGGAAATTACCGAAAAAGTTGTTGAACAGAGTGTGAAAAACGGGTGGAAACTAAGAGAGATCAGCCTCGATAAAACTTCCGTCGACGAAGTTTTCGCCCAATTATCAAACAAAGCCAAATAGAATTATTAAATGAAAACTACATTAAGAATAGCAAGGTTAGAACTTAACACATTGTTTTATTCACCCATTGCATGGATATTATCTATCGTATTTCTTTTTCAGTGCGGGCTTATTTATACCAATAATTTAAGAGATATCCTCGTTGAGCAAGATATTGGGGGAAGCTTTTTGGATGCCCTCAAACTATTAACAAGTACCATCATGGTAGGTCCTCCAGGAGGCCTCTTCATGTCCGTCCTGTCAAAATTATATTTATATCTGCCTTTGCTCACTATGGGCCTCATTAGCCGAGAAGTAAGTAGTGGAACGATTAAACTTCTGTATTCATCACCTATAAAAGTAAGACAAATCATTTTAGGGAAGTTTTGCGCCATGATGACTTACAATCTCCTGTTGATTCTTATACTGTCAATTTTTGTAACGATGAGCTTTTTCAATATAAAATCCACGGATATGGGTTTATTATTTTCAGGGCTGTTAGGAATTTATCTGCTTTTAGGAGCTTATACCGCTATCGGCCTTTTTATGTCGTGTCTCACCTCTTACCAGATTGTCGCCGCCATCTGTACACTTGCAGTTTTTGCAGTGCTTAACTACATAGGCCAAATTTGGCAGGGTGTTGATTTTGTCAGGGATCTCACCTATTTTCTTTCACTTAATGGGCGAATCGATCACATGCTTAATGGCCTAATTACCACTAAAGATGTGTTTTATTTCCTTGTCATCATAGCCATGTTTCTTGTTTTCAGCATTATCAGGCTGCAGTCTGGACGCGAATCACTTTCTGCTTTAAAAATAGCAGGTCGTTATATCGCAGTGTTTTTTGTGGCATTGGCAATTGGTTATGTTAGTGCTATACCCCTTTTTATTGGTTACTGCGATGCCACTGCCGATAAACTTAATACGCTTACCCCAAACGCTCAAAAAGCAATTAGCCAAATAGGGGATGAACCACTGGAGGTTACTTATTATTTTAATTTACTTGACCACATGTATCAGATCGGTGCCCCTAGCCAACGAAACCGAATTAACGCTATATGGGATCCTTACTTGCGCTTTAAGCCTAATATTAAATTCAACTTCGTTTATTATTATAATGTTTC
The DNA here is from genome assembly GCA_964657585.1 of uncultured Mucilaginibacter sp. GTDB lineage: Bacteria > Bacteroidota > Bacteroidia > Sphingobacteriales > Sphingobacteriaceae > Mucilaginibacter. Next base: position 7,231 of record CAZZVY010000044.1, on the reverse strand, counting down.
ACATGATAGTCATGTGTTTACAATGAAAGATTTTCCGGGCCAAACGTTAAAACAACAGGCTCAAAAAAATGCGGATGCACGTGGCGAGGAGCTTAGTGATTTTAAAACACCGGAAGAAATCAAAAAGATAATTGACCTGGAACCTGAAAAAAACAGGTGTGTAATGCGATTAAAATATAAAGGCAAAATCACTTTTTTGAGATTCTTTGATGATCCGCATATTATTCCTGATGAGACAGAAGTAATTGCAGCTATCAAGCGCCTTACAGGTCCGGTGCCAAAAATAGCTTTTGTACAGGGGGAGTTTGAACGTAGCATCGAAAGGTTAGGCCCCCGCGATTTTGGTGCTATGGTAGCCAACATAGAAGAAAGGACTACGCTTGTGAACCAAGGTTTTGATTGCGAAACTTTGGCGCTGAAAGACCACGAGATCCCGCAAGGCCTTTCTGCACTGGTTATTGGGGACCCTCGGACCAATTTCACCCCGGATGAACTTATCAAAATTCAAAAATATATTGATGACGGTGGTAATTTGATAATTACCAGTGAACCTGCTAAACAGGATATCATAAACCCAATTATACAGCCACTTGGTGTGCAAGTGATGGATGGAATGTTGGTTCAAAAAACCAAAAATTTTCCGCCAAACATGGTCGAAGCGCTATTGACTAAGTTCGCTTCGGGCCTCTCCGGAGGACTCAAAAAGCCGTTTAAGGATAGTATAGGTGTAAGTACACCGGGCGTAGCAGGTTTAAGCTACGATCCTAAAGGGCCATTTACGATCAAGCCGCTGTTGGTAACCAATTCTATAGATACTTGGAATAAAAAAGGAGTAGTTGTGCTGGATTCGGCAGAGATCGCTTTTTCAGCAGCGAATGGCGATGATCACTCTCCTATCCCGGTGGCACTTGCATTGGAACGTAAAATAAATGGCAAGCAACAGCGCATAATCGTAACGGGCGATGCTGATCTTCTTACTACAGCTGCATTAGACAGAGGACACGGCAGAGTTCAGAATCCGACTTTTAATTCGCAAATGTTTAGGTGGTTTACTTACGGACAATTTCCAATAGATGCCAGCAGGCCTATTGGTAAAGATAACAGGGTTACTATTAACAGGGCTGGGGTAAAAGTACTTAAGATTATTTTTCTATGGATACTGCCTGCACTATTGGCTGTATTTGCAATTGTATTTCTGATTAGGCGTAAAAGAAAATAAATATGTTATTCAACACCGATCAACAAACCATTGATGATTTAAATATATTCGAACGGCATAACGGACAATCCATTTATGCCATGTTCAACCATACATTTACCCGCGGAGGCGCCGAGTTGCTGGAGGACATGTTCCGTCATCCCCTATCTGACACCACTGCTATCAACAAGCGCAGCGGAATTATTCATTACTTTTCTGTTAGGTCCGACTTTCCTTTTGATACAGAGCTTTTCGATATTGTTGAACAATACCTGAACAATACGGATGAACGCAGCAAGCTACAGCAGGAAGATAATACTATTGTAAAAAAATTGAATAATTTAATTGCAGAAGACAAGGAATATAAGTTTGTTCACACAGGTGTAAATGCATGTATTACTATTATCAGCAGTTTAAAAAATTTTACCGACAAGCTCATTTCGGTAACGGAAACTCCCTACATGGAAGAGTTGAATACTATTCACGGACTGTTACTTAAGGAATCTTTATTTGACAGTTTACCTTCAACAACTAATAAAAGTAGAATAACTTATGCGGCTATTGCTAATCTGGATGTTGTTTTAAGGTTTAGAAACCGTGCTGTCATTAAAACACTTTTACAATACATTTACCTATTAGATGTATATATATCTGTCGGCCGGATTGCCAAAGTGAACGGTTTTACATTCGCCAAGGCACTTCAGGCGCAAGGCCGTTGCTTGATGATAGAAGGCGTTTATCATCCGCAGTTAAAAAGCGCAATCCCTAACAGTTTCCAACTGAGTCCAAAGAGCAATGTCGTTTTTTTAACCGGGGCTAACATGGCCGGTAAATCAACTTTCATGAAATCGCTGGGTACGGCCTTATACCTGGCACACATGGGTTTTCCGGTTGCAGCCAGCCATATGGAATTTACCGCTATGGATGGCATCTACACTACAATCAACTTACCAGATAATCTGGGAGAAGGTACCAGTCATTTTTACGCCGAAGTATTGCGCGTAAAAAAAATGGCCAAAGAACTGGCAATGGGCAAAAATCTATTTGTCATTATCGATGAATTGTTTCGCGGCACTAACGTGAAAGACGCGTACGAAGCTACCATAGCTATTACTGAAGGCTTCGCGCAGAAGCGCAATTCCATGTTCGTTATTTCAACACATATCATTGAAGCCGGTGAGGTATTAAAGGAAACGTGTCCCAATATCGCCTTCAATTACTTACCAACGCTAATGAATGGAAATTTGCCGGTATACACTTACACTCTTGAAGAAGGTATTACCGCCGACCGGCATGGAATGTTGATTGTTAACAACGAAGGCATTATTGACCTCTTGATGAAAGGAAAGGCAATAACAGCATGAGTTTTGCAACAGATAAGCAAACCCTTGATGATTTGAATATTTTGGGTAAATATAAACCTAACTCTATATTCAATATTTTTAACCAGGTACGTACCGCAGGTGGTGAAAAGTTGTTAGAGCAGATGTTTCTGCACCCCTTGTCTAACCCAGATGAAATCAACGAACGCAGCAGCATTTTTAGTTATTTTCAGAATAGATCATTCACCTTTCCTTTTAGCCGTGATCAGTTTGATGTGATGGAGGGTTATTTAAGCAGCAACTCGGATAGCAACATTCTTTTCGCAGGAGTAAACAACCTTAAAAAATTGTTTTTAGCATCAGTAATAAGAGATAATCAATATGAACAGATACACCAGGGTATCACAAACACTGCCGCTATCCTGGAAACCTGCTATGAATTTATTAATGGGTTGGCTGATGATACAATTGACAATCCTTATTCAAAACAAATACAATGGGCGAAGGACGCATTTCAAGATAAGCGTCTACAGCGAATAATCAGGGAAAATGTAGGCGGTGAATTATCATTATTAAAGCTTATCCAATACGATTATTTGTTGAGGCACACTTTGCAAAAAGTACTTCAAACACTAATCACGTTCATTTATGACCTCGATGTTTATATAGCCGTAAGTAGTGTAGCCAGTGCCCGGGGATTTATTTACGCCACCGCCTCACCTAAAAGTAGGCATAAGCTTACCCTGGCAGAATTGTACCATCCGGCGTTAGCCAAACCAGTTGGCAATACGCTTTCGCTTCAACAGGAAAGCAATATGGTGTTTTTAACAGGTGCCAACATGGCCGGTAAATCAACACTAATGAAAAGTTTCGGTATTGCGGTTTATCTGGCGCACATGGGTTTCCCTATAGCCGCCAAAGCATTGGCTTTTTCTGTTAAAGACGGTATATACTCATCCATTAATGTCCCGGACAACTTAAATAAGGGTTATAGCCATTTTTATGCCGAAGTTTTGCGAGTAAAAGCTGTAGCACAAGAAGTAAGTAATGGAAAAGATGTAGTGGTGATATTCGATGAGCTATTCAAAGGCACTAATGTTAAAGACGCTTATGATGCCACACTGGCGGTAACCAAAGCATTTTCGACATATGGCAACTGTTTTTTCATTATTTCAACCCACATTATTGAAGTAGGACAAACCTTGCGTGAAAGCTGCGCAAACATACAGTTTTCATACTTGCCTACTGTAATGAAAGGCACTATACCGCATTACCCTTACAAATTAGAACAAGGAATCACTACCGACCGGCAAGGTATGATCATCATTGAAAATGAGGGCATTTTAGATATCCTCTGGGCTACAGGTAAGGTCAAAGAATAAACCAGTTTTCAGATACTGCAAATTAAAAACCAACTAAATATTAACATTAAAAACATCAAAAATGAAAAAGTACACATTCTTCCTTGTATTATTAATCACTGCAACAAGTCTGCATTTAAAGGCACAAGACAAACCACCGGTCATTTTACATTACCAAATGGCAGGGCCGCGTAATGCACCAGGCGATGCTACGCCTGTAACCTTCGTCTATACGGCCGATAAGATTAGCTCTAAAGTAGCCATGCTGGTGATCACTGCTAAAATTAAAGCCGGCTGGCATATTTATTCACAAAAAGTCAAAGCCGGGGGACCGGTAAAAACCACGATTACTTTCCAAAAATCGAAAGGCTATACTCTTATCGGCACAACAACTGAAGGTAAGCCAATTCTAAGTCAGGATAAAACATTTAATATGGAAGTAGGCTATTTTGAAAATACTGTTGTTTTTAAACAAAAAGTAAAGCTAAATGCAAAGCAATTAACTGTAAAGGGTATAATAGAATATATGGCCGGTAAAGGAACAGAAAATTTACCACCGGTAAGTACGCCATTTACCATTATAGCTATGTAATCAATATCACGAACTATCTGAATGATTAGCGATCCCATACAGGCACTTTTAATAATCAATAATAATCAAAACACAGTTGCCAATTTTGGTAAGCTGGTTCAACTATCAATTAATGAAAAAATATATTGTAAGCGCGTGGTTGTTGCTACCATTGACGCTGATTGCGCAGGTTAAAAATGCAGATAATCAGCATCTTCCTTTAGACCCATCGGTGCGCACAGGTAAATTGGCCAATGGTTTTACTTATTATATCCGCCATAATGAAGAACCTAAAAACCGGGTCATATTTTACCTGGCCAACAAAGTGGGCTCTGTTTTAGAAGATGATAGCCAGCGGGGCCTGGCCCATTTTATGGAACATATGAGTTTTAATGGTACAAAAAACTTTCCTAAAAACGAGTTGGTGAATTACCTTCAAAAATCAGGGGTACGTTTCGGGGCCGATTTGAATGCCTATACCAGCTTTGACGAAACTGTTTACCAACTACCGCTGCCAAGTGATAATCCTGATGTTGTAAAAAATGGCTTACAGATTATGCGCGATTGGGCACAGGAAGCAACCCTTGATGCAGTCGAAATTGACAAAGAGCGTGGTGTAATACTCGAAGAAAAGCGTTTGGGCAAAGGTGCAGGCGAACGTACCCAACGTCAAATACTGCCTGAAATCCTGAATAATTCCAGATATTCTGTTCGTCTACCTATCGGTACGGATGATGTATTGAACAATTTTAGGCCAGATGAGATTCGCAAATTTTATCACGATTGGTACAGGCCGGACTTACAAGCCTTGATCGTCGTAGGCGATATTGATGTAAACCAAATGGAGCAAATGATCAAAGGTAAATTCGGAGATCTTAAAAACCCCAAAAATGAGAAAGCCCGCACCAAATATACAGTCGCTTTATCCGGTATAAACCATTTTGTCTCAGTAAACGACAGGGAGCTTACATCAACAGCAACAGAAGTTCTGATTAAGCATGAGGCGATACCATTAAAAACTGCTGACGATTATCGAAAAACAATAATTACGCAGTTATTTAATATCATGATGGGGCAACGCTTAAGTGAAGTTTCCCGTCAGGCGAATCCACCTTATATAAGTGGCTCAGCGGGTATAAGTGATCTTTTAGGCGGGTTAAGCAATTTTGACGTTTCTGTCACTGCTAAACCGGGTGAACTCGAAAGCGGATTTAAAGCTGTATGGCGTGAAACAGAACGGGTGAAGCGTTTTGGTTTTACCCCGACAGAATTAGCCAGGGCAAAAAACAGCATGATGAATCGTCTTGAATCTATTAACAGGGAAAAAGATAAAACCAGTTCGCAAACCTATGTAAAGGAATACTTAAACTATTTTCTTAAAGGTTCCGCTGCTCCAGGCATTGCTGTAGAATATCCGCTTTTGCAAAAAGAACTGCCGGGCATCACACTTGAAGATCTGAGCCGCCTCGCAAAAGAAACGATTACCGAAACCAACCGCGATATTATCGTAACGGCGCCCGAAAAGGACAAAGAAATTTTACCTAACGAAGTAACATTTATAAATTGGCTAAAGACTGTTGCGCAAGAGCAAATAGAACCTTATCAAGATAAGGTAACAAATAATACTTTACTTGCTCGGCTCCCCGTTGCCGGTACATCAGTAAATGAGCAAAAAGATGAAAAGTTAGGTATAATAACGTTAACGTTAAGCAACGGTCTAAAGGTGGTTTTAAAACCAACCAACTTTAAGAGTGATCAGATTTTATTTAATGCCTTCGCGCCAGGTGGCACCTCCTTATATTCCGATGCAGATTTCCAAACAGCTAATAATGCGGTAGCTGTGGTCACCGCAGCGGGCGTTGGAAATTATAACAAAAATGAATTAAGTAAATTTTTATCCGGTAAGCAAGTTGGTGTTTCACCCTTTATATCCGAACGGACTCAGGGAATTGCAGGTGGCTTTAATAAAGAAGGCATGGAAACTGCCATGCAACTGGTCTATGCATACTTCACTCAACCGCTTAAAGATGCTACTATATTTAACGGTTTAATAGCAAAATCAAAGGCAAGTTTAGCAAACCGTTTCAATGATCCTAATAGTGTGTTTCAAGATACTACAAGTGCCATTTTAGGTAATAACAACATCCGCCGTACCGGGCCGTCAGTTGCGAAGCTGGAACAGATTAATTTGGATAAAGCTTATATAATCTATAAAGAGCGTTTTGCCGATGCTGCTAATTTTACGTTTGTTTTTTCAGGCAGCTTTGAAATCAATGAAATCAAACCATTGCTTGAGAAATACCTAGGAAGTTTGCCATCCACCCGCCAAAATGAACAGGCAAAAAATTTGCATATCACGCCCCCAGAAGGTAAAATAATTAGAAATGTTTATAAGGGTACTGAATCCAAAGCAACCGTAGAATTAATATATACCGGAGATTTTAATTATAGCTTGGAGAATAACCTGAAACTACAAGCATTGAAAGAAGCATTACAGATACGTTTACTTGAACGTTTACGCGAGGATGAAAGTGGCGTTTATTCTCCCGGCGTAAGTGTCAATACAAGTAAATTCCCGATGGGCAAATTTAGTTTAGCTGTCCATTTTGGCTGCGCTCCCCAAAATGCAGATAAATTAGTCTTATCAGCACTTGATGAGGTCAATAAATTAAAAAATAGCGGTCCTCCGCAAATTAATCTGGATAAATTTAAAGCAGAGGATAAGCTCACACGCGAAACACAACTAAAAACAAATAGTTTTTGGTTAGGATATATTAGT
>CAZZVY010000043.1:0-17131 GCA_964657585.1 uncultured Mucilaginibacter sp. | reverse complement strand
GTTTATATAATTTTACGGCATGTTTAACGTAAAGTTCGGCTTGGATTACCTGCTGCACTGGCTAACAGCCAACAACAGGCATGGTTTGCACTCTCCGTTTGTTTACCGCCTGGTTGATGAGGTAATTTACGATTTTCCTGATAAAAAAGTGTACCACCCAATAGAGAAGGCCCGAAAAAGACTGCTTAATTACAATAGGTATATTAGCGTAACAGATCTTGGCGCCGGATCACATTTAAATAACAACCGCCGTAAGCAGATCAGCGTTATTGCTAAAAATGCCTTAAAACCGCCTAAACTGGCGCAGCTTATTTACCGCCTGGCGGCCGACTTGCAGCCTGAAACCATTATTGAATTAGGTACCTGCCTGGGCATTACCACACTGTATTTGCAAAGCGCTGCCGCCAACGCCAAGATCTACACGCTTGAAGGCTGCCCTCAGACAGCGGCTGTCGCCACGGAGGTGTTCCGGCAGGAAGAGGGCGGAAATATTGAACAGTTAACCGGCAATTTTGATGACACCCTGCTGCCGCTAATAAACAGCCTGACTAAAATTGACCTTGTATATATAGACGGTAACCATCAAAAAGATGCCACCCTGCGCTATTTTGAGTGGTGCCTGCCTAAGATAAATGAAAATACTTTATTGATTTTTGATGACATTTACTGGAGCGAAGGCATGAAGGAAGCCTGGAAAATTATCAAAGCCCACTCCCAGGTAAAGGTTACTGTCGATCTGTTTTGGATAGGGTTGGTGTACTTTAAAAAAGGACAGGCAAAGGAGGATTTTAAGGTAAGGTTTTAGAAACTAATGTAAATAATGAAATCAAAATTATTAAGGAGAACGGAAATAGTTATTATAATAATTGGCGTATTTTCTTGACAGGAGGTTGCTTGTATTTCGTAGGAGGTGTAAGTGCTACTTTTCCGCCAATCAAAATTTATAACTATAATGGTACCGTTCAGCAATTAGATCATGCGTTAAATAGGTACGTAAATATAGATTCAACTGTTAAAATTAAAATTTCAAGACGTGATAGTAGTAATTATAATGATAATGGTGACCGGGATATAGTCATCACACTAAAAAGCGATGCCAAAATAATTGAGTATGGTTTAGTTTGTGATACGAATAATGGGAACAAAACAAAAGTAAATTTAATTTCAGCATTCACGCAATATAATATAGGAGGTTACAGTATAAAAAGTCCGGAAGTAAAAGCTTTATCAACTGTTTTTGAAAAAAAAATATTGATACCTTTGAGAAAACATCATGTGGACTTACAACCAGATTTATCCTTTTGGGATAATTTTTCAATTTATTAATGACGATATTCATCAAAACTTCTTCCCGATCTTCAACCTGAAGTTTGGGAAAAAGTTAAGCCCTTTGCTTATTTCGGCTACGCCAAAAAACTTGTTGAATTGTGCAAAAAAGCTACCCGATAGATATAACGGATAACCTGAACTGAAACCGCTGCTATTATCCGGCATATAAACGTTGTTATAAAACGATCCGCCTATAAGGCCCCTCACTCCAAATTGTGTATCAACGCTGGTGCGGCTATGCCATAAAATTTCGCTGGTAAGCCCGGCAGTAAAAACCCGGGCATATGCATCGCTGTAATAATTATCAAGGCCGTTAACATTGCGGCGGAAGGCTGCAAAGTCACCCAGTTCCTGGCTGTAAGAGGTTTCCAGGCCAATATACCGGATATCAGTATTGCCGCTGTGCTCGTAAGCATTTATGGAGGCACGGCCCCCATAACCCCAAAAGCCTTTGCTGGGGAAGTTGTAGGGCTGGCCGGGGCTGTTGCTGCTATTGTAGGAGGAGTTGTTTAGGCCGCCCGCATACCCAAAGGCACCATAAGATAAATTAAAACCGTTGAACACATAAGCCTGCGATATATTTAATTCGCCAAAAATCAATTCATCATCAAGGTTGGCGCCAATACCGGTACCAAACCCTGCCGAAACATAAAAAGCGCTTTTGGCAGTATCAAATGATGCAGGTTTGGGCTGATAAGATATATCATTACTGAACATGGCAGGCATATAAATGTGCTTGGTGCAGGAGCTAAAAATTACCAGCAGGGATACGAATAGTAAAAGGTTTTTAATGTATTGTGCAGCCATGAGTTTTTGAAGTATTGCCTTAAAGCTAATCAAAGATCATAAAAGAACAAAGTGTTAGCAATTACTAAAACGATTCGCCTAAGCTTAAATAAAACCCGCTCTGCCGCTGCTCGTTAGGGAGCTTTTGTCCGATACCGTAATCCATGCGGATGGTCAGGCCTTTTTCCACATCGAAAAAGTAACGTATCCCGCCGCCATAATTAGGTTTCAGATCGGCAAAGGAAAAGGAACTGTTGTAAACCGTACCCGTGCCAGCAAAGCCGGCCAGCCCTAAACGGTCGCTAAAACGGTACCGCAGCTCTGTTTGAGCGGCTATAAGGTTACGGTCACGGTACCGCCCATTATAGTAGCCGCGCATTAGTTCGTCGCTGCCTAATGAAGGCATCAGGTAAAAGGGCGACTGGCTGCCCGTTAAGAACTGGCTCTGCATATCAAACCCGAGCATAAAGCGTTTACCCAGCGCGTTGTATTGCGTAATTTCAACATTCAGGTAGCCACCCTTGTAATCGTTATTGCTGCCTACGCCCTGCATCAGGTAATAATAACTGTTAACGAACACACCCCTGGTAGTGTAAGTGTTGTTATTGCGGGTATCAAAACTGAATGCCGGGCCTATCAGCAAACTGCCGCCGCCGTTACGTCCTTCAATCAGGCTGTTGGTGTCAAAAATGCCGCCGGGTGTTTTATTTTCAAATCGGTAATTGAAACCGCCGGTAACCAAACCCAGGTAAATATATCTCCCTATCTTTTTATCGGCCTCCAGGTTTAGTTTAAGACGTTGTTGCCCCAGGTGATCTTTATTTACCGCATAAGTATTGGGGCCGGTGCCATAAAAATCAAACGGGAAGTTTATATAACCTATTGCAGCACTATAGTGCCAGTTATTATACGGCGCCCAGTAACTGGTGCTTAAGCTAAAGCGGCTTTGTCCCTTTGTGGTAATGCTGGCATAGGTAAATATGTTAGATACCCTTGTACCGGCATGTAAGGTATCGGTGTAAAAAGAGTACAATACCGAGCCTCCGAGTTCAAGCCCCGTCTCCGGCGCAGAGCTTACTACCGGCAGCACAAAAAGGCTGCTGTGTTTACTGCTGTCTTTTTCAAACAGCAGCCGGCGTAGAAATTTTGGAAGCAGGTTTTTTTGTGCGAACAGGGGAGCGGAAAACAGCATTATGGCGCAAAACGTCAGGATTTTTTTCATAAAAAGATCGGGCAGCTAAGATAGGGGTATTTTTGTTTTTGATACAGTGCTTGGTCTTTGATAACAAGGCGAAGCTACAAGCCTAACAAATCTCGATGATTTTGAAAGTGTCGGCATCCTGTTTGCCGTGTAAGAATATCCATCCCTGGTGGTTAAATTTACAAGCGCCAGTTAACCTATTGCCAAAATCCCTACTTTTGCACCACAAAAAATAAAACGACAATGACTACCGAACGCGGACCAATATCCCGGTTTATAGAACGAAATTACCTGCATTTTAATGCTGCAGCCTTAATGGATGCCGCTAAGGGGTATGAAACACACCTGCTGGAGGGCGGCAAAATGATGGTGACCCTTGCAGGCGCCATGAGCACTGCTGAACTGGGTATATCCCTGGCCGAGATGATACGCCAAGGGAAGATTGACATTATTAGCTGTACAGGGGCTAATCTGGAAGAAGACATAATGAACCTGGTAGCACACTCGCATTATAAACGTGTGCCTAATTACCGCGACCTGAGCCCGAATGATGAATGGGCCCTATTAGAGAACCATTATAACCGCGTTACCGACACTTGTATACCGGAGGAAGAGGCTTTCCGGCGTTTGCAGAAACATATTCACAAGATATGGAAGGATGCGGACGATAACGGCGAACGTTATTTCCCGCACGAGTATATGTATAAGATACTGTTGAGCGGCGAACTGGAACAGTATTATGAGATAGATCCCCAAAACTCATGGATGCTGGCTGCGGCAGAGCGTAACCTGCCTATAGTTGTACCGGGATGGGAGGATAGCACTATGGGCAACATATTTGCCTCATATGTTATTAAAGGGCAGATAAAAGCTGCTACCATGAAGAGCGGTATAGAATACATGGCCTGGCTGGCCGACTGGTATGTACAAAATTCAGGCGGCAAGGGCATAGGGTTTTTTCAGGTCGGCGGCGGTATAGCAGGCGATTTCCCGATTTGTGTTGTGCCTATGCTTTACCAGGATATGGAAATGGAAAATATTCCGTTCTGGAGTTATTTCTGCCAAATATCGGACTCTACAACATCATACGGCTCATATTCAGGCGCGGTGCCTAACGAGAAGATCACCTGGGGCAAGCTGGATATTGATACGCCTAAATTTATTGTGGAAAGCGATGCTACCATAGTAGCGCCATTGATATTTGCATGGATATTAAAACAGTAGTGCGATTTAAAGTTTGATGTGTTTAGCCTACTGCCTTACTGCAATAACGCAGCTTACTTATTTAACACGTAGTCATTGGGGCTAAACGATAGTTAAACAGTTGCAAAATATCTATCGCATTAATCATCAGCAATCCAAATCTTATAATGTGATGTATCGACATTAAAACTGATTATGACAGTTAAAAAGTCCATTTTTAGCGATTAATAAAGCGATTTCCAACTTATTTAGAATTAATATAAATTATAGTTTACTGTCACTACTTTGTCAGCAATAGTGTAATAAATTATACTTTTGTGAGCAGAAATTAGCTGCTAATACATACGTCTGCCGCAACTTTCAACCCTTAGAAATAAAAATTATTAAGCACAAATACACTTTATGAGAAGCATCTCATTGATTTTTAAACAATTTTCCAGGTCGGTTTTACTGATTGCCGCATTGGCAGTTGTAAGCTTTACTGCCCGTGCACAGGGAGATGCGGCTAAAGGTGAAGCGCTGTTTAAAGGCAAATGTACGGCCTGCCATAAATTGGACGTACGGATGACCGGCCCGGCGTTGGGCCCTACCATTACATCGGAGACCGACGATAAATGGCTGACCAAATGGATCCAGAACAACAAGGCGCTGATTGATGCCAAGGATAAGAAGGCTGTCGATATTTTTAATCAGTACAATCAGAACAACATGACAGTGTTTGCTGAGCTGAGTGATGTTGATGTTGCCAATATTATTACATATGTACGCACGGAATGGAAAAAAGAACAGTCTGCCCCTAAGGCTGCCGCCGCTACAGGCGCTGCTGCAGATTCAGGGCCAAGCACCCTGGTCATCTACGGTTTAATAGCTGTTATTATCATTGCGTTTATCATTATCCTGGTACTTAACAAGGTAATTGGCACTTTAGAGCATTTACTGTCGAAAAAGAATGGCGTACTTACCGAAGAGGAAGAGATTGTTGCCGAGAAAATTAATGCCGAGCGCATGGCCAGGATCAGGCAACTGGCTAAAAATAAAAAGTTTGTGTTCTTTGTGATGCTGGTAGGCGGTATCGCGTCTTTTATATGGCTATGGATTGCTTTATGGCGTACAAATGTGCACCAGGGTTACCAGCCGGTGCAGCCTATCAAATACTCCCACGAGTTGCATGCCGGTTTAATGAAGATAGATTGCCAGTATTGCCACTCCGGCGCCTACAAAGGTAAAAATGCTTCAATCCCATCGTTAAATATATGTATGAACTGCCACAAAGTAGTTAAAACCGAATCGCCGGAGATACATAAAATTTATGATGCGCTGGGTTATGATCCATCTACGCAAAAATATGACAGTACCAAAGCCAGGCCTATACAGTGGGTGCGCATACACCACCTGCCCGATTTTGCTTACTTTAACCACGCACAGCACGTAAAGGTTGGCAAAATAATCTGCCAGACCTGCCATGGCCCCGTACAAACCATGAAAGAGGTTTACCAATACTCGCCGCTTACCATGAAATGGTGTATACAGTGCCACAAACGCACCGATGTTAACTACAAAGGCAATGCCTACTATACACGTATGGAAGCCGTTCACGATATGATAAAACGGGGTGAAAAGATGACAGCTGCTTCAATGGGCGGTATAGAGTGCGGTAAATGCCATTATTAAAAATATAGCCAAGGAACAAGAACCAAGGCTAAACACAGATACTGAAATGGGAAATATTACAACATTGAGAACAATCTTGATTCCAGGATCTAACAATATAGCTTAAATGAACAGCAATAAAAAATACTGGAAAGGTTTAGAAGAACTAAACAGCACACCGGAATTTGTTGAGAACAACAAACACGAGTTTGCCGAACCCATCCCTATCGAGGATGTGTTGAGCGGGTCGGGTTTATCAGCCAAAACACCGCGCCGCGACTTTTTAAAGGCGCTTGGTTTTGGTATGGGGGCAGTTACGCTGGCCGCCTGCCAGAAGGTGCCTGTACATAAATCAATCCCTTACCTGATAAAGCCCGAAGAGGTTACGCCGGGTATAGCTAATTATTACGTATCAAGTTATGAAGGGCAGCCTATCCTGGTAAAAACCCGTGAAGGGCGGCCTATTAAAATTGAAGGCAACCCTGCCGATGTATTAACCAAAGGCGGCGCAAGCGCCCAGGCCCAGGCCTCGGTACTTGATCTGTATAACTCAGGCCGTTTAAAAGGCCCGGTTATGAATGATAGCGATAGCAGCTGGGAAGCTGTTGATAGCTTTGTAAAAAGCCAGTTGGCGGTAATAAAAACAGGAGGCAAAAAAATCAGGATAGTGTCATCCACTATTTACAGCCCATCTGCCTTAGCTGTAATTAATGAGTTTATTGCACAATATCCCAACACCAAGCATATTAATTATGATGCGATATCATATACCGGCATAATACAAGCCAATCAAAACAGTTTCGGCAAGGCTGTAGTGCCCCGCTACCGTTTTGATAAGGCCGATGTTATTGTAGGCTTTGGCGCTGATTTCCTTGGCACCTGGATATCGCCTGAAGAATATACCCGGCAATACGTATCCAACCGTAATGACAAGGCCTTAACCGGCAAAAAGATGTCGCGCCATATTCAGTTTGAAACCGGTATGAGCATAACCGGCTCCAACGCCGATACACGTGTCCCTATCAAAGCTTCACAGCAAGGTATGGCATTGATCAGTTTGTATAATGAATTATCAGGCGCCAGCCTTGCAGGCACCAAAAAGCTGGATGATAATGCTGCCGCAAACGCTATTAAAGTAGTGGCAAAAGAACTAATGGCCGCCAAAGGAAGGGCGCTGGTGGTGGCCGGCAGTAATGATGTGGCGGCCCAGGTATTAGTAAATGCCATTAACTCGTTGTTAGGCAGCTACGGCAGCACTATCGATCTGGATACTACCATAAAAAAATACGCTGGCAACGATTCGGAGTTTACCGATTTTATTGGCGAGATGAAAAGGGGCGAGGTTGATGCCGTATTTTTTATAGATGCCAACCCAGCCTACAATTATTATAAAACCAAAGATTTTACCGATGCCCTGGCCAAGGTTAAATTAAGGGTTTCTTTTTGCGATCAGAAAGATGAGACCGCCCTGTTATGCAACGTTTTAGCGCCGGCCAGTCATTATCTGGAATCATGGGGCGATACCGAAGTGGTGGATGGTTATTATGCAATTGTACAGCCAACTATTAACCCGGTTTATAACACACGCCAGGCCGAGCAAAGCTTAATGAACTGGAGCAACAGCCCGGTAAAGGATTATTACACTTTTGTAGTTAACAACTGGAACACTAACATATTCCCTAAGGTTGGGGGCGGCACAGGTACAAAGGCGTGGGAAGCCCTTTTGCAAAACGGTTTTGTAAAAACAGCGGATAAGCCGGCGGGCAGCTATACTTTTAGTAAAGAGCTAAGTTCGGTTGCGCAAACCATTGCCAATCAAACGCCGCAGCTTACAGCTGGCAGCGGACAAACAGAACTGGTATTGTATGTAAATGGCGGTGTAGGCGATGGTAAACGCGCCAACAACCCCTGGCTGCAGGAGTTGCCTGATCCTATATCAAAAGTTACCTGGGCTAACTTTGCCGCAGTAGCCGAAAGGTATGGCCGCGAGGTACTGAAGGTTGAAGAAGGCGACGTGGTGGAAATAACTGTTGATGGATACAGCATAAAGGTGCCTGTGGTTTTTCAGCCGGGACAGGCTTATGGCACTGTATCAGTAGCTTTGGGTTATGGCCGTACCAGCAGCGGTAAGGTTGGCGATGGGGTAGGTGCAAATGCTTATCCATTTTATAGCTATCGCAACGGCACTTTCCAAACCACAGGCGTTGCAACCGTGAAAGCTACCGGCGAAAAAGATCCGCTGGCACAAACCCAAACACACCATAGCTATGAAGGCCGTAACGTAATACGCGAAACTACCTTAAGCAAATATGTAAAAGACCCCACATCCGGCAGCGGAAAGGGAGAAGATAAGAAAGATTACAGTTTGTGGGACGAGTATGAACGCCCGCAGTACGACTGGGTAATGGCTATTGACCTGAATGCTTGCACCGGTTGCGGCGCCTGTGTTGTAGCTTGTAACGTTGAGAATAACATACCGGTAGTAGGCAAGGACGAAGTACGCCGCCGCCGCGAAATGCACTGGATACGCATTGACCGTTATTACAGTTTTAATGACGGCGATAAAGCCATTACCAAAGAGCGGGAAATAAATAAGGCATTTGATGCCGGCCATAACCTGGATAATGTATCGGTAGTGCACCAGCCTATGCTGTGCCAGCATTGCGACCATGCGCCCTGTGAAACCGTTTGTCCTGTTTTGGCTACCGTACACTCAAGCGAAGGCTTAAACCATATGGCTTATAACCGCTGCATAGGCACACGCTATTGCGCAAATAACTGCCCATACAAAGTACGCCGGTTCAACTGGTTCAACTATTGGAACGATTCGCGTTTTGAGAACTATTTGCAGGACCCGTATACGCAGTTGGTATTAAACCCTGATGTAACTACCCGTTTCCGCGGTGTCATGGAAAAATGCACCATGTGTATACAACGCATCCAGGCCGGCAAGCTTAAAGCTAAAATGGAAAAACGCCCGCTGGTTGACGGCGAGATAAACGTAGCGTGTGCACAAACCTGCACAGCTAATGCCATCATTTTTGGTAACAAAAGAGATCCTAACTCCGCCGTATCAAAAGCGCTGGCCAGCGAGCGTACCTATTATGTACTGGAAGAATTGAATGTTAAACCAGGTATAGGGTACCAGGTTAAGGTAAGGAACACAAACGAAATAGAGGCTTAATTTTATTATAACAGAGATTAATATATGGCATCTCATAATGAATCGATAATCAGGGAACCTTTGATCACGGGTGAAAACATTACCTATGCCCAGATCACAGAAGATGTATTGCGCCCTGTAGAAAATATGCCCGGTAAAGCCTGGTGGATTGGGTTTACCGTAGCCTCGCTTGGCGCATTGCTTTGGGTGTTTGCTGTAAGCTGGACTTTTTGGTATGGCATTGGCGAGTGGGGGCTTAATAAAACAGTGGGCTGGGCCTGGGATATTACCGGTTTTGTTTGGTGGGTAGGTATCGGTCACGCCGGTACGCTTATTTCGGCGGTATTATTGTTGTTCCGTCAAAACTGGCGCAACTCCATTAACCGCTCGGCCGAAGCGATGACCATCTTTGCGGTTATTTGCGCCGCAACCTACATTGTTGCGCACATGGGCCGCCCCTGGATGGCGCTTTACTCTTTGCCGCTGCCAAACCAGTACGGTTCGCTGTGGGTTAACTTCAATTCGCCGCTGATATGGGACGTGTTTGCGATCTCTACTTACTTCTCCGTATCATTAGTGTTTTGGTACACCGGCTTATTGCCTGATATTGCTTCAATTCGCGACCGTGCCGTTGGCCTGCGCCGCAAAATATATTCCATATGCTCGTTCGGGTGGACCGGGTCTGTTAAAACATGGCAGCGTTTTGAGACAGTTTCGCTGATTTTGGCAGGTATATCTACACCGCTGGTACTTTCGGTGCACACCATCGTATCTATGGACTTTGCCACATCCTTAGAGCCGGGCTGGCATACCACCATTTTCCCGCCATACTTCGTTGCGGGCGCTATCTTTTCAGGTTTTGCCATGGTGCAAACCCTTTTGCTGGTAGCCCGTAAAGTGCTGGCGCTCGAAAATTACATCACCATGTTCCACATCGAGTCGATGAATAAGATCATCATCCTTACCGGTTCAATAGTGGGTGTGGCATATATTACAGAATTTTTTATTGCCTGGTATTCAGGGGTTGAATATGAGCAGTATGCTTTTATCAACCGCGCTACCGGCCCGTATTGGTGGGCGTACTGGAGCATGATGACGTGTAACGTAATATCTCCTCAAATACTCTGGATAGGGAAGTTACGCCGCAGCATCCCTTTCTCATGGGTATTGTCAATCATTGTAAATATCGGGATGTGGTTTGAGCGTTTTGTAATTATTGTAACCTCGCTGCACCGCGATTATATCCCTTCAAGCTGGGCTATGTTTTACCCCACCTGGGTAGATGTAAGCGTATTCATTGGTTCCATAGGCGTGTTTTTTACCCTATTCCTGTTGTTTATCAGGGTATTGCCATCAATAGCTATGGCCGAAGTAAAACTGCTGCTGAAAGGATCAAGCGAGCAAGCTAAAAAGAAACTGATTAAGGAAGGCCACCAGGACGAAAGCCAGGTTGATTTTTATAAAGAATCGTTAGTTAAGTTTGATAGTGTTGAAATGGCTGATTACGAAAAAATATAAAACAGATGAGTACTACAAAATTTATATTAGGCTGTTTTGACGATCCGGACGATATGTTGCACGGTATCGAAAAGCTGCAAAAGAACAGCGTACCTATTTATGATGTATATACCCCAATGCCTATACATGGCATCGAAGCAAAACTGGGTATAAGGCCATCGCGCCTGGGATATGCAGCCTTTATGTTTGGCTGCCTGGGCGGCAGTGTTGTATTCAGCATTATTTATTATACCCTGGTGCATGACTGGCCTATGAACATTGGCGGTAAGAACCACTTTGCAATTCCGGACTTTGTGCCTATTACATTTGAGTGGACAGTATTATTTACAGCCTTTGGAATGGTGGCCACATTTTTTTATGCCACGCACCTTTTCCCTGGCCGTACGCCGCGCGTAATGGATTACCGGGCAACTGATGACAGGTTTGTAATAGCTATAGACGCTAAAGGTAACATCCCGCATGCGGATATTACCAATATATTAAAAGACGCAGGAGCTGTAGAAATAAAGCATAACGACAGAAAATATGTTAGCTATGAATAAATTGGGAATATTGGGTGCATCGGTTATCGCAATTGCTGCTGCGGTGGTTATTACATCGTGCAACGATAAGAGGAGTACTGGTTGGGAGTACGCCCCCAATATGTATGAGTCTATTGCCTATGAACCGGATCAAAAAAACCCGAACTTTGCTGATGGCAAATCAGCGCAGGTGCCACCTGCCGGTACAATACCTATCGGCTTTGTAAGGTTTGATTATCCAAATACATCGGCCGGTTACACCCAGGCCGGTACTGAGGTACACACCATGATACCGCAAACAGAAACCAACTTTGCCGAAGGAAAAGTATTGTTTATGCATTTTTGCTCGCCATGTCATGGCGAAACGGGGCAGGGCGATGGTGCGGTTGTGGCGCACGGCTTCCCGCCGCCGCCATCTTACTCAAAAGGGCAATCATCACGCGGGGGCGCCATGAAGGACCTTACCGACGGAAAAATTTATCACACCATTACTTACGGTGTAAACGCTATGGGATCATATGCGTCGCAGTTATCCCCTGAAGAGCGCTGGAAGGTAGTTATGTACGTTCACCATTTACAAACATTATAAGTATTAGAATTGGATGAAGACTCATTATAATTTTGACGGGCAGTTTGAATTTTTAGGCAAGGCCAAAACCTATAGCCTGGCTGCTATTGTAATAGGGGTATTGGTAGTACTGTTAGGCTTTATAACAGGTGCAGCCGAACGTACCTTTGCCAATTTGCTGCTAATGGGGTATTACTTTACCTGTGTATGCATGGCGGGCGTATTCTTTTGCGCAGTGCAATATGTTGCACAGGCGGGCTGGTCGGCCTCAATATTGCGTGTACCGCAGGCTTTTGCTAAAACGTTGCCAATTGCGGCATTTATCCTGATAGTAATTGTTTTAGCAGGTTTGTATATTTCACACACAGGCACTAACGAGGAAGGTAAAACTGCTACAGTACCCTACTTATATAAATTGTGGGCCACAAAAGGGGTTGCAACACCGGGCAGCGAGAACTATGATGCTATTATAGCCGGCAAGTCGTCGTTTTTAAATAAAGGTTTTTTCCTTATCCGCCTAATCGCTTTTTTAAGCTGTTATGCCATATTCGGCAATTTGCTGATAAGGTACTCAGAGAATGAGGACGAACTGGGCGGCATGAGCAATTATGAAAAAAGCTTTAAAATGTCGTGTATATTCCTGGTGATATTTGGTTTTACAACGCCGATATTTGCTTTCGATGTGATTATGTCTTTAGAGGCACACTGGTTCTCTACCATGTTTGGATGGTATAACTTTGCGGCAATGTGGGTAAGCGGCTTATCAGTAATGACCCTGGCTATCATCCTGCTCAGGCAAAATGGTTACCTGCAATGGATCACTGAAGACCATCTGCACAACATGGGTATCTTTATGTTTGCCTTCTCTATCTTCTGGACGTATGTATGGTTTGCACAGTTCTTATTGATCTATTATGCCAACCTGCCAGAAGAATCTGTGTATTTTTACAGGAGGTGGGAACCGCAGTTTAAACCATGGTTTTGGTTAAATATTATAATGAACTTTTGCGCCCCGCTTTTTGTATTAATGATGCGCGACTCTAAACGTATGGTATCAGTATTAAGAACGGTATGTATTATACTAATAATAGGGCACTGGCTTGATTATTTTATGATGATAATGCCGGGTACCGTTGGGCCGCAGGAACATTGGTGGCAGGAAATTGGCTGGATAGAGGTGGGTGTATTTGCTGGGTTTGCAGGGTTATTTACTTTTACTATGCTTACATCATTAAGTAAATTTAAATCACTTGTGGCTAAAAACCACCCGTTCCTGCAGGAGAGCCTGCACCACCACATTTAATTTTAATTTAGTAGTTAAAAGAATACCAAACTAATATAATAATGGGATTCATAAATTTAATAAACGGCAGGGGCCTCTTGAACACCTTAAAGAGAAATATGCTTGTAAAAAATTCTAAAAAGGTAACTGCCTTGTTTGCCGTTTTAACGTTAAGCTGCATGCAGGTACTAATGGCGCAAACTACACAGCCGCTTGCAACAGCTCCGGCCGGCGCAGGCGACGACGATAAATCAGCCATGTGGACCGGAGTAGGGTACTATGTGCTTTTATTTGCACTTGTATGTATAGCTGTTGTAATTATTGGCCGCATTTTAAAGGTATATGACCTTACCAACCAGTTACAGGGTAAAAAAGCCATTAACTGGAACACCTTAATGGGTGTAACATGCCTTGTTTTCCTTGTAGTTGGCGGCATTGGCGCGTGGTGGTCATTCTCAGAACAGGGCAGTATGACTTTGCCCGAGGCGGCTTCAGTTAATGGTGTTAAAACGGACAGTATGTTTTGGACAACTACTGTTATTACCATGATAGTGTTTGTGTGCACACAAATTTTGTTGTTCAGTTTTTTGTTTATCTACCGCTATTCAGACAAACGCAAGGCTTATTTTTTACCCCATAATAATACCATTGAAAAAGTATGGACCATTGCACCGGCCATAGTGCTTACCATATTGGTGGTATTTGGTTTTTTCACCTGGCGCACAATTACTAATTCCGAAGAAGTTAAGGGCGATATTAACATTGACGTTACCGGCCACCAGTTTGAGTGGTATATACGTTATCCCGGTAAAGATGGTAAATTAGGTAATAAAAATTATAAATTATACACGGGTTTAAATTACCTGGGGGTCGACTTTAAAGACCGCAATGCATTTGATGACCTGAAGGCTGATACCATGTATATCCCGGTCGGAAAGTCTATCAGGTTAAACATAAACGCTCAGGATGTTATTCATAGTGTTTATATGCCGCACTTCCGTTTGCAGTTGAATGCGGTACCGGGCTTGCCAACCTTTTTTAAATTTGTGCCTACCATTACTACTGATGAAATGCGGGCAAGGTTGAATGATCCGAAATTTGAGTATTTGTTGTATTGCGCTAAAATTTGCGGCGATGGGCATTATAATATGCAAAGGATTGTACGCGTTGTATCTGCAGCCCAGTATAACGATTGGCTGGCTAAACAGAAACTATACCTGACGGACGGGGTGAAAAAAGAATTAAAGATAACCGGGACTCAGTTTCCGGCAAGCGGGGTTACACACAGGTTAGCATTAAATAATTAATATTAAACAAAATATGTCAACATTAGCAGTACAGGATCACGGCGTTATCCAACATGGGCATGATGACCATGGGCATGAGCACCACCATGATACTTTCCTGACAAAATATATTTTTAGCCAGGACCACAAAATGATTGCCAAGCAATTCCTGATTACAGGGATTACTATGGCGGTTATCGCCATGATGTTATCTATACTTTTCCGTATACAGCTGGCTTATCCTGATAAAAGCTTCCCGCTGCTGGAAACCCTATTAGGCCGCTTTGCGCCTAACGGGCGTTTAGACCCGGGCTTCTATATGTCGTTAGTTACCATACATGGTACCATAATGGTATTTTTTGTGTTAACAGCAGGCTTAAGCGGTACTTTTAGTAATTTACTTATCCCGTTACAATTAGGGGTACGAGATATGGCTTCGCCATTCATGAACATGCTGTCATACTGGTTCTTTTTCACTGCCAGCGTAATCATGTTAAGTTCCTTTTTTATTGAGAAGGGCCCTGCAAGCGG
Source organism: uncultured Mucilaginibacter sp. (assembly GCA_964657585.1). GTDB lineage: Bacteria > Bacteroidota > Bacteroidia > Sphingobacteriales > Sphingobacteriaceae > Mucilaginibacter. The sequence goes on along the minus strand of CAZZVY010000043.1, from coordinate 2,093 downwards.
CGGCTGGACCATCTACCCGCCGTTATCTGCCCTGCCTAAAGCAATGAAGGGATCAGATATGGGCATGACCCTGTGGCTTATCAGTATGGTGTGCTTTGTAGCCTCATCTTTGTTGGGCGGCATCAACTATGTAAGTACGGTATTAAATATGCGTACCAAAGGTATGGACCTGTGGAAAATGCCTTTAACCATCTGGGCGTTTTTCCTTACCGCTATACTTGGGGTATTAGCCTTCCCGGTACTGGTAGCAGGTATTGTGTTGCTGATATTTGACCGCAGCTTTGGCACCAGCTTTTACCTGTCGGATATTGTGTTGAACGGTAAGATCATGTCATTTGAAGGCGGCAGCCCTATTTTATTCCAGCACCTTTTCTGGTTCCTGGGGCACCCTGAAGTTTACATTGTAATTATGCCGGCCATGGGTATCTCGTCCGAGATCATGTCTGTAAACTCACGTAAGCCTATATTTGGTTATCACGCCATGGTTTACTCATTGATAGGCATTACCGTATTATCATTTATAGTATGGGGGCACCACATGTTCGTTACCGGAATGAACCCGTTCCTTGGCGGTGTGTTTATGATAACTACACTTATTATTGCGGTACCATCGGCAGTAAAAACATTTAACTGGCTGGCTACGTTATGGCGAGGCAATATCAGGTTTACGCCTGCCATGCTGTTTGCCATTGGCATGGTTTCCTATTTCATATCCGGTGGTTTAACGGGTATATTTTTAGGTAACGCCGCCTTGGATATCAACCTGCACGATACTTATTTTGTGGTTGCGCACTTCCACCTGGTAATGGGTTCGGCAGCTATATTTGGTATGCTTGCCGGAGTTTACCACTGGTTTCCTAAAATGTTTGGACGGTTAATGGACGAACGCCTGGGTTACCTGCATTTCTGGTTAACATTTGCCGGCGCTTACCTGGTGTTTTTCCCTATGCACTTTATGGGGCTCGATGGGGTACCGCGCCGATACTATGCCTTTACCGAATTTGAATCCATGCGGCGCTGGTTATCTGTAAATATGTTCATTACCTGGGCGGCTATTATGTCGGCACTGGCACAGGTAGCCTTTTTAGCTAATTTTATTTACTCTATATTCTGGGGTAAAAAGGCAACCCAAAACCCCTGGAAGGCAAACACGCTGGAGTGGACAACCCCGGTGGAGCGTATACATGGCAACTGGCCTGGCGAAATACCAACCGTACACCGCTGGCCTTATGATTACAGCAAGCCAGGGGCCGACGAGGATTTTATCCCCCAAACTGTACCGTTATCCCAAACTATGAGCTCCAACCTGCCGCACGACTTTGAAGAAAATGAGTTCGGAATGCAGGAGCATCAAAAATGGGTTGCTGCCAACAGGCCAAACGAAGAAGTAAAATAAGTGAGTGGTGAGTAGTAGTGAATGGTTATTGGTGAATTATGAATAGCGGATATGCGTTATAAGCGTTATTAAGTTATTTGATCATTCTTCATTACTCACCATTCACTGCTCAGCATTCACCGCCTTACTGCCAAATGAATTTATCCCCGGGAAAAAAAAGATTTCAGTTATTTAACCTTACTGCAATTGTTTTGCTTTTTGTGCTGATATTAGCCGGTGGCATAGTACGCAGTACAGGTTCTGGCATGGGATGCCCGGACTGGCCTAAATGTTTTGGCTGTTACATCCCGCCTATAAATGCTTCCCAGCTTCCGGCAGATTATAAACAAAAGTATATTGCCGGCCGGTTGGCTAAAAATCAGCGATTTATTAAAACACTTGATACCTTTGGTTACCATGATTTAGCTGCCCGCCTGCGTGAAGATAAATCCATACTGATACCTGAAGAGTTTAACGCCATTAAAACCTGGACGGAATATATCAACCGGTTAATAGGAGCTGTATCAGGCGTTTTTTTATTGCTTACAGCATTTTACTCCTTTAACTACAGGAACGAAAACAACTGGATTGTAGCCGCATCTGTATTTAACTTAATTTTAGTAGGTTTCCAGGGGTGGTTAGGTTCCATAGTGGTATCAACCAACCTGGTAGCATGGATAGTTACGGTACATATGCTGCTGGCATTAGCCATACTGGC
>CAZZVY010000042.1:4510-17359 GCA_964657585.1 uncultured Mucilaginibacter sp. | reverse complement strand
AATAGTGCATTTTAGCCCCAAAGGTGAGGTAATAGTGGGTAATGAAGCAAAGGATTATCTGATTACCGACCCTGCTAATACCATATTTTCGGTTAAGCGTTTACTGGGCCGCTCTTATCATGATATTGAGAATTATAAGGACATTTTCTCCTACAAGGTAATTGATGATAATACCGAAAGACTGGTTAAAATAAAGGTTGGCGATAAATTCTATACACCTATAGAACTTTCAGGCCTGATATTAAAGGAATTGAAAGACCGTGCAGAACATGCTATAAAAACCCCTGTAAACCGTGCGGTGATAACCGTTCCTGCTTATTTTAATGATAGCCAGCGCCAGGCTACGCGCGATGCAGGCAAATTGGCTGGTCTGGATGTTCTTCGTATTGTAAACGAGCCGACCGCAGCCAGCTTGGCCTATGGTATTGGACTTGACCCGGAAGAAACTAAAACCATTGCAGTGTATGACCTGGGCGGTGGTACCTTTGATGTTTCTATTTTACAAATACAAAACGGCATTTTTGAGGTTTTAGCTACCAATGGCGATACCTTTTTAGGCGGCGATGACTTTGACCGCGCGATAGTAAACTACTGGATAAAACAAAATAATTTAGATAAAGATATATTGACCGATGATGCAGGCCTTACCCAGCAACTGCGATTAAAAGCAGAAGAAGCCAAAATGGCATTTGCGCATCAAAGTTTGTTCAATGAAAAGTTGGGCGATATATGGTGTACACTTGACCGAGATAATTTTGAAAAATTAATATTGCCTAAAGTGCAGCAAACTATTGATTGCTGTAAAAATGCCTTAAATGACGCTGGACTTACTATTGAGGCAATAGATGAAGTAATTATGGTAGGTGGTTCTACCAGAACTACTTTGGTAAAACAAATGGTGGCTGGCTTTTTTAAGAAGCCGGTGCATGATAGCCTCAACCCCGATGAGGTGGTTGCCCTTGGCGCCGCTATGCAAGCCGATATTTTAGCGGGTAACCGTCGTGATATTTTATTACTTGATGTTACCCCGCTATCTTTAGGTATTGAAACAATGGGCGGTTTAATGGATGTTATTATCCCGCGTAATTCTAAAGTGCCTACCAAGGCCGGCAGGCAATACACAACTTCTATTGACGGGCAAGTGAATATGAAAATAGCCGTATACCAGGGCGAGCGCGATCTGATTAAAGAAAACCGCAAACTGGCCGAATTTGATCTGAGAGGCATCCCTGCTATGCCTGCAGGTTTCCCTAAAGTTGATATCAACTTTTTACTAAATGCTGATGGCATATTAAAGATACAGGCCGTGGAACTGCGTTCAGGGGTAAAACAGGAAGTTGAGGTTACCCCTACTTATGGTATCACCGACGAACAGGTAGAGCAGATGCTGATGGATAGTATTACACACGCCAAAGATGATGTAGCCCAGCGAATGATAATAGAAGCCCGCACGGAAGGCGAACAAATGATTTATACTACCCAACGATTTATTGAAAAAAATGCAGAATGGCTTTCAATCACCGAGATAGCTGACACTAAAAAGTTGATGGATGCTTTGCAAATTGCTTTAACATCAGGCGATAAGGACTTGATGCACAAAGCAATTGATGAACTGAACGAATTTACACGCCCGTTTGCCGAGCGTTTAATGGACCGAGCTATCAGCCATGCCATGAAAGGGAGAAGTGTGGAAAATCCTGATAGCAATAGTAGCCCACTTTAATTTTCTTTAAAAGAGGGGTGCTTTATTAGCACCTCCTCGTTTGCAGAGGCAGTGGGGCTCGCCCCTTACGCTACCGGTCCAATTGGCAATACTGTTTTGCCATAAACCTCATTCAATACATTAGCAATACCGGTATATATGGCTGATGCACCGCAAATTACGCCCTCGTAGCCGGCAATATGTTCAAATGTTTCAGCAGTTTCGCCCGTTGTAAATTTACTTATGGTCAACAGGCCAAAAAGTATAACAAGTGAGCCAAACACAAATTGTAAAGCGCGGTTTAGTTTTAAGGTGCCAAAAAACATCAGCAAGGTAAATAAACCCCATATACCTAAATATGCGCCCAGGGCGTTTGCCGGGGTTTTATCAACCCAGCCTAATTTGGGCATTACCAACAGACCTACCAACGATAGCCAGAAAAAACCGTATGAGGTAAAGGCGGTAAGCCCAAACGTATTATTCTTTTTAGCTTCAATAATACCTGCTATTACCTGTGCCAGTCCGCCGTAAAAAATGCCCATACCTAATATCATGGAATTCATGGGGAACATGCCCGAATTGTGTAGATTTAGTAAAACAGTGGTCATGCCAAAAGCGCATAAACCTAATGGTGCCGGATTAGCAGTGCTATCCTTTACAGGTACAGGAATTGTTGGGATCATAATATTTCAGGTTTAATTGGATTATGAGGGCAATCTAATTTATTTAGGAATAATTAACAAGTATTTTTTACAAACTTGCCGGGAATTTTTGGGTTATTAAGTCAAATGCAAAAAGTAGTATTGATACGGCATGGTGAAAGCTTATGGAACCTGGAGAACCGTTTTACCGGCTGGACAGATGTTGACCTCAGCGATGCCGGTTATGACCAGGCCCGAAAAGCTGGTCAATTATTAAAAAAATACGATTATAACTTTGATTATGGGTTTACCTCGGTTTTAAAACGCTCTATTAAAACTATGCATTATATGCTGGAGGAATTAGACCATCTCTGGATACCGGTAACTAAATCCTGGCGGCTGAACGAGCGCTTTTACGGCGCTTTGCAGGGCTTGAATAAGGATGAAACCATTGCAAGATACGGAGCGGAGCAGGTACAGAAATGGCGGCGCGACCCTAATGAACATCCGCCTGCAGTTACTAAGGAAGACGAACGCTACCCTGGCCATGACCTGCGGTATAAAGATTTGACCGAGCGTGAAATACCGGTTACTGAGAACCTAAGCGAAACAATGGAACGCGTATTGCCTTTCTGGAATGAGATCATCGTCCCGGTCATCCGTCAAAATCAAAAGGTAATTATTTGTGCGCACGGCAACAGCCTGCGGGCGTTAATCAAATACATGGATAATTTATCTGACGAGGAAGTAACTAAGTTGGAAATACCCACCGCTACACCCTGGGTGTATGAACTGGATGAAGGACTGAACAGGATAAGGCATTATTATCTGGAATGAACTGTTTTTTGTTTTTCAATCGTATATCAGATCATCATCGCGTCCCCCATTCCCATATCCCAAATTGTACCTTCTTATCAACCATATGCCCCGATTGTTTCAGGCACAGCATGATCTGCCCGCGATGATGGGATTCATGCGATATCAGGTATCCCAAAAATGCCGTTGCATTAGGTTTAAAGCCTTTTATTTTCCCTTCACTTTTTTCTATTAATTTAGCAATTGCATCGCCGCTGGCTTGAAGTTCCTGGATTAATAAATTTTTAGCAATCCGTTCTTTTTCAATTTTATATAAACCATCCATTAAGGAGGTATCAGCAACTTTAAGCCACATTAGTCTCACATTGTGAATATGAGCAAAATGCTCGCCAACAGTGCGTCCCTTTGAAGCAGAAATATCATTCAGGTAAGCCTCATCAATATGCTCCAGCAGGTAAACATTAATGCGGTTATGTATTTGCCAGGTTTCGGTAAGCGTGTTCATTGTAAATGTAATTTTTATATACATTAAAGATAAGTTATACAGTTTTATATTTAAAATCTGTAGTTATTTTTTAAAAACTGTTAACTTCAAATATTTTTAAACTCACATGGCATTAAACTATATCTGGGTAGCATTTTTCATTATCGCTTTTTGCATTGCATTGATAAAACTGGTGTTCTTTGGCGATACAGAGATATTCAAAATGCTGGTTTCAGGGATGTTTGATTCTTCCAAAGCATCGGTAATGGACATAGCCTTGCCGCTTGCAGGCAATATGGCTTTATGGCTAGGTATTATGAATATAGGTGAAAAAGCCGGCGCAATCAATTTTCTGTCGCGCATTGTTGGCCCCTTTTTTAACCGCCTGTTTCCTGAAGTTCCTAAAAATCATCCGGCTACAGGAAATATTTTAATGAGTTTTTCGGCTAATTTATTGGGTTTAGATAATGCCGCAACCCCGCTTGGGCTAAAAGCCATAGGCAGTTTACAAGAGTTAAACCCTGATAAAAATACCGCCTCAGATGCGCAGATCATGTACCTTGTATTGCTAACATCCGGCCTGCAACTATTACCTGTTACCATTATTGCGCAACGTGCTATTTTCCACGCTGCCGACCCTACCGATATCTTTATCCCTTGTATCATAGCAACCTATGTATCAGCAGTGTGCGGAATGTTATATGTAGCTGTACGACAAAAGATAGATTTGTTTAACCGGGTGATATTAGGCTGGCTGGGCGGCATCACTTTATTTATTGCTTTGCTGGTATATTACTTCAGTGTATATCTAACCAAGGGACAGATCAGCACGGTATCTAAAGTAGCCAGCAACCTAATGTTGTTCTCCATACCTGTAATATTCATTTGCGGCGCGCTTTATAAAAAAATAAACGTATTTGAGGCTTTTACAGATGGAGCCAAAAACGGCTTTGAAACATCAGTAAAAATTATTCCTTATCTGGTGGCCATGCTGGTTGGCATCAGCGTGTTTAGAACATGCGGGGCCTTGGGCTATATGAACGATGGACTGCGATGGATAATTACCCAATGCCGTTTAGATACCCGTTTTGTTGATGCCATGCCGGTGGCGTACATGAAACCGCTTAGTGGTTCAGGCTCTAAAGCTATGATGCTTAATGTAATGACCACCTATAAACCCGATAGCTTTGCCGGTCGTTTAGGCTGTATCTTCAATGGTTCGGCAGATACAACTTTTTACATCGTTGCTCTTTATTTTGGTTCGGTTGGCATTAAAAAATCCCGTTATGCTATCCCAGCCGGGCTCATTGCAGATCTGGCCGGTATCATTGCCGCCATCTTTGTAGCCTATCTTTTTTTCGGTTGATTTTCGCCGTAACCTTTAAACTTCGTTTACGTATAAGTACATACGTATATTATTTACTCAATAATGTACCCGTCGTAGTATCGTTATTCATAAAGCGGGAAATCTGATTCCAACTTATTTACGCCGGGCGCATAGGATGTTTTGCAATTGTAGGCTGGGATTGAATGAAGTTATTATACCGATTTGCTCTTTTAGTATTCCTTTTTTTAACTTTCTGTGCTGCGCCGTCTTTTGCGCAGACCATTAGCATAATAAATTTCGATAATACTATTATTTATTCACCCGGTTCAAGCATTGCCGTTCCATTTCACATTGATAATTCGTCGGGAAGCTGTATCAGCCAGACCAATACCTTTAACCTCTATTTATCGGATGCTAACGGTAATTATTCAACAGCCCCGCTGGCAACAGTAGCAGGCTTTTATGCCACTTATATTAATGCCGTTATCCCGGCAGGCACACCAGCCGGCACGGGCTATAAAGTAAAAATCACAGCTACCTCTAACCCGTCTGCTACCATTGTTGACTCTGCTCCTTTTACTATTGCACCCGGTGCGGCAATACAAGCGGCTATTACACCGGTAACATCCGCAACCTTAGCTACAGGTGTATTCGGAAAATGTGATAAAACTGTGAATAACGAGAAATTTGACTTTCTCAATGCTTCAAATGCAGCAGCAACTAACGGAACAGTTTCATTTTTTGATGAGTTAAACGGGGGTACAACTACAGTCAGTTCTTTAAATGGCTCATTTATAGCGCAGCAAAGTAATTATACTATATTGGTAAAAGCCACTAATGGGTTTGTTACCGGTACAAAGGCTTTTACTTTTTTAAATAATAATGTTAGCAGTAACATAGGTTCATCAAGCAGCACATCAGGTTGCCTGTCCGGTTCGGGCAGTGTTGTTATTGCTTATACACTTAATGTCCCGCAACTTCAAAATAATTATCCGGGTATTACTTACAAAGTTACCTGGGGCGATGGGTCGGCGGCTACTATTTATACCCTGTGCGACCTGATTGCTGCAGGAGGTACCATTATGCATACTTTTACCAAATCGTCATGCGGTAATACTCCGGTAACGGGTAAAAACAATGTTTTCGAGGTTGATATTCAGCCAACAAGTCCTTTTTGCGGTCCGGTTGGTACTGTAACCACTACATATGCTAATATTACCCTGGCGCCTGTAAACAGAATTGGCGGCCCAACAGTAACATGTGCCGGTGCGGTAACCCTCACAAATGGATCGTATCCCGGCGAAGACCCAGGCAGCACATCTAATAATTGTAAAGATTTTGTAGGCGCGTTGTATACATGGTATGTCGATGGTGTCCCAAAGGGCTTAAATTATGGTTTGACACAGGCCTTTCAGCCTATTTTAACATCAGGAAACCATGTGATCACTTTGCATTTAAACAATAACCCCACTACCTGTACGGTTAACGATGTTACATTTAATGTATGTGTCCAAAATGCTCCTACCCCAGATTTTTCTCTGTCATCAAACACGATATGCTCAACATCAGGGCTGACAATAACCAACAATTCAACCTTTGATAATACTTGTAAACTGCCGGTTTATAACTGGACGGTTACCGCCCCCACCGGCGCTGTAGCGGTTACCACCATAGGCGGCACCGACCTGCACAGCGCGGCACCGCAATTTGTTTTTACAACTGCCGGCATATATACATTAACCCTTTCCATGCCTGATGCCTGCGGGGTTAACCATACCAAAACGGCTACTGTGAAGGTTGATAGTCCGCCCTTCGTTACATTAGCCGGCAATGTAAGCTTTTGCGGCATACAAAATTTAACGTTTAACAACATTGCAGGCAGCTTAACCCGTACAATTTATACCGGTGCTGCCGATGCTGCAGCAGCCACCTATAATTGGGTAATAACGGCATCAGGCGGGGCAACCGCTGCTACCTTTATTAATTCTACTACAGCTGCAAGCCAGTACCCGTCTATAAATTTCCCGGGTTATGGCTCCTATAATGTTACAGTGACCTATACCAACTCCTGCGGCACTGCAAGCGCCTCACAAACCATTAATATACAGCATGCTCCGTTTGTAAATGCCGGTACAAACGCAAGTATATGCGCTGCCGATAATATTTTTCAGCTGAACGGCAGTATAAGTGATATGACCAATGTTACATCGTACAAATGGAAAACAAGCGGCGACGGTAGCTTCGACAACACCACATCATCGCTGACACCGGTTTATACACTTGGCGCTAATGATAAAAAAGGCGGCAATGTTACCCTTACCCTTGATGTAAAAACATCGTTGGTTGGTATATGCGGCGATATACCACAAAGCATTATTTTAACAGTTACCCCTCCGGCGGTCATTACCTCCACACCTTCGCAGGCCTTATGTTCGGGCAATGCGTTAAATTATACCATCACATCCAACAATACCAACAGCACCTTCGCATGGACGGCCACTGCCCCGGCAAATATAACAGGCTTTACCGCATCAGGCACTGGTAACAAAATAACAGATGTATTAATCAATACCGATCCAGCAAACAGCGGCGTAGTAATTTATACCATTACCCCCACAGCTAACGGGTGCCCAGGTGTACCCTTCAACTATTCGGTAATGGTTAACCCTATTCCGGTGATTGCCTTAACAGATGCCAGCATTTGCAGTGCTAAACCAACCGCAATTGCTTTAAATGGCGGTTTAAAGTATACATGGACATCCGCCATAAGCAGCGGCTTTGCTACCGGTTATACGCAACAAATTACCCCGGCAAATATTACCGCAATAAATGATATATTGAATAACCCGGGCACAACACCCGCTGTGATAAAATATATCATCACCCCAATAAGTGCTTCCGGTTGCGCAGGTTTGCCGGTAAGTGTAAATATTACTGTACAGCCCTTGCCAACACAACCGGCGGCTATGACGGCGGCGGCAGTATGTAATGCAACTTCATATAAATTAAGCGGAACTGTACCCTTAGTGGGTAGCGGTCAATGGGCAGAAGCATCGGGCAAAACAGTTACCTTTGCTGATGCCAGCGATCCTAACACAATAGTAAGCGGATTGCAAACGGGAATTGTTTATAACTTTACCTGGACGATTTCTACAGCCTGTTATAGTTATAGCGCTACCTTACAGCTAACTAATGATTCACCCTCTATTGGTGGTACGGCAGCTATCAATGTAAGCCCGATATGTTATGGCAGCGGCGGCACGGTCACCCTGTCGGGCAATGTGGGTAATGTAATTGGCTGGCAGCAATCAATAGATGGCGGCAATACCTGGCAAACACTGGCAGGCAACAACACTGCAACTACCTATAATTATATCAGCTTAACAAAGACCACAGCCTTCAGGGCTATAGTAGTAAAAGGAAGTTGTACGGTCGATTATTCAGTTCCGGTAACAGTAATAGTTAACGTGCCGACAACAACGCCGAATGCCGGTACCGATCAAACATTGTGTAACCAGTCCAATGTTACTTTACAGGGTAATGACCCTGGTGTGCTGACCGGAAAATGGACCTTAAAATCAGGGCAAACAGGGGTAATTATTACAGATCCGTCATCGCCTACTACTACCGTAACCGGTTTACAGGGCGGCAGTATTTATATTTTTACCTGGACGATCAACGGTCAGCCGCCCTGTGGTAATTTATCTGACGATGTGGTTATTACTGATCAATCGGCTATAACAAACACTATCAGCCTTGCAGGAAGCAACACCATTTGCGCAGGGTCTGCTGTAAACATACTCGGCAGTACACCTACCGGCGGCACAACTCCCTACACCTACCTTTGGGAAAGCAGTATCGATAATGGCGCTACCTGGAACGTACTGACCGGACAAACCGGACAGAACATAGCGGTTAAACCAATGGCGACCACTATCTACCGGCGTACGGTGTATTCAAACCAGCAGGTATGCAGTGTAATAAGTAATCAGCTAACCATTAATACGCAACCGTCAATTTTGAGTAATACTATTGCCTATACATCAGGTATGTTGTGTAATGGCAGCGTCCCCGACCCTATTGTTGGCAGTGTACCTACCGGTGGTGATGGCTTATATTTTTACAGGTGGCAGCAAAGCGCTGATGGCGGGGTAACCTACACCGATATCAACGGCGCAACAGGTAAGGATTACCAGCCGCCTGCTATTACAGTTAATACCACTTATCAACGCCTGGTAAGTACGTCGCTGTGCAGCGGCGCTTTAGGCAGCAGCAGCAACCCGGTTACTATTACCGTTAGTCCGGCATTGAAAGCAGTATTTACGGCTAAAAATCCGGTTGGCTGTGCTCCGTTTCTCATCAGCTCAGCCAATATCACAGCTACAAGTGACCCTAATGCTAAAGATTATACCTGGTATGCTGGCAATCTGCAAATAGGTACAGGTATTGCTTTTCCCGGTTATACCATAACATCCTCTGGCGCAACTGTACCTATAAAGTTGGTAGTAAGCAGCAAAATTGGATGCCCGGATGCTGTTTTTATTATGGATTTTTCTACCAGCTCACAAGCTACAGCCAGTTTTACTATTGATAGAAACACCGGCTGCGGCCCTCAAACGATAAATTTTGTAAATACCTCAACACCTGTAAACAGTTCGGTATTCACCTGGTCGTTTGGCGATGGTACGCCCGATTACACTGGCAATACACCGCCGGTCCATACTTTCCAGCCTGACAGCAAGGGAAATGATGTTACCTATACAATAACGCTTACGGCACAAGGGTGTGCACCTACCGTAGCAACCAATTCAGTTACAGTTTATGCTTCAAAACCTGTAGCGGTTATTGATCCTGGTACTAAAGGTTGTGCGCCATATGCCATTACGGTTAAAAACCTTTCATTAGGCACAAATTCCAGTTATACGTTTTATCTGTACGATGAAAACAATAAACTGGTGCAAACCATATCCAAAAATGATAAGTCGGACGTAGTATTTGACCCTGTAAATGCAACAACAGCCCCTAAAATATTTACGGTTAATATGATAGCAGTCAATTTATGCGGGGTGAGCAACAAAAGCAATACTTATCCGGTAACTATTACACCAACGGGCATTACCTCGCGTATGAGTGTTACACCGGTTAATTTTGCTGGTGTTGCAGCGGGTTGTGCTCCTTTCCTTGCTACATTTAATAATTTGGCTACAGGCGGCAGCAGTTATGTTTATAATATATATGATGGCAATAATAAACTAATAGAAAGCGTACCAGATAACAACCAAAACGCTGCACAAAACTATAACTTCAGTTTACCAGGAACTTACTATGTGAGCATAAGTGTATTCAGTGATTGTTCAGCCGGGATAGAGTCGCCTAAGGTGGCTGTTACAGTTTACCCGGTTGTGGCGCCGGCGTTTACATCTGATGCCAAGCCCGGTTGTACCAGCGTTGCAGTCAACTTTACCAATAACACGCCAGGCGCAGCAAATGCGCCGGCGCAGTCTTATAATTATTTATGGGATTTCGGCGATGGCACAACATCAAATGTCTTTTCACCTACCCATGTTTACGATTCAAAAAAATCGCCTTATACGGTCACTTTAACGGCAACTAACGCTAATGGTTGTTCGGCTATGATCCAAAAAGCAGATTACATTACTGTAAGTCCGCCGCCAAAAACAGAGTTTACGGCAAATCCGGATACGGTTATTGCCATACCAAATTATACATTTAACTTCATCGATAAAAGCAATGTAACGCCGGTAACCTGGTTTTGGGATTTTGGCGATAAAACTACCTCAACCCGGCAAAATCCATCGCATACCTACACAGATACCGGTTATTATAAGGTTACTCTTACTACCTATACCCCATACGGCTGTACCGATACTAAAACACATATTGTACGCATAAAGGGAATACCCGGACAATTGTATGTTCCCAATGCCTTTATACCATCGAGCCTGACAGAGGAATTGCGGAGATTCACAGTAAAGGGCTCCGGCATAAAAGAATGGACCATGCGTATATTTAATAACTGGGGGCAAATGGTTTTCCAAACCAGCAAATTAAACAGCCTGGGTGAACCTGTTGAATTTTGGGACGGTAAATTCAACGGCAAGGATGTGTTGCAAGGAGCTTATGCCTGGGAAATATCGGCCACCTTTTTAAATGGAACGGATTGGAAGGGAATGTCGTATAAAGGGTCGTCGCCCCGAAAGGCGGGGACACTTAACTTGATAAGATAGTGTGAAAAGGCTGTTCAAAATTAAGGGGTGCATATGCCTATTTATCTTTATTGGTATTTACGCGCACGCCCAGGATCACCAGTATTCGCAGTTTTTTAATTCCCCTGTTTACTTGAACCCTGCACTTAACGGTCAGTTTGAAGGCGACCTGCGGATGAACCTTATCTATCGTAACCAATGGACATCATTACCAGGCGGACCTACTTACCTTACCGCTTCAATTGATTATAATGTGCCGAGATTTGGCGGCGGTATAGGCTTATTATTCACTCGCGGCAGTGAAGGCCCGGCCTACCTTACTAAAAATAATATAGCAGGCATTTATTCTTATAGCGTAGGGTCGGATAGTTTTGTACTTTCGTTTGGTTTGCAGGCCGGTGTAACTAATCGGACGCTTGATATGAGTAAACTGGTTTTCAGCGACCAGATAGATGCCCGCACGGGATATGATGGCAGCCTGATCACTTCTGCCGAAATACCTGCTTTTAACAACAAGTTCTATTTTGATTCCGGTGCAGGTGTAAACCTCGTAGCAGGTGATTTCATGCTGGGGGCCGCATTTCAGCACATTAATCACCCTAACGAATCTTTTACAGGTGCAGCCGCCTATCTTCCGTTAAGGACTACCGCGCACATCAGCTACATTTGGGACCTGAATAAATATGAGGATGTTGGAGATGACCAGAAATCCTATATAATACCTACCGTGGTATTGTACAAACAAGCCGATTTGCAATCAATAAACGTTGGTATACAATATAAAAGGCGAGGCATAAATGCAGGTCTGTCTTATCGCAGCGGCGGGGTCGATGGCCCGAGTTCGATGGTAGTATCCTTAATTTTCGATCTGTTTATTAATAAGGATACTGGTGAAAAGGTACGTTTTGGTATTAGTCATGATGTGCCGTCGTCCAAATTAAGTTATGGTAATACCAGCGGTACTACGGAGGGGAGTTTGAGTTACGAAACCCCGCTTCAACGTAATATTGACCCTTACAAACCTTTTGAGGGAGCAAGAAGGTGTTATGATTTTTACTGAAAACGATGATATGATCAGTTATATTTGTTTATTTGCTGATATACTACTCTTTATTTATGATAGATGATCCTACTCCATTAGCTGCGGCAAGGGCAATAATTACCCATACCCAATATCAAACCTTTATTAATGCTGGCAACCATGTAATTATTGCGGATGAACCCGAGCAGGCAGGCGGAAAAGACAAGGGAATGAAACCTGCTGAACTGCTTTTAGCCAGTCTAAGCAGTTGCACCGCCATTACCCTGCAAATGTATATTAACCGGAAAATGTGGATTGTGGAAGAGATTACTGTTGACCTAAAGCTATTTGCTGTAGAAAACGCTACGCTAATAAAAAGCAACATACATGTAAAGGGAGAAATTAGCGAAGAACAAAGGAAAAGGCTGCAGCAAATTGCAGATGTGTGCCCAATACATAAAATGCTAACTGGAAATATTGTGATAGATACAACGATAAGATAAAAAAATCCGCTATATTGAAACGAGTTAAAAAAACAGACCGGATAAAATATCCGGTCCGCCTCAATCACTCTAAAACAATCACCTCTTATCAGAAGAATCTTTAATAAACAGCCACTGATCAATTATAT
>CAZZVY010000042.1:0-4500 GCA_964657585.1 uncultured Mucilaginibacter sp. | reverse complement strand
TTCAATGATCAAGAATACAAAAAAGCTGATTTTTATATTTCAATAAGACGCTTATTATCAGGAAATGACAGAATGATTACTAATGGTTGTTTAGGATTTATGATAATAAAAGCAAGGTTCAATAAGTTTTAGCAAGACCAAGACCGGTACCTAATACTATGGCATCCTCAATAGTACCAATAACAGGATCAATTAAATGCGCATGTTTTACCAGTGCCTTACGCAGATAAAAACTACCAAAAGTAGCTGCCAGGGCTGTAGCGCCGCCCAGTAACGCTCCGGAATAAGAGTTACCCCGCCGGGTCTGATAGATGGCTGCACCCGATAAAGCTCCGGCAATGCAGCGGCCAATCAATGCGGTTGGTGCGATCCTGTCAGGGGCTGAAGGTATTTTATCACCCACAAATTCGCCAATGGCCAACGCACTTAAAAGTTTGGCAGTAATACCCGATTGTAAAAATTTAAATGGCGAGTTAGCAATTGATTTATTATGCTGCCTGCTTAGTATGCTGCTTGTAATTGCCGGGGCCGACATTGACCGCATGCCGGCCAGCAAACCAAGAGTTACCACCTGTAAGTGAGGTTTAGTTATTATAATTGGCATTGTATCAGATTAATTTTCTTTAACTAATTTTTCCTTCTCTTTTAAGGTAAGCCATGAATCTGGTATTTCTGGCTTAAGCGGAAAACCGTAGGTGGGATTACCCTCTACTCGAATATCATTTGAATCAAAATGTTTTATCTCTCCCTTAGCTAATCTTACTATCCAGCAAGAGTTTATGCTCATGCCATAGTCCATAATAAAATATGCTAAACCCGGGCCAAGCGGTGTATATACTACCACTTGTGGATTAAGCTGCAAAATGCTCATACATTCTCTTTAAATTACTAAAGATGGAACCTACTTATTGTTCAATTTGTTTTATGGTATTTTCGTATCAATAAAAAAATTATCAAGGCAATCATCTACCTAATATCAAAAATAGCTTTCAATGCTTTTTTTGCAGCATGGTAGCCGCACATGCCATGCACACCTCCGCCCGGCGGCGTAGCAGATGAACAAATGTAGATCCCTTTGGCGGATGTGGTATAAGGCGAAACGCGTAGCACAGGGCGGGTAAATAATTGAGTAATGTTCATTGCTCCCCCATTAATATCGCCACCGATATAGTTAGGATTATACTGCTGCATTTGGGCAGTATTTAAAGTGTGCCGGGCCAGTATGCGTTCTCTAAAGCCTGGCGCAAAACGTTCAATCTGCAATTCAATGGCTTCTGTCATGTCTTTGGTTGATCCGTTAGGTACATGGCAATATGCCCAGGCCGTGTGTTTACCTTCAGGGGCACGCGTTGGATCAAACAGACTTTGCTGTGCTAACAGCACAAATGGCTTTTCAGGATGCCTGCCATTCCAGGTTTGCTGTTCCGTATCTATTATTTCCTGCATAGTATTGCCTAAATGCACAGTCCCGGCTTGCCTTGCATTCTCTGCAGTAAAAGGAATTGCATCATCCAAGGCCCAGTCTATCTTAAATACGCCCATACCATAGCGATAGCGTTGCAGTTGCCATTTATAAACGGATGTAAATTTATGCCCGGCTATTTGCAGAAGTTGCTGTGGTGTTACATCAAATAAAACTGCCTTTGCCTTAGGCAATTGGTCAAGCGATGTAATATAATTACTGGTTTCAATTTTACCCCCTAATGCCATGAAGTAAGCAGCAAGGGCATCTGCTATCTTATTTGATCCGCCTCGAGGTATTGGCCAGCCTTTTAAGTGTGCATTAACCATTAATACCAATGCCGCCGCCGAGCTTGTTAAATTGCTTAATGGCTGCATACTATGCGCTGCCATACCAGCAAATAACCCCTTAGCAGCCTCTGTTTTAAAACGCTTAGCTAATTGTGCGGCTGAAGTTAAAGCTGATAAGCCAAAGCGGGCCGTGCTAAATGGATGTTTAGGAAAATGCAGGGGAGCTAATACATCCGGCGCAATGTCAGCCCAAATATCTACTACAGGCCCTATCAGTTCCAGATAAGCCCGGCTATCCGCACCCAGTAATGCGGCGGTATCCTCTATAGAAAGTTTTGCTATTGCAGCTGTACCACCATCAAAAGGGTGTGCTGCAGCCACATTAGGTGTTATATACTCTAATCCATAATGTTGAAGCGGCAATGTTTTAAAAAACGGGGATGCTGCAGCAAGGGGGTGAACAGCTGAGCATACATCGTGCAGGTAACCTGGAAGTGTAAGTTGTGCGGTACGTAACCCGCCACCCACAGAAGGTGCGCCTTCTATAATTAATACCGATAAACCGTGTTGTTTTAATAGTATTGCTGCAGCCAGTCCGTTAGGGCCCGACCCTACAACTATCGCATCATAATCCATTCAGTAAATTGATCATCAACGCACATTAGGTAAAGAAAGGCTTAACTGCTAATAAAAATCAGCGCCATTAACCTCCATGCCGTTTGTTGGTATATTCCACATTTGGTAGATGCCTGATGTATCCTCTGTCGCGTTATCTTCAGCAGGAACAGCCATATAAGCAGATTCGCTGCTTGTTTTTGAGTCGGACGGAGACAATAACACCGGTAAAAATGCCATCAGTTCTACTGATTGATAATATGTAAGTATCATAATAATCGATGTTAATATTGGTTTACTAAATTAACTTATAATTCAGTTAGTTTGTTTAAAATTTCATCTAAATTTCATTTAACATCATAATTGTTACATTCAATGATATCATAATTTACAATATTTAATACAGCCTTATTATCTACCTTGCCACTAATACGCTTTATAATAGTAATAAGTTTAGAGATTGTTGTAAATTAGGTTTATGAAACTCACTCACCTCACCCATCGCATAACAGTTTTCAACCTTGCAAAACCATTTATTTTATTAATGGTATTTTGCACAAGCCTTGGTTTGGCACAATCGGGTAAACCCGTGATAGATGCTATCATGAAAGAAGAAACCGAACATTCGCAATTAGAAAAACTGGCTCATGAGCTGTTTGATGGAATTGGCCCACGCCTTGTAGGCTCGCCGCAAATGAAAAAAGCGAACGATTGGGCTGTAGCCAAATATAAAAGCTGGGGTATTGATGCCCGTAATGAAAAATGGGGCGACTGGCGCGGCTGGGAACGCGGCATATCACATATTGATATGGTGTCGCCTTGGGTCAAATCATTAGAGGGTACACAACTGGCCTGGAGCCCCGGTATGGGTAATAAAACAGTTACCGCTGAAGTAGTTTTGTTACCCGATCTAAAAGATTCGGTAGCGTTTCAAGCCTGGCTGCCAAGTGTTAAAGGGAAATTTGTAATGTTATCAGTAATGCAGATAACCGGCCGGCCCGATGATAACCTGCAAGCCTTTGCCTTAAAAGAAACATATACTAAAATAAAGGATGCACAGGCAACCGCCACAAGGGCGTGGGCCGCACGCATTAAAGCAACAGGCTACACCGCTAAGACCTTACCAGTAGCGCTTGAAAATGCAGGTGCGGCTGGCATTATCACCAACACCTGGTCAAACGGTTTCGGAGTTGATAAAATTTTCAGCGCCAATACTAAAAAAGTTCCTTCAGTTGATATTTCCTTAGAGGATTATGGCTTGCTGTATCGTTTGGCTGAAGATGGCAGCAAACCAATGATCAGCATGCATTGCGAATCTAAAGAGTTAGGGTCGATACCAACCTTTAATACGATTGCCGAAATAAAAGGCACCGAAAAGCCGGACGAATATGTTATGCTTTCTGCCCATTTTGACTCGTGGGACGGCGCCACTGGTGCAACCGATAACGGTACTGGCACATTAACCATGATGGAGGCCATGCGTATACTAAAACTGGTTTATCCGCATCCTAGACGCACAATCCTTCTCGGTCATTGGGGCAGCGAGGAAGAAGGATTGAACGGATCAAAATCTTTTGTGGAGGACCATCCTGACATTGTTAAAAATCTGCAGGCATTGTTTAACCAGGATAATGGCACCGGCCGGGTTATCAGCCTTTCAGGCTCCGGCTTTGCCGACTCAAAAAATTTCCTGGGCCGCTGGCTGGCTGCTGTGCCGGATACGATCAAAAAGCGTATAGTAACTAATTTTCCGGGGCGTCCTGGTACCGGTGGCTCTGATTACGCATCTTTTGATATGGCCGGTGCACCGGGTTTCTCTTTAAGCTCACTTAACTGGAGTTACAGCACTTACACCTGGCATACCAACCGCGATACCTATGATAAGGTGATATTTTACGACGTACGCAACAACGCCATGCTGGCCGCTATGCTGGTTTACATGGCCAGTGAGGACCCTGAAAAAACTTCTACTGAAAAGGCACCGGGCATTAACTGGCCATCGCCGGCTAAACCAACACGTAAGGGTATGTTAGATATTAAAAGAAGGTAATGTGGTCAAAAATAGTTGGTAGCAATTCAAAAAAAAGTATTAAATAGGCTCTGTAAATCAGAAGAGGAACCGGCCTCTGCCGG
>CAZZVY010000041.1:0-17537 GCA_964657585.1 uncultured Mucilaginibacter sp. | reverse complement strand
TTTTACTTCCGTTACATCGCCGCAGCCAATTATACCCCAGTTGATCATTGACATTATGCTCTTAGTATGGCTTCGATAGCCGCCAGCTCTTCGGTTGAAAATGCAATGTTTTCCAGGCATTTTAACGAGTCTGATAGTTGTTCAGGTTTACTGGCGCCAATTAATACCGATGTTATCCGCTTGTCTTTCAAAAGCCAGGCCAGCGCCATTTGCGCCAGACTTTGCCCTCTTTGTTTAGCAATATCGTTAAGTTTATTGATCTGCGCTACCCGTTCCGGGGTAATCATCTCTTTTTTAAGAAAAGCGCCACGTGCTGCTCTTGAATCGTCAGGTATGCCTTTTAAATATTTATCGGTAAGCATACCCTGTGCCAATGGCGAAAAGGGGATGCAGCCCACGCCTTCCTTACCCAGCACATCCAGCAGGCCGCCTTCGGCATCTCGCACAAACATGGAGTATTTAGGCTGATGTATCAGGCACGGCGTCCCTAAATCCCGTAATATCGAAATAGCCTTTTGAGCCTTTTCGGCAGGATAATTTGAAACACCTGCATATAATGCTTTACCCTGTCTAACTATCAGGTCCAGGGCCGACATAGTTTCCTCGAGCGGTGTTTCAAGATCGGGGCGGTGGTGATAAAATATATCCACGTATTCCAGCTGCATACGTTTAAGGCTTTGGTCTAAGCTGGATACCAGATATTTCTTTGAGCCCCAGTCGCCATATGGGCCGTCCCACATAGTATAGCCAGCCTTACTGCTGATGATCAGTTCATCGCGATAGCCTTCAAAATCCTGTTTCAGTATGCGGCCAAAATTCACCTCTGCCGATCCCGGCGGCGGCCCGTAATTATTGGCCAGATCAAAATGTGTGATACCGCTGTCAAAGGCTTTATGTAAAATCTTACGATAATTATCTTCCTGGTCTATATCGCCAAAGTTGTGCCACAAGCCCAGCGATATGGCGGATAGTTTAATGCCGCTGCGGCCGCAACGGCGGTATTGCATAGTATCATATCGGTTTTCTGCAGGAATGTAGGTCATATCTATATTATTGGTTTGTTCCGGTTTAAAAATAAGATTTTAATTTGATTGAGCTTAACTCCAAATATTTGTTATTGAAATTGAGGATAACCTGTTATCATGTTCGGATCAGCCGTGCAGCATACATAGTATCCGCCTTATGCACGTAACCTTTTAGTACCATTTGCTCTTCAAGCTTTAAGCCTGATTCTTTGACGATAAAATTAACTACTTCCTCGTTTTCTGCTTTAAAAACCGAACAGGTAATGTATATCAACGGCTTGCCGGGTTTAAGATACTTAATTACATTACGCGCAACATCTTTTTGCAGGCGTTTAAAAAAATCAATTGAGTTTTCATTAAACTGACTGATCATCTCGGGCGTACGCCCCCACGTGCCCGAACCGCTGCAGGGGGCATCCAAAATAATGCCGTCAAATACGTAATCATGCAATTCTGGATCTACGTTTTGGGTAAGGTCTAACGGTTTTATTTGATATTTATGCAGCCCCGCGCGCTGAAAACGCTCGTCAAGGTTAGCCAATACAGATTCACGGATATCAGAGACAACCAGTTTTAAATCAGGTTCCAATTCATGCAGCAGCAGCGATTTACCACCCGAAGCTGCGCAGGCATCCCACCAGTTTTCCCATCTGTTAGGCTTAAAAAACTGTGCAGTTTGCTGCGATGATTGGTCCTGCACCTCAAACCAATGCTGCGCCGGAAAAATGTTTTCCAGCCGGGTACCATTGGGCATGGAAAGGCAGTTATTCCCGTTATCTTTAAAAATTACGGCAGCTTTGTTTAATTCAGCTTTTACCTGCTGTTCAAAACCTTTACGCACCCGTATAAACAGATCGGGCTGGGTAAAAAATGATTGCAGGAAAGCTTGCTTATCGATAGATGGTGAAAGTTGAGCAGACCAGGGAAAAATATCTTCCAGATTAAAATCAGGATAAGCCGTTTTAACTATCTGCAACTTTTGATCAATAGAGAAATCTACACACAAAGCCCATTCGGGCCTAAAATACTGCATGAATGAATTGACTTGCGTATTGCATAAAAACTCGGCAACTACCAGGCGTTCATCAGCAGGTCTGTTCGACAAGGCTTTCCCTAAACGAAAAAAATTATAGATGAGCCGGCCGGCCACACGCCTGTCTGTTGACCCCATTTGTTTGTTTTGCCGGTAAAACCCGGGCAGGAATTTACCAAGCGGCGTATCTGCCGGGTATTCCCTTAAAATGCGCTGAAAAGTTTTAAGCTGGTTCAGTGCCTTCATTCCACAAGTTTTAATTCAAAGTTGATGTACTGATATAATTGCACATGGGTATTTACATAACCCTGCCCCTGCATATTTACCAGGTGAATGGTGTTATGTAAACCTTCATAGTTTCCAAAATTGGCTATATTTTGACCTGGCAGGATCAGCTGGCCAAAATACATACCTTCATCATAACCTTTTATAGCATATTCGCCGGGTTCGGCGTGGTAGGCATTACGGTAATCCTTTAGAAACCTAATAGCTGCTGCTGAATGATAATCAACCTGATCGGCTGAAGTAATATAAGTATTCAGGTGCTGCAACAGCTCCGGTTTAAGGTAAGTAAACCGTTCCCAGTCAGGGTGGCCAAATACAGTAACCGGGTATTGCTTAAGCAGCATATCCAGCGAACGCAGCGTGACCTGTAAAAACTGCTGATTTGTGGAGGGGACTATAAACACGTTTTTATCGGTTTCAGACAACTGCGGTAATAAAGGGCTCAGATTACCATGCATCACAGTTAATTCCACTACTTTAATTCTTTTTTTACCCAGGCTGTCTATCGCCTTTTTAAATGGCAGGATGTATTTATTATCATCAGAATAACCGGATTTTAGGATAAAAACTTTTTTGGCTTTCAACTTGCCTTGTATATAGCCGGCGGCAAGCCAGCAATGATACTTCAGCGGCGGGATAACGGTAACGAGGTTCGGATCTTTATAATCTGCCGGTGAAGCCGGTGATAACGGCGATACCACCATTTTTTTTAAAGTTAGCGCAGCAGTAAAGCTTTTAATCTGTTCCGGATAAACCGGGCCAATTATAACAGCACTTGTGCGTATGTTAGCAGTTAGTGCCAGATTATGGATTTTTGCTGTAGCATCCTTAGTATCAAAAACCTGCAGCTTAAAATTATTATTATTGGCCGCTAACGAATCCAGGGCCAGTTTAAAACCCTGGTAAAATTCCATCGCCAAATCAGCCTTGACTAAATTAGCACGGGATGTACCCTTGCTTAAATCAATCTCATCTAAATTAAATGGCAGCAGTAATGATATAACAGGTATAGGCGGCGGAGAAGGCGGCTTTAAGTTTACCGCAACTTCACGTTTGCTGATTACGGTATCAATACGGGGCTTTACAGGAGCGTTAACCACCGGGCTTAATCTGGGCGAACAAGCCGCCAGCCATAGCCCGATGACTGTAAACAGCAGCCACTTATTCCCACTCAATGGTAGCAGGCGGTTTTGAACTGATGTCATATACTACCCTGTTAATTCCCTTAACGTTGTTAATGATCTCATTACTGATTTTAGCCAGCAGATCGTAAGGCAGGTGGCACCAGTCGGCGGTCATACCATCTAATGATTCTACTGCACGCAGACAGATCACATTCTCGTAGGTGCGCTCATCACCCATCACCCCTACCGATTGTACCGGCAGGTAAATAGCGCCTGCCTGCCAAACCTTATCATAAACACCGGCACTGCGCAAATTGTTGATATAAATTGCATCGGCCTCCTGCAGCACAGCCACTTTTGCGGGGGTAATCTCACCCAGTATCCTGATAGCTAAACCTGGGCCAGGGAACGGGTGGCGGCCTAAAATATTATCGTCAATATTCAGGGCTTTACCTACCCGTCTAACTTCATCCTTAAACAATGTGTTCAATGGCTCTACTACTTTCAGCTTCATAAAATCGGGTAAGCCACCCACGTTATGGTGCGATTTGATAGTGGCCGATGGCCCCTTAACCGATACAGATTCTATTACATCGGGGTAAATAGTACCCTGGCCAAGCCATTTTACATCCTGCACTTCATGGGCTGCATCGTCAAATACTTCTATAAATACCCGGCCAATGGCTTTGCGCTTTTTTTCCGGGTCCGATAACCCGCTCAGCGCATCATAAAAACGCTGTTTAGCATTTATCCCCTTTATATTAAGGCCCATGTGCTTGTAAGAGTCAAGCACAGACTGGTATTCATCCTTACGCAACAAGCCGTTATCAACAAAAATGCAATGTAGATTTGCACCAATGGCATGGTGCAGCAAAACTGCTGCTACTGATGAATCAACACCGCCTGAGAGGCCTAAAACTACTTTATCATCACCTAATTTTTCCTTTAGTGCAGCAATAGTGGTTTCCACAAACGAATCGGGTGTCCAGTCTTGCAAGCAGCCGCAGATGTCGACTAAAAAATTCTGCAATAATTGCTTGCCATCTATACTATGCGTAACCTCCGGGTGGAATTGTATGCCATACGTTTGCGTTCCCTTTACCTGGTAAGCCGCCACTTTAACGGTATCGGTACTGGCTATAATTTCAAAATCATCTGCAATACGAGCAATCGTATCGCCATGCGACATCCATACCTGGGAATTCTCAGGGATCAGCTTAAACAGCAGGTTATCTTTTTTTATATAATTCAAATTCGCCCGTCCGTATTCGCGCGTACTGGAGGCTAATACTTCGCCGCCTCCAAAATGAGCCATGTATTGGGCACCATAACAAACCCCCAATAACGGAAGACGGCCATGAACGTTCTTAAAATCATAATGCAAAGCATCTTCCTGCCGTACCGAATATGGGCTGCCTGAAAGAATAACACCTTTTACACTATCGTCAATGACCGGAACTTTGTTGAATGGATATATCTCGCAGTAGATATTGAGTTCCCTGACACGGCGCGCTATAAGCTGGGTAAATTGTGAGCCGAAATCAAGAATAAGGATTTTTTCTTGCATGGGCGAAGATAGGGATTTGACAGGAGATGTAGGAATAGGATACATGAGATTTCGGAAATAGCGAAACCTGATTCAGAATAAATGATATGAATACTGTTGACCCAGAAGAAAATTTGACAAGGTATGGCTCCCGGCAAGAAGATAAAGAACTATATCAGTATCAACCAATGTTTCTTTCCCGTGCATTTCTGATTTTTTTATAAAAAAATGTCAGATGATATTACATTAAAATTAACTCCCAAGTTCAAAAACAATTTCGTATTCCTCAATTATTTATAAATTGCACCGCTTTATAAACAAACAGATCATTCATGGCTTATAATTTATTAAAAGGTAAAAAGGGTATTATTTTCGGTGCGCTTAACGAGCAATCCATCGCCTGGAAAGTGGCCCAACGCGCTGTACAGGAAGGCGCAGAAATTGTATTGTCAAACGCACCTATCGCCTTACGCATGGGTGAATTAAATAAGCTGGCTGAAGAATGCAACGCTCCGGTAATAGGCGCCGATGTGACCAGTAATGACGATTTGAACAACCTGTTCACTAAAACGCTGGAACATTTTAACGGCGGTGTTGATTTTATACTGCATTCGATAGGCATGAGTGTTAATGTGCGCAAAAGCATCCCTTATCCTGAAAATAATTATGATTTTACACATAAGGGCCTCGATATATCGGCCCTGAGCCTGCACCGCGTTCTGGCCACCGCCATGAAGCTGGATGCCATTAATGAATGGGGAAGCGTTGTAGCCTTAACCTATATAGCCGCACAGCGGGTATTCCCGGATTATAATGATATGGCCGATAATAAAGCCTACCTGGAAAGTATTGCCCGCAATTTTGGCTACCAGTATGGTGTTAAAAAGCATGTAAGGGTAAACACTGTATCACAATCGCCAACCCGCACTACGGCCGGCTCCGGGGTTAAAGGTTTTGACGGCTTTATCAACTACGCTGAAAAAATGAGCCCGCTGGGTAATGCTGATGCCAACCAGTGCGCTGATTATTGTGTTAGCCTGTTCAGCGACCTTACCCGCATGGTAACTATGCAAAATCTGTTTCATGACGGAGGCTTCTCATTTACAGGCGTAACCGCTGCGGTTATTGAGCAGATGGAGAAATAAGGGCCAGCCCACCCAAAACCTTTACCGAAAGGGAGTGCTTAAAGTATTTCAAAACCTCCTACCGGGGCATTAAGAGAGGCTAATAAAGATGCCCGGTTGCTTGCGCAACCGGGCATCTCATCACTCATCAGCCGCATTTTAAACTTACCTTATCAAACGTTTAGCTGTTGGATTAACGCCTCTCAGCTTATTTTACGGCAATTTCTCTCGACTGAATCTTAGCTTCTTCCCTTTTAGCAATTTTCAGTTTAAGGATGCCATCTGTATATTCAGCATCAATTTTTGAATGGTCAACGCTATCTGGCAAAGTGAACGAGCGTACAAATGATTGATAGCTATATTCACGTTTAGTATATTTCTTTGTTTCGTCGGTCTTTTCTGTCTTATTTTCAACTGCAATGGTCAAAACATCCTTGTCCAGACTAATCTTAAAATCTTCCTTTTTCAAGCCAGGGGCTGCCAGTTCGATATGAAATTCGTTTTCAGTTTCGGCAACATTAACGGCAGGCACTTTTGCGGTAAATTTGTCGTTAATGAATGGGTCATTTACCAGCGCGTCGAAAACATCGCTGAACCATGGATTAATTACCCTTTGTTTGTGTCCGTTGTTAAATTTTACTAAAGTCATTTTTATATCCTCCTAAGTTTTCTTTTTATTAATTTCGTAAGTGGTTAATCAAAGCGGATACCAACAACTTACTTAACCCCTAATGCAGACAAATTGTCTATAACAAGTATAAATAACAGACAAAAAGGCATATTATGGCTGAAAATTTAGCTGATTACAAATATAGCACCCCTATTCATATACGCTTTTCGGATATCGACGCATTTGGAAATGTTAGCAATACCATTTACTTAACTTACTTTGAGATAGCCCGGTCAGCTTACTGGAAGGAAATAATAAAATGGGATATGCGGCATGCCGGGGTTATTTTAGGTAAATCTGAAATTAACTATTTAAAACCATTGGTATTGGAAGACCAGGTGAAATGTTATGTTCGCACATCGCGCATTGGCAACAGTAGTTTTGACGTAATGCATGTACTGGTAAAAATAACCCCTAACGGTGAAGAGATTTGCACTACCGGCAAAAGCCTGTGTGTAAGTTATGACTATACTGCCAAAAAACCTATCGGCATACCTAAAGAAGAACGCCAGCGCATGATTGAGTACGACGAGCCAGGGCTTATTACAAACACCAATTAGCGATCAGGTTAATTGGTAACATTGTGGTTGTTGACTACTTCAGCACAACCGCCTGCTATTTTCATAAATGCTATAGACATAATAATCGTTAATTTCAACATATTAAGATCATGCCATACCATGCATGATCTGTTAAAATCGGTATATGCCCGTAACCGACCCCCATTGCTCAGATGTTACCATCTCTTTCACCTCATGGGTTTGGAATATTACCGCTATATCAAATATCCAGTGTTTGGCCGCATAAGCGCCGCCTGCCTGGTTGCTAAACACAAATGTTTCCTTATCCCGGGTTACCTGCAGCGGGTAAACCTGCCTGTTAAATAAGCTTCCCTGTATAGTAGCATCATAGGCCACGTAATTAAGCATAGGTTTATAATATGCAAATAACTCATGCGCGTGTAACGCAGGTGTCTTTACACTGCTAACCGTACTTTGCGTGCTTACCGAATTAAATAGTTGGTTAATGTTACCTAAACGCAGCATTATGCCTACACCGGCACCGCTAAAACCGTTACCCAGGTTGCCATATGTATTTAAGGATAGGTCTAACCCATTGATCCTGCCCAGTAAACGGTTATATTCGGCAGACAGGTTAAGTTCTGCCCCGTCATGTATCTGGTGTTCCCAGTTAGTTGGCGGGTAAAAGCCGAACCAGCGGTGTACAGTGGTTTGTACGCCTGCGGCGCCTGAGCCGGGGCCAACTATGCCGGCCTGCGCACCCAGCTTTAAATTACTTTCATTAGCATACAAAAAATTTATGGCCGAACCTATGTAAAGGTAACCCGCATAAGGCCGGTCTATATAATCAACACCGGTCACATCGCCGCTTTGAGGGTTAAATATCTTTTGCCCAATTTCAAAACCTAATATTTTATTTCTAAGCCTGGTAGTATCCTTATCCGGCACTTTTAAGGCATGCCGGAAATAACCATATATGCCGTCGGTATAATAACGGTCCGACCCCTGACCCAGGTATGAGTCGTTATCGGTTTTAATGCCTATTTCATTTTTATAGGTTTGGGCAAGCGCCGGGTATAGGGCCGTAAGGCAGATCAGGCAACAAAAAATCTTTACTCTCATTTTAACGGGGTAGGGCGCAAAAATAAATAAAGCCGGTTAATTAGCAGCCTTGGCTTATAATTTACCTGAGCGTATAGTGTACCCAAAACCGATGCCGGCATAGGGGTAAAAGTGGTCCCTGTCAAAAACCGGGTTAAGGCTCACCCTGAAGTTTAGTCCGCCGTCTATCGGCTGGTAGCGGTAACCAATGGTGGTAGTGCCTGCAAATCGCTTATTGGTATCATCATGAAAAGGGATAAAGCCGTTTACAGCGCCTGATTTATATTTCATAAATGTTGCGCCTGCCCCAAGTTCAAAATAATGCTGGTAACTTCCCCATAAATAGTTTAGCTGAACCGGTACCGTTAGCAGCGAACTGCCTTTGCCCGGCAGGTAGCCAAAGCCGGCCGTTGCCCCCAAACCGGTACGGCTGTTTGTAAAACGGGTATCATAATTAAGTGATATTACCAGCCCCGGTCCTCCTGCTTCTATAAACACATTTTGAGAGCGGTGCAGCGAATCGCTGATGTAAGAGGCCAACTCATGCTGTGCATGGGCATTAAAGCTAAAGCAAGTAAAAAATATGAAAGGCAATAATAACCAGCAGCGTTTATATACCATAATTAACTGATAACGGCAAGAAAGCAGTTGTGGTATACAAGATATATTATTACGCAACTAACTCCCTGTTTGGTTCATCTTTAATACTAAGATCCAACGGATCAGCAACCAGTTCATCCAGCAGGGCCAGATCAATTACTTCGCGCATCTCCTTCACATAGTGAAATTGCAGGTCTTTAATGTAATCTTCTTTAATATCCAGTATATCTTTTCGGTTTGATTGGCAAAGTATAATCTCTTTTATATTAGCCCTTTTAGCAGCCAGTATCTTCTCCTTGATACCGCCCACAGGCAGCACACGTCCGCGCAGGGTTATCTCGCCGGTCATAGCCAAATGCGGTTTTATTTTACGCTGGGTAAAAGCTGAAGTAAGCGCAGTAAGCATGGTAACACCTGCCGATGGCCCGTCTTTAGGGGTGGCACCGGCCGGTACATGGATATGCACATCCCATTGGTCAAATAATTTAGGGTCGATATTAAAATAACCGGCGTGTGCACGTAAGTAAGCCAGCGCAATAGTGGCTGATTCCTTCATTACATCGCCAAGGTTGCCGGTTAGGGTTAAACGGCCCTTACCCGGGCTTAAGCTCGATTCGATGAACAAAATATCCCCGCCAACCGATGTCCAGGCCAAGCCTGTTACTACTCCGGCAACATCGTTGCCCTCATATAGGTCTTTGTCAAATATCGGGGCGCCCAATATTTTCTCTATATCTGTTTTACTTACCGCCGGGTTGTAAGCTTCCTTCATGGCTATATTTTTAGCCACGCCCCTTATCACCGAACCTATTTGTTTATCCAACGTACGCACGCCGGATTCACGGGTATAATCCTCTATCACCTTTTCGATCACCTCGTTCTTCAGTGAAACGTTCTTTGATTTTACGCCGTGTGCTTCACGTTGTTTAGGTACCAGGTGCTGTTTGGCTATCTCAATCTTTTCTTCAATAGTGTAACCGTTTACTTCAATAATCTCCATACGGTCAATTAAAGCAGGCTGTACATTGCTTAGTGAATTAGCAGTGGCAATAAACATTACGTTAGACAAGTCGAAATCCATCTCTACGTAATGGTCATAAAAAGTACTGTTCTGTTCCGGGTCAAGCACCTCTAACAAAGCCGATGACGGATCGCCGCGAAAATCGTTGCCAACCTTATCTATTTCATCTAAGATAAATACAGGGTTTGCCGCACCGGCTTTTTTTATTGACTGGATGATACGGCCTGGCATTGCGCCAATATAAGTTTTGCGGTGGCCGCGTATTTCGGCCTCATCACGTATGCCACCCAGCGCCATGCGCACGTACTTACGGCCCAGGGCTTT
Organism: uncultured Mucilaginibacter sp.; assembly: GCA_964657585.1. GTDB lineage: Bacteria > Bacteroidota > Bacteroidia > Sphingobacteriales > Sphingobacteriaceae > Mucilaginibacter. Next base: position 7,163 of record CAZZVY010000041.1, on the reverse strand, counting down.
GGCTATTGATTTACCCAGCGATGTTTTACCTACGCCGGGAGGCCCTACCAGGCAAAGAATAGGCGCCTTCATGTTACGTTTAAGCGTTAAAACGGCCAGGTATTCAATAATACGGGTTTTTACCTTGTCCAAACCAAAATGGTCTTTATCAAGTATCTTTTGCGCCCTTTTAAGATCAAAGTTATCCTTGGTAAACTCGTTCCACGGCAAATCAAGCAATAATTCCAGGTAGTTGATCTGTACCGAATAATCGGCAGCGGCAGGGTTCATCCGTACCAGTTTTTCCAATTCCTTGCTAAAGTGATTAGCTAAATCAGCGCTCCACTTCTTTTTTAATGAGCGCTCGCGCAGGTTCTCAATCTCCAGGTCAGGCGAGTTGCCGCCAAGTTCTTCCTGTATGGTTTTTAATTGCTGGTTTAAAAAATAATCGCGCTGCTGCTTATCAAGGTCTGTACGTACCCGGTTTTGTATCTGGTTCTTTAGTTCCAGCATCTGTATCTCGGTGGTAAGGTGCTCCAATATCAGTTTAGCACGTTCGCGCAGGTCGGCAGTTTCCAATATCCGTTGCTTGGCGGCTACATCTGCATTCATATTTGATGATATGAAGTTGATAAGGAATGATGTGCTTTCTATATTGCGAATGGCTATGCCGGCCTCGCTCGGTATATTTGGCGAAAGCTGTATAATATTCATGGCCATATCCTTAACCGATGATACCAGAGCCTTGAACTCTTTATCCTCGGTCGGCCTTGTTTCTTTAAAGGGCTCTATGGTAGCTTTAATGTAAGGTTCGCTTTGAACTTCTTCCTTTAATACAAATCGTTTTTTGCCCTGTAGTATAACTGTAGTATTGCCATCAGGCATCTTCAGCATTTTGATGATAAGGGCAGTAGTACCTATGTTGTTCAGCTGGTCAAAAACCGGATCTTCAATATTCACGTCCTGCTGGGCTACAACGCCTATCATGCGGTCCTTTTTATTGGCTTCGCGTATCAGGCGGATGGATTTATCTCGCCCCACAGTAATAGGCATAACTACCCCCGGAAATAACACCGTGTTGCGCAGCGGCAGAATAGGAAGCACAGATGGTATCTGTTCGTTATTCATTTCCTCCTCATCCTCTGACGACATCAGCGGAAAAAATTCGGAATCTTCATTGATTATCGGTAAAGCAGCTCTAAATTCAAAAGGGTCAAAACTCATCAGGTACCTTTATATGTAGTAAAACGTCAAAATGTCAGCCTGTGTGTATACAGGTTAATCAATATAGCAGCAATAAATTAAAATTGCTGTACGGGTATATATATTCAATCAGTATGCCAACATACTACTTACAGCTGATAAATTAGTTTTAATTTCGTAAACTTGATTAATGCATTTGCAATATATATTTATTGCCGTGTAAAACCAAAGCTGCAGCACCTGTGTTAAAATGTTTAAAGATGCCTAACTACCAATCTTACAAATTTACCAGACAATTTTTAACGGATATTATGCTATTAAACGCAATATAAGTTAATATCATGCGTTTTTGTACCACAAGTATCACTTGATGAGAATATCAGTAATAGTTTCTTTCCTGGTTATTTCTGTTATCCGCCCCGCGCTTGCACAAAATGCCTATGTTAATTTAGGCCGCCAGGCCTTAATGGACGGCGACTTTCGTACTGCCGTTGCGCACCTGGAAAAAGCCTGTGTGATCGATTCGGCCAATACCAATGCCTTGCTAATGCTGGGATATTCTTATTACCATAGCGAAAGTTTTAAAAAATGTATTGCCACGTATAGCCGGGTAATAGTATTAAAACCGGCCGAAGGCATAGCTTATTATTACCGTGCGCGGGCCCAATCGCATATGGGCAGGGACCCACAAGCCACCAATGCTGAAAAGGAACGCTACCTGCTTGGCGCCATCATTGATTTTACCAAGGCTATTGATATTGATAACGACGACACTAAAAATTACCAGAACCGCGGTATTGCATACCGTGATTATGGGCTATTTAAGCTGCAATCAAACAAACCAACGGATAGGGCCCGCGGTATCAATTCGCTGAAAGCATCCATTAATGACTTTCAGAAGATATTGACGGATAACCCGAACCGCACAGATATTGAACTTTTACTGGCCGCCTCTAAAGAAAAGCTATCCAGCGTTGTTAACCACCGTTAAAAAACACCCTTAACCGAATAAATATTTTTGCCCATTAGCCGCACATGCTGCGATTTTATGATACGGTATAACGAATCTGGGAAATAGCTGAGCTCCTCGGTATTTTCATACAGTAAATTTTTAGTGTGGTTACGTACCAGTATCCATTTTACTTTACCGCCGGCCTGCTTTATTACTATTTCCTGGGTTTTCAAATCAGGCGTTGCCGCTTTATATATTATTAACCCCTTACCTGTTTTTATAGCATAGCTGCCGCGCCAGGCCGGTTTGTTAATATCCGAATTGATAAAGGGTTCTAACTCGCGCCCCCAGTTGCTGATATACAATTTTTTTGTTTGCATATCGCCATTATGTTTCACCGTTTTGGTTACCAGCGGATGCTTGAGGTTTAACCTGGCAGAGTCAGCCCTGAAATAACCTTTCAGGTCAAAATATTTTATTGGCCCAACATTTTCCCTAATATCCGGTTTGCATGACGCAAAGGTAACTGCCAGCCACAATGCCAGGCCTGTGTTTAGCGATAATCTATTCTTAAACCAATACATTGCCGGTCATTTCTTCAGGTATGGCTATGCCTAACATTTTTAACACGGTAGGTGCAATATCGCCCAATTTGCCATCCTTAACACAGGGTACCAGGTTAGTAGTATGCGCCGTATTGGGCGATCCATCCTCGTTTATCATGTAATCGGCATTGCCATGGTCGGCAATGATAATGAACGAGTAGCCGTTGGCAATGCCTGTTTCAACCACAGCTTTGGTGCAGGCGTCAACCGTTTCGGCTGCCTTAACCACCGCGCTGAAAACGCCGGTATGGCCAACCATATCGGTGTTGGCAAAATTAAGACAAATAAAATCGGCCCAGCGGTTTTGCAGCTCCGGCAGTATAGCATCGCGGATACCTTCGGCGCTCATTTCCGGCTGCAGGTCATAAGTAGCCACCTTTGGCGATGGTACCATAATCCGCCGTTCATTGATAAACTCTTTTTCGCGCCCGCCGGAGAAAAAGAAGGTAACATGCGGATACTTCTCTGTTTCGGCAATGCGTATCTGCGTTTTGCCGGCATCCTGCAATATTTCGCCCAGGGTTTTCAGCAGGTCATCCTTATAAAAAACTACCTTAACGTTTTTAAAGGTTTCGTCGTAAGGCGTCATGGTGATGTAATGCAGATTAAGCGGGTGCATATTTTGCTCGGGGAACGATTTCTGGGTGAGCGCCATTGTTATTTCGCGCCCGCGGTCGGTACGGAAATTAAAACAAAGCACTACATCGCCATTTTTTATCACTGCCAAAGGGTTGCCCAGGTCATCTATCTGTATAATAGGTTCTACAAACTCGTCAGTAACACCTGCCGAATAAGACTCGCTTATGGCAGTGATCAGGTTATGGGCAGGTTTACCTGTACCGTTCACCAGCATATCATAAGCTTTTTTTACCCGCTCCCACCGGTTATCACGGTCCATGGCAAAATACCGGCCAATGGCCGATGCTATTTTAACCGGCGTATGGCTGATATGGTCTTCCAGGTCGGCAATAAAGCCAACGCCCGAATTAGGGTCGGTATCACGGCCGTCCAAAAAGGCATGCACATATACTTTTTGCAATCCGTACTCCACAGCCGTATCACATAACCCTTTTACATGCTTAATGTGCGAATGCACCCCCCCGTCGGACAGGAGGCCTATAAAGTGTACATCCTTATTGTTAGCCTTTGCATATTCAAAAGCTTCCTTGATTACTGGGTTTGTGGCCAGTTCATGGTCATGCACGGCTTTGTGTATGCGGCCCAGTTCCTGGTAAACCACGCGGCCCGCGCCCAGGTTCATATGCCCTACTTCGGAGTTGCCCATCTGCCCCTCAGGCAAGCCTACAGCCATGCCCGATGCTTCCAGTTTTGAATTAGGATACTGCGCCAGCATCTGTTTAAAAAACGGCGTGTTAGCGTTATATATAGCGTTTGATTTATCCGGACGGCCATACCCCCAGCCATCCAGTATCAGCAGTGCGACTTTTTTTTGTTGTTCCACGCTGCAAATATAAAAGTGTGAGGCTTAGGTTGGCAATTATTAATTTTTTGTTTGGGGTTAATGGTTATAGCTAAAGTTCTTTTTAAGTATAGAGAAGATTCTGAATTGATACGAGCTAATCACAAATCAATCTTGTTTTGCCCGATATAACAAAATCGATGATGAGCACAAAGCAGAAGTAATGAAAAAGGGACTCACCATACGAGAGATTGCAAAAATAGTAGGTGTATCAACCACAACTGTAATGAAAGTGAAACATACCTTTCCGTTTTAAAACAATCTTGTTGTTATTTTTTTTAAAACAGAATATATCAAATCCCTTGTATGTTTATTTGTAAATTTTTACTGCTCACCTACATAATTTATTGGTTATTAACATAAAAATAATGTTAATAACCTTTTTTATGTGGAAAATTTTATAGTGGGTAATCAAATTGATCTTTGTAAATTTGGATAAGAAAAACATAAGGGATGATAAATCTGAAATTTATAGAAATTGATACCAATCCAATTAAGCCAAAAGCTACGATTCATGCATCGGGCAGGTTAGGTTTTAATTTAGAGGCAATAAACTTCATGGAATTGGATAAAAAAAAATATTTTAAAGTTGCGATACAAGACGAAAACGGTGTCGGTGTAAGTAATATATATTTAATTGAACAAGTGAGCGCGAATGGTGCAGCTAAGGTGGCAAAGGCTGGAGAGTATTATTATTTAAATGTGGGGAGTCTTTTCGATGATATAGAGGAGGATTACAAAAATTTCACCGTTATCTATGACATCAAAAAGGAATTATATGATGGGAAAGATATGTTTGTGTTGAAAAAAAGGAAATTAATTAAAAAGAGAGGAAAGCAGAGTAAAGAGCAATAAGATGTTTTACTCTAAATTATTTAATAATGTATATATGAATAGTAGTTGATAGACGCGGGGGATGATTTAAAAATAAGGTCCGGGTGTTAGAGCACCCGAACCTCTAATAGATTATCCGTGCCCAAATAGAGTATGGGAGCAGATGACATCGTGTCTATTTGAACGGCCAAAATTATAAAAAGTTATTAATTTAAGTTTTTTTTCTGTCCGTTTTTTAATCCTTCTTTTTGAGCACCATTAGACCTGACTGATGTCCGATGGAATTTCAGGTTTAAATATTGTCGTCACGTAAGACATATTATAGGTAATCAAAAAAAAGAAAAATGTCAAAATTTAATCAAAAAAGCCTTCCATTAAATGATTCGGAAGGGTCTCAAAAAATAAAAGTTAGCAAACTAATGGGTTTGTTAGAAAACCATCCTTATCGGGAAAATGTAGAAAAGGCCTTCAATACAAAAGAGATTGCTGATGAATACGTTTTTATCGATAATGTTGAGTCAGTGTTTGTAAATATTTCTAAAATCATTAATGATTTTCATCGCTTTAACATAAAAGCTCACATAAAAGATATTTCTGTAGTAGAACATTTAACTGAAGTTGATGGGATATCAGGAACGCCTATTCAGTTCGTTTTTGACGAATATGCCGATGATCAAGGTGATGTATTAAGCGATTTAAGCGCATATGCGATTCATGATGCTAAGAATGCATTTCTGAATCAATATGATATGGCCAAGTATGCAAATCGTTTATATAAAGATCAACATTACGCCCTTGTGCGTCACAATATCGATCATTTTAAACAATTGGCAGCAACTGCAAACAACAAAAATAAGTATCGAAGCTACCGTCTATTAGAACACAATGGTGAGCTATTTGTGCGTGGGATAACTTCTACTAATCAGTATAATGAGTATGGGGTTGATTTTGCGTTCGTGACGGCCGTTTTGCTTTTCCACACAATAATGAAAGAAAGGCCAGGGGACGCTTATGGAATTTCAAGTGCCGCAATCAGTGCTTCAAAATTGGAGTTGATCATTGTTGATAAATATCTCAAAGAAGCGAAGGGTTTCGGCAAAGTTAGTTCGACAACAATAGTTACTACTAATGATTTGGGGAACGCCTCGTTCAAATTCCTTAACATAGTAAAGGTGGGTATTAAGGACTCGAGAGGATTTTATATATTCCCTAATTCAGCTAAAGACTACAAAAACGAAATGACCATCACTCATAATACTAAGGTAGACAATGCTTTACTTGCCGTGAAAGAGGCAAAATCCATCTTGCGTAGTTCGGAAGAGTTTATCGAAGAGTTAGAAAGTGTAAAAGGAATTTCTAAACCCGATGAACTAAGGGCTCGTATTTTATTTAAACTTGAAAATAAGAACAGCCCATTTAAAGGGATTACTACTGTAAAAGACCTGTTTAAACATGCGATAACTAATAGTTTGGAGAACTTTGCAAGGCTATTAGAAATGTGCCGTAAAGCTGAAGAATTGGATATTGATTATGACCTGAAAGATAAATTACGTTACATCATTTCCGATATAATACTAAACAAAAAGTAGTACTTGAATGGGGAATAAATAAATTTAGATAGTGGTAAATATTACACCCCTTTTTGCACCCCTTTTAATCACGGAGCATAAAAAATGCCCTTATTAATATAATAAGGGCATTTTTTACAATTTGATGGTGGAGCCGGAGGGATTTGAACTTCTTCTTTATTGCTCTAATATTCAATGTGTTACAATGGATTTATTTCTTACTCACCGAAATACTCACCACTTTTTAGATACAGATTAATTGCAAATCTTATGAAATAAAGATAGGTAATTGAACTAACTTTCACAAGATAACTCATCTTAAATCTTAATCATTTGGGAATTTGCGCAGCTAATGAAATTTGGTCGTAATTATTCGAAATAGTCAAAATATATGGCTTTAGTAGGGCAATCGAATACGATTCCTACCCTATTGTATTACAGTATTTTATCGGGTTGTTAGTCGGCTACGCAACCAACAGCGGCGGCCATAATTAATTGGCTAGCGAAGTACAATATTGGTATTCTGGGTTCTTCAAGAACAT
>CAZZVY010000040.1:0-18208 GCA_964657585.1 uncultured Mucilaginibacter sp. | reverse complement strand
TTTTCCAAACCGATGGCACCAGCGCCTATAAGCACCGTATGCAATTCGTTCAGCTTAATAAAAACCGGGAACAGTTCATTTTTGTCCGGAGGTTTTAAAGCATTTGCTATCGGTTCTCTATTCCTTGTCGGCAATGGCATAAAAATCTTTGATCGGCTGATATTGCGAATGCAATGAAACAACATCGCCCAGTACAATCAGTGCCGGCGATTTTATGTTCTTTTCCTCCACAACTTCAATTATGGTATTTATATTGCCTACAGCCACCTTTTCGTTTTCGGTCGATCCGCTTTGTATCACAGCAACGGGTAAACGTCCGCGGCCCTCGTTTTCATAAAGTTTTACGATCTCTTTCAGCTTATGCAGCCCCATTAAAACCACCACAGTAGCATTGCTGCGGGCAGCATTATACAAATCACTTGATAATAAACCATTGGCGGTAGTGCCGGTAACCACCCAAAAACTTTCGCTTAAACCACGGTGCGTTACCGGGATGCCTTGTAAACCGGGCACGCCAATAGCGCTGGAAACACCTGGTATCACCTGCACCGGTATACTATAATCGGCCGCATGGTCTACTTCTTCATAACCCCTGCCAAAAACAAACGGGTCGCCGCCTTTCAGGCGTACTACATGACCATAGTTTAAGGCATAATCTATCATCAGCTGATTAATTTTACCCTGCTCGTAATAATGTTCGCCGCTGCGTTTTCCTACATATATTTTGGCAGCGCCGATTGGGGCAAAATCAAGCAATTCCTCGTTTACCAGCGCATCATACAAAACAACATCAGCCGTCTGCAAGGCTTTTAAGCCTTTTATAGTGATCAGTTCCGCATCGCCGGGGCCTGCGCCGACAAGGGTGATACGTGGTTCTTTTATATTTTTCATGCGGTGATTGATGCCTCCCTTTTTGCTTTTATCCGTGTCAAAAATGCCTCTGCCATTTGCAGATATTCTGTTGCAAAGGCCTCGGAAGGTTCATTTTTATTGATCTGTAGGATCAGTTCTTCAAAAGTAGTATCCAAATGAAACTCCCCTGTAGATACATACAATTCATCAAATGCCCTGATGATGCCCGTTTGTGTGCTGCTGTTCGATCCTTTATCCAGCAGCAACGCCTTGGCCGCGCTTATCATGGTAGCGTAAGCATGGTATATACCGTCGGCCCAGCGTTTACCGGCATAGGCCTCTTTCGCCCAACCTAATTTTTCGTCGCTTTCATATAACAGGGTAGCTACAAGGTCGATAATTACACTGGCGCATTCGCCAACACCAATAGCAGTTTTAAAGGTTTCCTCGTGCCCCCAGTCCACAAATTCTTCGTCAGTTAGCGTAGTCAGGTCAGCCAGTGGTTTTAATAACTGGTAAAAGTAGTCCTTACCATTACGGTCATAGTAATTATGGAAATTTTCATCTTCAATTGAATTGGCTTTATAATCATCAAGCACCCAACGGAGAACATTAGCGGCACGTTTGGCAGGTACTTTAATTACTTTATCAGCCGCACGGCCAACGCCATTGCCAACAGTACCGCCACCAAGTAATACCTGCATAGATGGCAGCACCCGTGTCCCGGCCTTTAACGAACTGCCGTGAAAGCCAATATGCGCCAAACCATGCTGGCCGCAGCTATTCATGCAGCCGCTTATCTTGATCTTAATATCGCGATTATTTACAAAATCCTCATATTCGGTATAAACCACATTCTCAAGTACCCGCGCAAAGGTCATGCTGTTGCTGATACCCAGGTTACAGGTATCGGTACCAGGGCAGGTAGTTACATCTGCCACACTATCAAACCCCGGCTCAGCTAAATGTACTGCTTTTAAAGCCTTGTAAACTGCCGGCAACGCTTCCCTGCGGATATACTTGAGCATTAACCCCTGATTGGCGGTAATGCGTATCTCGTCGGCCACCCAGGGGCGCAAACCTTCCACAAGTGCCCTTGCCTCATCAGTTTTAATATCGCCGACAGGCACCTTTACCCATACGCCGTAAAATCCTTTTTGCTTTTGCTCAAATACATTGGTTCCCAGCCATTGCTCATAGTGGATAGTGTTAGGAGCGGTAGCGGTGGCGGTAGCAGCCGGCAGTGCGGGAGCAGGTATGGTTTCCCTGTCAATCTTTAAGCTTTTTACTTTATTGGCGGTCTTTTCAAGCGCGACGAGTTTCAGCAATTCTTCGATACCGATCTTAGCCACCAAAAATTTCATCCGGGCTTTATTTCGATTGTTGCGCTCGCCGTTACGGTCAAACACGCGGATAACCGACTCGATAAACGGGATCAGTTCATCCTCGGGCAGAAACTCGTGAACGATATGCGCTATAGATGGCTGTGCGCCTAACCCGCCGCCTAACATCACTTTAAAGCCCCGCTCCCAACCTTTTAGCTTGGGAATACAACCCAGATCATGAATGTAAGAAAAAGCGGTATCCTGATCATTTGATGAAAAGCTGATCTTGAATTTACGGCCCATGTCCTGGCATATCGGGTTACGCAAAAAATACTCAAATACGCCATATGCATAAGGCGATACATCGAACGGCTCCAGCGGATCGATACCCGCATTGGCCGACGCGGTTACATTACGTACCGTATTGCCGCAGGCTTCGCGCAGGGTAATATCATCCTGTTCCAGTCTGGCCCAGAGTTCGGGTGTCCGGTCAAGACTTACATAATGTATCTGGATATCCTGTCGGGTAGTTAAATGCAGGTTGCCGCTGCCATATTCATCAGCTATGTCTGCAATCTTAAGCAATTGTTTAAAAGTAACCTTTCCAAACGGCAACTTGATACGTACCATTTGTACACCTTGCTGCCGCTGGCCGTATACGCCCCGTGCCAGCCGTAAACTCCTGAACTTTTCTTCATGGATCTTTCCTTCACGAAACTCACGTATCTTACGTTCCAGGTCTATAATATCCTGTTCAACTATAGGGTCCTCCAGTTCTGTTCTGAAGCTTTGCATATGCTTAATTATTTAAGAATGTGTACGCTATTTACAAAAAAAGCCCCTTGCGTAATGGCTTCGGGGCTTTATTATATGTAAAAATATGCTTACACCAACCCACTGTTGCCATGCATACAGCAACATGGGTTAATGATTGAGCTTAATTTAATCGCATTCACAATTCAAATATATATATACTCTATCGATTTAATAGTATTTAGTTAAAAATTATTACAATAGTTAAGATTCGCCATATTAATTATTGCGCTATTATTTACCGAAGAAGGTGTCAGGCCTTTCCCATTATTCAGATGATAATATTTTAAATTCAAAACATACTAACGCCATTAGATAAATTAGTTAGCTTTAAGTTTATGAAGGCCAAACATATCTTTACTGCCGTTATCATTTGTTTAAGCCTCTTGGCTTACAAACCGCCGGATAATACTGCGGGTGTATCCTTAATTGTTTTAGGCACCATACAGGATGGAGGTTCACCGCATATTGGTTGTAATAAAACCTGCTGCAAATATTTGTTCACCCATCCAGACTATAAGCGTAAGGTAGTATCCTTAGGTATTATAGACCCATTAAACAAGCAAACCTGGCTTTTTGAGGCTACGCCCGATATGCCGGCCCAGACCAAAATGCTTAAAAATGCCTCTGGCTTTCAGCAAAAAGAGTTACCTGACGGCATATTTGTTACCCATGCCCACATAGGCCATTATACAGGGCTAATGTATTTAGGTAAAGAAGCCATTAATAGTAAAGCCGTGCCTGCCTATGCCATGCCCCGCATGAAGGCCTATCTGGAAAATAATGGGCCTTGGAGCCAATTGGTATCATTAAACAACATTGCCCTGCAGCCTTTGCAAAACGGGCAGCAGGTAGTGTTAAGCAACAATGTTAAGGTTACGCCTATCATTGTTCCCCACCGCGACGAACTTTCAGAAACAGTTGGTTACAGAATCGAAGGCCCGGCCAGGAAGGTACTGTTTATCCCTGATATTAATAAATGGTCGTTATGGGACAAAGACATTGCAAAGGAAATTGCCGCGGTAGATTATGCATTTGTAGACGGTACCTTTTACAGCGGCGAAGAATTGCAAACCCGCAATATAGCCGAGATACCGCATCCCTTTATCATCGAATCAATGAAATTATTGGGCAATTTGCCTGCAATTGAAAAAGCGAAGGTTTATTTCATACACTTTAACCACACCAACCCGGTTATTGATCCTAATAGCAAAGCCGCTTTAACAGTTTTACAGAACGGGTTTCATATTGCTAAATTTGGTCAGAGGGTGGATATATAATAAAGTAAATCTATCTGAACTTTGTTTCAAGTCTTTTTAGGTTAAAGAACTTTATGGCTTAGATTCTTAAAAGCAGGTTGCTTAAAAATGCGTCAATACTTATTTTATTATAACAGCAATTAAACTATTTACCCAAAATCAGATTGTTTTTTTATTAACTTCAAATACCGCGAACAACTATTTATTGCTAAATTCGTACTCGTTCAATTACAAAACCGATATGCAACGCCGACAATTCATTAACACCTCCCTGTTATCTGCCGGGGCGCTGGCCCTGTTTAACAATAGCGGCTTTGCCCGCTTAATGGCGCAAACGCCTTATGTGTTTAAGCCCCTCCGCAATAATATGGGCATTTTTACCGAGCGCGGCGGTACCATTGCCTGGCTATCTAATACGGATGGTATTGTAGTGGTTGATGCCGAATTTCCGGATACCTCACCGCATGTGATTGCCGAGTTGCAGAAAATGTCGCCTGATAAACCTTTCCAATGGCTTATCAATACCCATCACCACGGCGATCATACCTCGGGAAATATTGCTTTTAAGGGGCTGGTTAAAAAAGTGGCGGCACATGCCAATTCGCTGGCCAATCAAAAGGCGGTAGCGGTAGCAGCCAATAATGAAGATAAACAGCTTTATCCCGATAACACATTCACCGACCAGTGGAGGACAAAAATAGGTAACGAAAGTATCCATGCCTATTACTGGGGGCCGGGCCATACTAACGGCGATGCCATGATACATTTTGAAAACGCAAACATTGTGCATACCGGCGACCTGGTGTTCAATCGCCGTTACCCGGTGGTTGACCCTGCGCACGGCGCATCAATCAAAAATTGGTCGGTTACCTTGCAAATGGCCCAGAAACAATTTAGTAAAGACACGCTGTTTGTTTTTGGACACGCATTTGATCCGGAAAAGGTAACCGGTAATATGGATGATATAAAAGCCATGCAAAACTATATGGACCGGCTGGCCGATTTTGCTATAGCCCAGATAAAGGCAGGCAAAAGCAAAGACGAGTTTACCGCAGCAACAGCTATCCCTGGCGTTACAGACTGGCAGGGAACCGGTATTAAAGCCAGTTTAAGCGCAGCTTATGATGAGTTTAGCAAAGGGTAAGCCCATCCCAACCCTTCCCTAAAGGAAGGTTTTTTGAAAAGTATCCCCTTTAGGAGAGATTTAGAGGGGCTTTTTATAATTCCTCGTCGTGCTGGCTTATATCCAATCCCATAACTTCTTCTGCTACGCTTACCCGCAGCGGACTGATTAGATCAGTTATCTTCAGCAGTAAAAACGAACCGAAAAAGGCAAATACCGATACTGCCACCAGCGCTATCAAATGTTTGCCGAATAAGGTGGTCTCGCCGTAAAACAATCCATTGGCGCCTGCCGGATTTACGCTTTTGGTAGCAAATATGCCTGTTAACAACATGCCCATCATGCCGCCTACCCCATGGCAGGGAAATACATCAAGCGTATCGTCAATTGATGTTTTTGAGCGCCAGATCACCATCAGGTTACTTACTACGGCTGATACAATGCCCACGATTAATGAACTTGAAACAGTGATATATCCGGCTGCTGGGGTTACCGCCACTAACCCAACCACCGCACCAATACAAGCGCCCAACGCCGATGGCTTTTTCCCGCGCAATATGTCAAAAAATACCCAGGCCATAGCAGCTGCCGCAGATGCGGTAGTAGTGGTAGCCAGTGCAGTTGCCGCCAGTTCGGTTGAACCCAGTGCCGAACCGGCGTTGAAACCAAACCAGCCGAACCATAACAGGCCGGTACCTAAGATAACATAGCTTATGCGGGCAGGCGTGTGTGATTCTTCAACCTCGTTACGCCTTTTAAGATATAAGGCCGATGCCAGCGCAGCCCAGCCTGCAGACATATGCACAACCGTGCCGCCGGCAAAATCAAGCACACCCAGTTTAGCGAAGACGCCGTCGGGGTGCCAGGTGGCATGGGCCAAAGGCATGTATATAATAATAATGAACAGGGAAATAAATATCAGGTAGGAGTTAAAGCGGATACGCTCGGCAAATGCACCGGTTATTAAAGCCGGCGTTATCACGGCAAATTTTAACTGGAACATAGCAAATAAAATAACCGGCAGGGTTCCCCAGGTTACGCCGAGCGTATTTTGCATCATAAAAAACGATTTTGGGTTGCCAATAATACCAAGTCCACCAACGTCCTTACCAAAGGCCAGGCTAAAGCCAAATACTACCCAGATGACGGTGATCAGCCCCATACAAACAAAGCTTTGCAGCATGGTTGATATTACATTCTTTTTGCGCACCATGCCACCGTAAAAAAAGGCCAGTCCGGGCGTCATCAGCAAAACCAATGCAGTGGATATCAGGAGCCAAGCTATGTCGGCCTTATCAACAGGTGTTTTTGAAGGCGTAACTGTGTTGCCCGGAAACAGAAATGCGAGTACAACTACAATTACAAGCAGCGCAAAAGGTATAAATTTTTTCATTTAGGAATCAACGATGATGTTTTGTGAATAATTATATATTTTACCACACAGGATGGAAAAATAGCAACAAATAATCACTTTTAATAAATTAATGTAAATTAATTGACTATGTAATAATTAATGGCCAATTTGTGGCAATATCTCTTCCAATGACCGGTAATACATAGGGCCCTTGTTAGTGTTAACTTAAATTATTAAATGCCATGTAACTTTAAGGTGCCTTCCTGCTCCAGATAACTGCCCACATTATATTTTTCCATATTACATCAACTTCATTAAAACCGGCGGCTTCCAGTTGTTTCAGGTGCCAGGTAACGGGGGCATGGTAATCGTGCGCCTCCTGGTGAGCCATCCAAAGCTGCCAGTCTGACTCTGTTGAACCAAGTTTCAGCGCTTCAACCTTCCAGCGGGCAATGTGTTTCTGATATATTTCTTCATTAATACCGCGGGTCTGGTCGGCAAATACCAACACGCCGCCACGCTTTAACAGGCTATGCAATCTGCTGTACAGTTTAGCTTTTTCCTCATCAACAATATGATGGATGGCAATGCTGGAAATGATAAGGTCAAAACTGTTGTCCTCAAAATCCAATCGGCTAAAATCCTGCTGATGAAAATGGATGTTAACCTGATCCTTGAACCGTGCCCGGCATTCGTTCAGTATCTCGGCAGACAAATCGAGCGCGTGGATATCCGCATCAGGGAAGTGCTGCAAGGCCGTTGCTGTAAGGTTACCGGTACCGCAACCCAGGTCTAAGATCTGTTTAGGTTGCAGATTATCTGGCAGGTAATGGAAAACATTGTAAAAAATCTCCTCGTAACGCGGCACGCAACGGCTGATCAGCTCGGTGTAGCGCCCGCTTAACTGATCGTAAAAATCTTCAACGGATTGCATTTTTGTCATCTCGAAAGCCTAAGTTAGGAATATAACTTCTATTTTTTGCCTTTCTAATAATTACTCCCGTCTGCGCTCCACCGGACACCCTCTCTGCCATGCAAAGAGGGTTGATATTTTCCCGCCCTCTTTCCGCGCGGCGAAGAGAGGGCCGACGAGTGAAACGATATCGGGGTGAGTCAGAGGTTGCAAAGCAAACAGCAGAGTTGGACTCACCCGGTCTGCGCCTTGCTGGACACCCTCTCTGCTGCGCAAAGAGGGTTGATATTTTCCCGCCCTCTTTCCGCGCAGCGAAGAGAGGGCCGACGAGTAAAACGATGTCGGGGTGAGTTGACAGATGAGCAGAGCAAACAGCAGAGTTGGACTCACCCGGTCTGCGCCTTGCTGGACCACCCTCTCTGCTGCGCAAAAAGGGATGAGATTTTCCCACCCTCTTTCCGCGCAGCGAAGAGAGGGCCGACGAGCGAAGCAACGTCGGGGTGAGTTAACAGGCAATTTTGAAGTAACATTTGTATTCACACTTCCGGCTCTTAACTTTCGGGTTTCGACTTTAATACTTATATTCACCGCCCGAAATCATAGGGGAAACATGAAACTATTAGAAGGAAAGACTGCGCTCATCACCGGTGCCTCAAAGGGTATTGGCCGTAAAATAGCGGAGAAGTTTGCGGAACATGGCGCTAACGTGGCATTTACCTATCTGTCGTCGGTTGAAAAAGGACAGGCTTTGGAGCAGGAACTGCAGGCTTATGGTGCAAAGGTAAAAGGCTACCGTTCGGATGCTTCTAAATTTGATGAAGCCGAAAAACTGATTAGTGATATCCTGTCCGATTTTGGTACCCTGCAAATTGTAGTGAATAACGCCGGTATCACCAAAGATGGTTTGCTGATGCGCATGACCGAGGAGCACTGGGACGAGGTGATGAACGTTAACCTGAAATCTATCTTTAACGTAACTAAGGCAGCCTCAAAAAGCATGATGAAGAACCGCGATGGTGTGTTTATCAATATGAGTTCGGTAGTAGGTGTGCAGGGCAATGCCGGGCAGGCCAATTATGCTGCCTCAAAGGCAGGCATTATTGGTTTCTCCAAATCTATCGCCAAGGAATTAGGCTCGCGCAATATCCGCTGCAATGTGGTTGCCCCCGGTTTTATCAAGACCGAAATGACCGAGGTATTAGACCCTAAAGTGGTGGAAGGCTGGTCGGCAGGCATCCCGCTTAAACGCGGCGGCGAGCCGGAAGATGTGGCTAATTGCTGCGTGTTCCTGGCATCAGATATGGCTACCTACATAACCGGGCAGGTGATACCGGTTGACGGAGGGATGCTGTAGAGGTAAGGGCGAAAGCTTTATGGAAATGTCAAAATATCAAAAAATATCGCTTGTATTTATATTGCTTTGGCCTTATCTTAATCTTTCAAATTTTGGTTACGTGGCCATTTTCCCCATCTGGGGAAAGTGACGGTTTTATTAAGGAAACAACATTGTCAGGATTCGGACTTATTTCGATCGTAACATTATTTACTTTGATTTTGGTTATTCAAAAAAAAGCAAAAATTAAAGAGTTTCTTTATTACTTATCTGGTTTGCTATTTTTGGTGTTAGTTACATTTATATTGTTCGTTATAGCCTACACTAATTCTTCCCCTCGGAGAATTCCACCAGGCGATACAACTCAAGCCACCTATGACTCTTTAAAAGTTCATAAATAAATATTCGGTAAATAAGTGGCTTTTACTGAAGGCACGAGTAAGCCTCCTCCCCTTCCGGTCAGGCGTCTGCGCCTGATTGAAAGCACGAATAAGCGTCCACGCTGACGAAAAAAGGAATGTAAACGGGGGAGTTTGCTATACTAATCCTTCAGGCGTGGACACCTGATGGGGAGCCGGTTTTTATTTCAGTTTTTTTGCAATTAGCAGATAAGTAAAAATATAAGCACAGTATAATCAATACTTATAATGCCCAAAAATACCCTCACCGAAACCATTCTAAAAATGGCCACAATGCGCGGGCCGGATAAAACGGTATGCCCATCAGAGATTGCACGTGAATTGTTTCCTGATGACTGGCGCAGGCACATGCAGGAAGTAAGGGACGGGGCTATCGCGCTTCAGCTGGCCGGTAGGGTTACCATTATACAAAAGGGTAACAAGGTTGACCCCGAACATATCAAAGGACCTATCAGGATAAAAATAGCTTAAATTAATAAACGTACCGGGCTAAATTCTAAAAATTCTTTAATCCTGTAAATTCCGGTTCAAACAAGTTTGTAACCTCAATATTACACCTAAACATTCACCATAATTTCGCATATTGCAGTCCCGGCTTGTGCGCCCTGTGCTAAATGCCGCCAATACTAAATATGCCGCTTTTATTTTCGATCAATTGGGGTTCAGTTTCGGGGTGGTGGACACCGGTTTGCCTGTTGCTGGGCTTGCTATATGCCTGGGTTATGTACCGCAACCCGGTAAATACCAGCAATACACTGCGCAACCTGCTGGCGGCGCTGCGTGCTTTAACAGTTTTCCTGATCGCTTTTTTGCTGGTTTCCCCTATGGTTAAATCAGTGAGTTACCAGCCGCAAAAGCCATTGGTGCTGATAGCGCAGGATAATTCGGAATCTGTCAAACTGTTTAAACCTCCCGGCTTTGATGCGCAAAAGTTTGCAGCCGGTTTGGCGGCATTGAAGAACACCCTGGGCGATGCCTATGATGTACGCGAATATAACTTTGACAGCGGCCTGCACGATGGTTTGGCCGCTAATTACAGCGGCAAGCAAACAGATATATCTGCAGTCCTGCATCAGCTGAACGACCGCTTTGTGAACCAGAATATAGGCGCTGTAGTGCTGGCTACCGACGGCTTGTACAACCGCGGGGCCGACCCGCAGTATGAGGCTAAAAACATTAAGACCAACATTTATACCATTGCCCTGGGCGATACCATTGCGCGCCGCGACCTGCTGATTGCCAATGTAAATTATAACAAGACCGCCTTTTTAGGCAATGACTTTGAAATTGAGGTATTGGCTGCCGCCTATCAAAGCAATGGCGAAAGCATCCGTTTAAGTGTGGCCGAGGACGGGCACCCGTTAACCACACAATCTATCCCGGTTACCAACGATGCCTTTAAAAAAACCATACCGCTAAAGTTAAGCGCAGATAAAAAAGGCATTCATAAGTTTACATTAAGCATTGCCCCGGTAAAGAACGAAATATCGCTGCAAAACAATACCGAGACCATTTATGTGGAGGTGCTGGATGCCCGGCAAAAGATATTGCTGCTGTACAATAGCCCGCACCCGGATGTTACCGTAATAAAGCAGGCTATTGAAAGCAATAAAAATTACGAGCTGAAAACCGTACGCGCCGCAGAGTTAGGCGCAGTGAACTGGAACGATTACAGCCTGGTGATACTTTATCAGCCTGCCGAGGGCATGGCTGCGCTGGCTGCCAAAAGCAAGGTGCCGGTGTGGTTTATGGCCGGTACCCAAACCGATCTGGATGCGCTGAACAAAGCACAAAAACTGGTGCAGATAGGCGCTAACCGGCAGGATATGCAGGAGGTGTTTGCGCTGCCATCAACCGGGTTTTCACTGTTCACCCTTACCGATTCTACGCTGCAAAAGCTGGCCAGGTTCCCGCCGCTGCTGGCGCCTTATGGCAATTACAGTTCGCCGGCCAATGGTACGCCGCTGCTTAAACAACGGATAGGCACGGTGCCAACGCCCTACCCGTTATTAACATTTGGTGATGAAGGCGGCCGCCGCGAAGCGGTAATGACCGCTGAAGGTATATGGCGCTGGCAGTTATCAGAATTTGAAACCTATGGCAGCCATCAGGCCATTGAAGACCTGTTTAGTCAGAGTGTGCAGTATTTAACTGCCAATGCCGGTCAGCAGCGGTTTAGGGTTTATCCGGCCAAAAACGTATTTGACGAGGGTGAGAACATATTAATGAATGCGGAACTGTATAACGATGCGCTGGAACTTACCAACACCCCAGATGTGCGCATGGACATTAAAAGCGATGCCAATAATCCTGATAGCCATCGGGACTATAGCTTCCTGTTCACCCGCAACGCGCAAAGTTACCAGTTGAATGCAGGCAACCTGCCTGCCGGCGAATACACTTATACCGCCGGGGTAAAACTGGGCAATAAATCGTTATCGGCACACGGGCAGTTCAATGTTAAGGCGCTTAACCAGGAAGCACGGCAAAGCACGGCTAATCACCAGTTACTGTATGCTATGGCCAAACAATCGGGCGGGGAAATGCTGCAGCCCTCGCAGATCAGCCGCCTGGCCGACCTGATCCGCAAGAACGAAACCATTAAAACCGTAGAGTACGAAGACCGCCACTACACCGACCTGATAGACATGAAATGGATGTTTATACTGATACTGCTGCTGCTAAGTACCGAGTGGTTTATGCGGAAGAGGGAAGGGATATAATTTATTGGTTTCTTTTACTTTTAAATTTAACTAAATTTAAAAGCCATTAAGATAATATATTATGGAAAAAGATAAACAGGGCTTTATTGAGGATGAAGTTGAATATTTAAAAGAAAGCCTGAAACGGACTTACAAAGAGCGTTTTGAAAAGGTTACCTTGTATATGTGAAATTCAATATTATATACAAAGCTACTATAACGCATAAACCAATCAGCAGCAAATAATCCGGACATATTTAATGCGGATATATTAAGCTTCTGGAAATCGCTTCAGTTGTCTTTCTTTTCCTCTTTCTCTACTATAAAAACGTCCTCGTTATCCTTTTTCATCAGGTATTTTTCTCGGGCAAACTTTTCGAGGGCGGCCTGGTTGGTGGTAAGCTCCTGTAGCTGGGTGTTAACGTCGGTAGTTTGTTTCTTGTAAAAATCGCGTTCCTGTTTGAGTTTGTTCAACTGCTGGCGGTACTGGTATTGCGAGAAAAGGTCGTTCTTATCAAAAAAGATCATCCATACCACAAAGGCTACGCTTGCCAGGAAATATTTGTTCTTAAAAAGGTCTACAAGGCGTTTCATATTTACAGGTATGTAAATTTTAGCTAAAAGTAAATGATAATATCATGATAAGCAATACTTACTATGGATAATTATACGGATCACTTTTTTAAAATTCCGTTTGAAAATTAAATAGAATACGCTACATTTGCACTCCTGTTTAAAAAGCAGCGAAATAGAAAAATATAGTCATGAAAAGAACGTTTCAGCCTTCTCAGCGTAAAAGAAGAAATAAACACGGTTTCCGTGAGCGTATGGCATCTGCTAACGGCAGGCGCGTTTTAGCCGCAAGAAGGGCTAAAGGCAGAAAAAGGTTATCCGTATCAGACGAGCGTCGTCACAAAGCATAATACCTGTTGCTTGCTCCGGTATGATGGAGTTTTTTTGACCGGTTATGCAGCACATATCTGGTTATAAGCAATAATGTATACTTTTAAAAAAGAAGAACGGTTATGTAATAAAAAGCTTATTGACGGGCTTTATCATAACGGTTCTTCTTTTTTATGCTACCCCTACAAAGTTTCATGGTTGAAAACCGGTGCGGGCAAATTGCCGGTGCAGGCGCTTTTTACCGTGCCCAAAAAACGTTTTAAACGCGCGGTTGACCGCAACCTTATTAAACGCCGCATGCGCGAGGCTTACCGCCTGCATAAGCAACTGTTTTTATATGATCAATTAATTGAACAAAATAAGCACATTGCGCTGGCGCTTATTTATGTGGGTACAGATATTGCCGGGTATGCCCTTATCGAAAAAAAAATGCTGAAGATGTTTACCCTGTTAGTTGAACAGGTGGCCAAATGATGCTGATATGGAATATAGTTAAGGCAATTACCGGCACAGTATTTTTAGTGCTGATAAAAATCTACCAATATTTTATATCGCCGTTAACCGGGGCTTCATGCCGCTATACGCCAACCT
This sequence comes from uncultured Mucilaginibacter sp., assembly GCA_964657585.1. Taxonomy (GTDB): domain Bacteria; phylum Bacteroidota; class Bacteroidia; order Sphingobacteriales; family Sphingobacteriaceae; genus Mucilaginibacter. The sequence continues at coordinate 4,621 of CAZZVY010000040.1, read as the reverse complement.
GCTCTCAATATGGGGTAGAGGCTATACAAAAATATGGCGCATTTAAAGGCGGGTGGCTTACTTTAAAACGCATTGCCAGCTGCAACCCCTGGGGCGGCCACGGGCATGACCCGGTACCCTGATGGGTGGAAAGTCGAAAATCGGAATGCAAAATGCGAAAGTTTGCCTATCCGAAATTTATATTTCATATGTCGAGTTTGAACTTTCGCATTTTGCATTAAAGATATGATCCTCCAGATAGAAACTGCTACTACTTCCTGCTCTGTCGCTTTAGCGCATGACGGACATGTACTGGCTTTGAAAGAGCTAAACCAGCGCAACGTGCATGCCGAGGTTATTACGTTATTTATAGAGGAGGTTATGGCCGCAGCCGGTAAAAAATACAGTGATTTATCGGCCGTTGCGGTAAGCAGCGGGCCTGGATCATATACCGGTTTACGTATCGGTGTATCAACTGCCAAAGGCTTATGCTACGCCCTTGATATACCTTTGATAGCGATAGAAACCTTAAGTGCAATGGCCGAAGGCGCAATATTAAACCCTGCTGCACCTTATTTACCCGGTACGCTGTTATGCCCGATGATAGATGCCCGCCGCATGGAGGTATTTACCGCTGTTTTTGATACTTCAGGGAACAAAGTAATGCCTACTGAAGCGCTTGTTATTGAACAGGATAGCTTTGCTGGCTTATTGAACGGGCATCAAATTATATTTTTTGGCGACGGCGCAGCCAAATGCCGGGAAACCCTGACGCACCCCAATGCTGTTTTTATTAACGATTTCGTAAATTCGGCAGCGCATTTTACCGCAGCGGCAAGGAGTAAGTATGATGCTAAAGACTTTGAAAACCTGGCTTATTTTGAACCTTATTATCTCAAAGATTTTATTGCCGGTAAAAAGCAGCCTTAATTGGTATAACCGGTTATACGCTGCCACAGCCTTTTAAGGAACGAACGGTTATCGCCCATGGGTATGAGATGTGAGTTGGACGGATGTTCGATAACGGGCCCAATTTTAACTGAAAACCCTAAAAAGATGTTACCCCCGGTGTAGGTCCCGATACTGCCTAACTGAGGCGACTTGTTGGCGGCGCTGAGTAAATTTGCGGTTTGGAATAAACGGTCGCTACCTATAAAAAACTCTGCATTGGGGCTTTTTACCATAAATTGCGCACCAACGGCGGTATATTTCATATCATCATATGAGCCGGTAAGCGTGAGCGTATAATTATGATATCTGAAATGGTTAACCAATGCCCCGGTAAAACCAGTATAAAAAAGTTCCTTTGATAAAATGGCGGTCGGGGTGTAGGTAATTCCCCAATTCCGTAACCAATATGATCTTGACCCGCTTATTTCTATCAGGCCATTTGTGTTGAAACTACGCTGAATATCCCGTGCCTGCACCAGCGACGAAGCAGTGTGGAACACCGTATCTTCAAAATGACCTGTCCGGAGGCCGTTAAGCACACCAGTATTGTTAAAATCGCCGGTAAAGGATTGGCTGCTCCAATGGATAAAACCCAGGTCTTTTACATTAAGCTGTACTTTTAAGTGATCGTCAGAAAGGTAGGATATCCCCGTACTTATGGAAGCCCCGGGGTTTCTTAAGCTGGGCAGTATATCGTGCGCTGAAAACATGCCTGGCTCAAAGCTTGACCCGTAATTGCCTGAAACACTTATAAAAGCCCGGTCGTTTTGCCGGTCAAAATTAATTATGGAATGATAAACGTTAACCTGGTTAGCTACTACGCCCATTAACAGGCTTGCCTTAATGCCAATTGCGAATTGCTGATCGATATCTTTACGAAAGGTTAAACCTACCTGATGATAAATCTGGTAACGGTAATTGTAGTTAAACAGGTCGCTGTAACTGTTATTGATGAACTTGCTGTTATTTGCCAGCAGCAGGGCCGATTCATCTGAAAAGGTGGTACGCCCCTCAAACCTGGTTTGCCCTGATAGGCCTATCTCCTGGTTACCGTCAAGGCTGCTATACAGCCGGAACATCAAGAAATAGGCGTTTGCATTAACCCTGGCATAATTAAAGTTGCCCTTGCCCAAGGTGAGCGCATCATCGTTATATGAATATATGAAAGCCCGGCTTTTAAGCGCCGCCTGCGCATTACCGGAAAGGGTGAAGTTGGTGCCAAAATTGGGGACCAGGAAGTTGGTAGCGATCTTCCGGCTTGAATCTGGTATGAACGCCCTTTGCGATGGATTTTCAAAGGCATCATACAAAGTGCCGGTATTGTATTGAGAAAATTGCTGGGCGAATGACCGGGAATGAAACGCAAATAAAAATACGATAAATAAAAATTTCCTCATTTCCCGTAAAAAGCTGGATTGGCCCGGTGTTAAAAAAATACGGCCCCGTAACAACAATATTGTGCTTTAAACGCAAAAAACAATTTATTAGTTACTTAATTGCTGAGAGTTTGATTTTTTAATGATCGTAGTATCGGGTTTGGCAAGGCCCATGCACAGGTTGGTATAAAAATCGCCGTCGCTTACGCTAAACTGCCATGATAAGGCATAGTATTTTCCGGGCCTTTCCGTGTCAGGGTTAAACAATGGGACAAAATCAGGTTTCATTTCACTTTTAAGTAGCGGGAAAATATTTCTGAAATGTATAAAGTAAGCAATATTGCTATGCCGGGCAAGCAGGTTATCAAAACTGGCATATCCGGCTGTTTTATTTAAAAATTTGCGGTTGCTATAACTATCCTTAAAGCTGTTCAGTTCGTTAACAGAGTTAGCCAGCACCAGGTAATTATCAAGCAGGCAAAAGTAAGGATGTTTAAAAACCGCAAACGCATCGCCTAATAAAAAGTATGGCAGCTTATCATACTTCCACTGGCCCATATCATCATTAACCATTTTACTGATATTAACCATCAGCGGGCGCATCAGGGTGCCGTTCTTAAGCACTATTAAGGCATACTTTTCATTATAACGTGTATCAACTACGGCAAACTCGCCTGCAAGCAGGTTGTCAAACTCGTTTTTCAGCTGCAAGCCTGTTTCGCTTTTAACTTTTGTGAACAAGGCATTTTTCTCTTTGGTTAAACCTGCATTTGCATGAAAACGCTCCAGGGCATCGGCAAACTTTTTAACGTCCGACAGCATAAAACTGGCGCCTACAGCGGTTGTTGAGGGGAAAATATCTTTCAACCTGCCTTCAACCGGCTGCTGGTCTAAAAATACCGTAAGGTAGCTTGTGTTTTTATTTTGAATAGCAGTAAGGCCGTTAAACATCACGGCGCCGGGCTGATAGTTTAGAGTAAGCGCAGCGTTGGCCGGCAGCATGCGCAGGGTTTTTAACAGGCCGGTATCGTTAATACGGAAAAACTGGTTAAAGAGGGGCGTAAGCCGGGTATAATCAATATAAAGGTTAGCCAGCGAGTTTGAGTTTTCCTGATCGGGTATCTGTACAAAATTTTGCATGTTGCCAGTGTCACGATACTGTGCGCTTTGTAAAACCAGTTCCTTTGAGAAACTGCCTGTAAACAGGTGGTTTCCCTTATCTGCCAGGTAAAAGCGCTTCTTTAGGTCATTTATATATATAGTATAGGCTTCTTTGCCCCCTAAATTGGTATTGGTGATAACCAGGCCGGTGTTCTTTTGCCGGGCTAATTGCTCTAATTGGCTGGCATTAAAATTTTCACTGCCTGCCGTGGTTATCAGGAAATCGATATTATCATTGCCCGGGCTGCCGTGAACAGAGATGTAAAAATGTTGTCCAGCAAAAAAACCTTTAAGTAAAGGGTTAAGCAATAGTTTTTGGCGCAATACTGTTAATTCTGTCAGCTTATCTTTGCCAATCAGGCCGGTAAGTAAATTGCTTTTATCAAATATCTCATAAAAGCCGTTATCATTGCTAAATTCAAAAATAAATGCCGCAGTGTTGGGTATGCTGCCCATTACCCTGGCAGCGTGCGCTGCAGGGGTATTTAATTTTTTAAAATAAACCACCGTTACCGCCACAGTAGCAGATAACAGGATTACCGTTAGGATGATCAGTCTCTTCATGTTGTGATAACGCTCAAATGTATGATTTTTAAGCACTATTGCTAATTAACGCCTGCAATTGATAACTTAGCGTTTTATCCTGTAAATGAACAAACAGATAATTATCACAGCCTCGTTCTTTGGTATGCTGGCCGTAGTATTAGGCGCCTTTGGTGCGCATGGTTTAAAAGCCGTGCTTACCCCGCAGCATCTGGAAACATGGCATACAGCCGTTCAGTATCATTTTTACCATGTTTTTGCCTTGCTGTTCCTCTCTACCTTCGGGCGTTTTAAAAGCGGGCTCATCATAGCCAGCTATTACCTGTTTTCGTTTGGAATCATATTTTTTTCAGGTTCTTTATACCTGCTTTCCTGCCGCGATGCTTTGGGCTGGTCGTGGCTGCCTGTTTTAGGCCCGGTGACCCCTGTGGGCGGCCTTTTGTTCATTGCCGGCTGGATAACGCTGGCGCTGGCGGCCTATCGTAACAAATAATTATTGAATGTTAGCATTTGCCGAGGCACAACCTACCCACCGTGAAACATTGTTTGCAGAAGTTATACTTCCGCTGGCTATCTCTATAAACTATACCTACCGTGTCCCATTTGATATG
>CAZZVY010000039.1:0-18385 GCA_964657585.1 uncultured Mucilaginibacter sp. | reverse complement strand
CGGGTTTGCTATCCAGTCGCGCATGGCTTCGTTGGTGGCATCCTTCAGGGTTTTGCTGCCGGACGTTGCTGGAACAACTGTAGCCCCTAACATTTTCATCCGGGCAACATTTGGGGCCTGCCGCTGTATGTCAATTTCACCCATGTAAACTACGCACTCAATCCCTTTTAACGCACATACCGTTGCCGTAGCCACCCCATGCTGACCGGCTCCTGTTTCAGCAATAATTCGTTTCTTTCCTAAGCGTTCAGCTAAAAGAATTTGCCCAATAGCATTATTTATTTTATGTGAACCTGTATGGTTCAAATCCTCCCGTTTTAAAAATATGTTGGCACCATATTTTTCAGAGTATCTTTTGGCATGGTATAACGGCGAAGGACGGCCTACGTAATCCTTCAGTAACTGGTTAAACTCGGCTTTAAAATCCACATCATTAATAATGGAAAGATATTGCTGCCTTAACTCCTCCACATTAGGATAAAGCATCTCAGGGATATATGCCCCGCCAAAATCGCCGTAATAGCCTTGTTCGTTAACTCCGTATTTCATTATTTACATTATTTAGCCGGGCGAATGCCAGCTTTAATTTTCCAACATCCTTTATGCCTGGCGCTATTTCAAATCTGCTGTTCAGGTCAACACCGTAAAAGCCGGGATGTTTAATTTTCCTCAGTTCGTCCAAATTATCTAAGCTTATTCCGCCGCTTAAAAAGAATGGAATGCCCAATTGGTAATTGTTCAGCAAAGCCCAGTCAAAGCTCTTGCCTGAGCCACCATGCTGTGATGTTTTGGTATCGAATAAAAAATAATCAACGCTGCGGGCATATGCATCTAATTGATCAAAATCAAAGTTTTCATCTATTCCAAAGGCTTTTATAACTTCAACATTTCTTAATAGAGTAATTGTTGACAAAATATTATTACCTGACTTTTTCGCTTCTCGTCTACCCTTTACTACTGTTGATATTTTTGTTTCTATTATTGGCCTATTATATTTAAGCGCATGACATATCCCAGGCGACTCTGAACCATGTAACTGTACAGCATCAAATTGATAGGCTTCTATCATATTTACCATTTTAGAGAAGGAACTATTGACAAAAACCCCTGTCTTTTTGGCTAATATGCCAGGCAATACCTCTGGCGAAAGTCCATTTATGAATCGGGGAGATTGATCATAGCAGATAAAGCCTACATAATCAGGATTCAATCCGGCCACTGCCAATATATTTCCGGGATCTCTTAAACCGCATATCTTAATTTTCATCAGTTTTGATTAATCAGTTTTTCAAAACTGCGTAGCGCCCTTTTGCTCATCAGCGAATCTTCTGACTCATAAAAACAATCAGCAAATGATGCTCCAGGCTTTATAGTACGGATAGCCAGCGCCGCGTTACACACCACTACATTGTTTTGTGCGTTAGTTCCTTCGCCATGCAACACATCGCTGAATATTTTGGCTGAATTGCTTACACCGTGTCCGCCTGCTATTTCTGCTGGATCGAGTTTCTCAAAACCAAGGCTTTCTATAGTATTTATCTTTTCGCCATCGGCAGTGAATGTTTTAAAATCGCAGGTTAAGGATACTTCATCATAACCGTCAAGCGCATTTAAGATGGTATATTTCACATCTGATTTTTGATACAGATAAGCATATAGACGCGCCAGTTCAAGGTTGTAAACTCCAGCTAACTGGTTATCTGGCCTCGCAGGATTTACAAGCGGGCCCAGCATATTGAAAAAAGTTTTTACCCCTAATTCCCGACGGATAGGCGCTACAGTTTTCATAGCCGGGTGAAATAAAGGTGCATGCAGGAAACAAATATTCGATCTATCTATATTTTTCTGCAATGTATCCGTATTATTAGTGAACTGATAGCCTAAAAATTCCATCACGTTGGAGGATCCGCATCCTGATGACACACCGTAATTGCCATGCTTGGCTACCTTATAGCCAGCACCGGCTACTATAAATGATGCCAGGGTTGATATATTGAATGTATCCTTACCATCGCCGCCGGTACCGCATAAGTCTATTATATTATCAGCATCCAGCTTCACCGGCAGGCAAAGGTCAAGCATTGCATCCCGGAAACCTTCCAACTCGTCAACAGTAATACTGCGCATGCAGTAAGCCGTCATAAACGACGCCATCTGCGAGTTGTTGTATTTGCCCAGCGCAATATTGGTCAGTATTTCCCTCGACTGCTCACGACTGAATGTTTTATGTTCAAATAAGTGATTTAATATTGCTTTCATATTTCAATCAAAATTTGCCGGATTTTGGATTTTTAAGAAAATAATTGCTGGTTTCTAAATTCTGTAAGCCCTGATTCCGACAACAATAAAAAAGGGCTGCTATATGGCAACCCTCTAATATATTTTAGAACAAACATAGGATTGCCTTACGATCTCTCGTGTAGCCACCAACTGTTGTTATTTATTGTTTTCATTTAATTATGCAGCAAATATGTAAATTGTTTTAGCTAAAAGCAAGGGATTACTTAAATTTACAACATGGCCATTAAACACCACAAAAAAGTTAACCCGGAAGACGACCTTGGTTTCGGTTCGCAGCCGGTTATGAAGAACCAGCCCTTGCTTAACCGTGATGGTTCTGTGAATGTGGTACGCCGCGGCTTATCAATATTTAACACCGCCGATAATTATCATAATCTTATTACCATGCCCTGGGGCAAGTTCTGGCTGTTGGTACTTTCTTCTTACCTTATAGTAAACGTTGTCTTTGCCGGTATATATGTAGCCGCAGGGCCAGATAATCTATATGGTTCAGAAGGGAACACAGAAATGAGCCGGTTTTTAACGGCATTTTTCTTTTCAGCACAAACTATGTCAACCGTAGGCTATGGCCATATCAGCCCTAAAGGAACGGTAGCCAATAGCATTGCTGCCCTCGAATCCATGATGGGATTGCTTGCCTTTGCACTGGCAACCGGTTTATTATATGGGCGTTTCTCAAGACCTTCAGCTAAGATCATATATAGCAAAAACATCCTGGTTTCGCCTTATCAGGGCAATATCAAGGGATTAATGTTCCGGTTAAGTAATTTACGAAAAAATATATTGATAGGGTTAAGCATTGAGGTCATATTTTCTTATAATGAGGATGTTGAAGGCAAACCTGTGCGCCGGTTTTTCCCGCTTGAACTGGAACGTAAAGAAGTAAGTATCCTTACCTTAAGCTGGACAGTAGTACATGCATTGGACGAAAATAGTCCGTTGCGTGACATGACACTTGACGAGTTAAGAAGAACCGAAGCAAGCTTCAGCGTATTGTTAAAGGCTTTCGATGATACTTTCTCGCAAACTGTACACTCTCGGGCTGCTTACCAATACAATGATATGATTTGGAACGCTAAATTTAAGCCGGCGTTTGACCGTAATGAAGATGGCAGGATAGTGCTGGACCTATCGAAAATACATCATTATGCAGAAATTTCATAAACCGTTACTTAACACATCGCTTTTATAATATAGTTTATTTCAACAATGCATCTTTTTCTTTTGTGAAAACACGATACACCAGTTGATCTAAAACTGCAGGTATAAATTTGCTGAAGGCAACCGTTAGCTTGCCCTGCCCTGTCATAACTAATGTGCGCGTACGGTTTTCTATTCCGTCTGCAATAAGCATTGCTACCGCATCGGCACTCATCATTTTTTGCTCATCAAGTGTACTTTCACCTTGTTGCAAGCCATTTTTGGATAAGGCGGTATTACGTATGTTGGATGATGTAAAACCCGGGCAAGCGGTCATAACATGCACACCTGTTCTCAGGTTTTCAACCCGTAACGCATCCAGAAAGCCGTTCATTGCAAATTTTGAGGCCGAATAACCGCTACGGCCAGGCAGACCTTTATAGCCGGCAATGGATGATACACCCACTATGCTTCCCCTTGTTTTTAGTATCTCTGGCAACGCATGTTTAGTACAATAAACCGCACCCCAAAAATTAACATCCATCAGGGTTTTTAATACGTTCAGGTCAACATCTTTAAACAGGGCACGCATGGATATGCCTGCGTTATTAATCAGTATGTCAATTCGCCCAAAAGTGTTTATGGCTTGTTTAATAAGCTGTGAACAATCTTCTTCTTTGCTCACATCACATTGTACTGCTACAGCCTTAACAGGATATTGCGTTTGTATACTGGCGCATACTTCACATATAGTTACATACTGGCGCGCACCTAACACCAGGCTGGTGCCGCGCTTTGCGCATTCAAAAGCTAATGATTTACCGATGCCGGAAGAGGCGCCGGTAATAACCACAATCTTATCTTTCAACTTCATACAAAGGCGGGAGTATTGCCCCCATTCCTTTTAGCTGTAAACGGGGCACTTTTATTAAATATTTACCTGCGAAGATAAACATAGCGCCATAAAAATTTTTAAAGTAGTTCCAGCTAAATTTGTTAACGCTTTGTGCCTTAAAGTGAATGATATAAGTTTTTGGGAAATAAAAATTTTTAAAGCCAGCCTGTTTAATACGTAAAGACAGGTCTATATCTTCGCCGTACATAAAAAAGCGTTCGTCCAGCAAACCAGTACGCTCCAGCGTAGTACGGCGCAACAGCATAAATGCCGCGCTTAATATATCTACTTCGGTGGTTTCAAATTCTTCAGTCCAGTAAGGATGTGTACGATCATATAAACGCGATTTGGAAAGCATTTTTGAAAGACCGGTCAATTTAAAGAATGTAACCCAGTGCGGCATTAAACCGCGTTTCGATTCTTTAAGGTAGTTCCCCATTGGATCAACCATGCGCACATTTAAACCGCCGGCAACCGGATGTTTGTCCATAAATTCCAGCGCTTTGTACAGTGTATGTTTTTTTGTAATAGTGTCAGGATTTATAAGCAGTATATACTCGCCCCTGGCCAATTGCATAGCCTGATTATTTGCTTTAGAAAATCCTAAATTCTTTTGGTTAGCTATTAATTTAACCTCTGGAAATTCCCGCTCAACCATTGCGGCAGAGTGATCTTCAGAAGCATTATCAATTACAAATATTTCATAAGCTATGCCAGTACACGCGCGAACTACCGTATGTAACGCCTGCCTTAATAAATTGCACACGTTATAACTAACAATAACTATAGATAATTTCATGTAATTGTAACCAATGAGAGCGCCGGAACTATTTACCAACTTATACATCGCAATATAAACAAATCTTATGCCATTAATTATGCGCTTCTTGCTTCATGCAAAATATATTTTTACACATTTCTGCATATGTAAAATATTGTTACAATAAAGCTTTATAATATTAATAGTGATTTTCGGGTGTAGTTAACAAGTGCTCAACGCACCAGCGAACTTTGGTAAGGTACACGTGTAATAATGGAACACCCAAGCGTAATTTCATCTACATATTCCAGTTCGCCGCCAAAGGCTATGCCACGGGCGATGGTGGAAATAACGATCTCGCAATCTTTCAGGCGTTTATGCAGATAAAAAATAGTAGTATCGCCTTCCATGGTAGCGCTTAAAGCAAAAATGACTTCTTTAACTTCGCCAGCTTTCATACGCTCAACCAAGGAGTCAATGGCCAGGTCAGCAGGGCCAATGCCGTCCATCGGGGATATTAAGCCACCCAATACATGGTAAATACCATTATACTGACTGGTGTTTTCAATAGCCATTACATCGCGGGTATCTTCAACTACACAAATCAATGAATGATCGCGCTTATGCGAAGTGCATATTTCGCAGGTGGCGCTGTCCGAAATATTGTGACAAACGCCGCAGCGCTGTATCTCTGTACGCAATTTGCTGATAGCAGCACTAAACCGCTCTACATCGGTTTTATCCTCGTTTAACAAATGTAAAACTAAGCGTAACGCGGTTTTTTGTCCTACCCCTGGCAGTCTGGCAAATTCAGCCACTGCATTCTCCAGCAACTTCGACGAAAAGTTCATTTGTTGCGAATTTAAAAAAATATCGGTAAATCGCTTACAAGTTAAGCGACAATAGTCCATGTCCATAGTTTATTTACGCTATGATCTGTCAACTTTTGGGCTATAGACTAATAAAAAATATATGTCTCCCTCTATACTACTTTCCTTTATTATAGGCTATTTTTTAGTGCTGATCGTTATCTCCTACCTTACCTCGCGCAGGGCATCAGATAATGATACTTTTTTTGTAGCTAACCGCAGCTCCAAATGGTACCTGGTAGCTTTCGGGATGATTGGCACTGCGCTAAGCGGCGTTACATTTATATCTGTACCTGGCAAAGTTGGGGCGCCCAGCGGCGATCAGTTTGCCTACTTTCAGTTTATATTAGGCAACGCAGCTGGGTTTATTGTAATTGCTACCTTATTGTTACCGCTTTATTACCGGCTTAAACTAACTTCTATTTACAGTTATATCGATGGCGCTTTAGGGACATGGAGTTACAAAACAGCAGCAGGCATATTTTTAATAAGCCGCACTATTGGTTCCTCGTTCCGCCTGTACCTGGTGGTAATTGTGCTGCAGAGATTTATTTTTGATATTTATGGCGTTCCCTTTGCGGTTACAGTGCTTATTTGTCTGCTGTTAATATGGTCGTACACGTTCAAGGGCGGATTAAAAACTATTATCATTACCGATAGCCTGCAAACCTTTTTCCTGGTAAGTTCTGTATTTTTATCTATTTACTTTATTTGCCGCAGCCTGGATATGAACATCCTGCAGGCCGCAAATGTTATTAAGAACAGCAGTTACTCCAAAATATTTTTTTTCGATAACTTTTTAAGCAGCAAGCTCCATATTACCAAGCAATTTTTAGGCGGTTTATTTATTACAATAGGTATGACCGGCCTTGACCAGGACCTGATGCAAAAAAACCTGAGCCTAAAAAACATCAAGGAGGCTCAAAAGAATATGTTCAGCTTTACCGCAGTATTTGTAGTGATCAATATCTTTTTTTTGAGCGTTGGCGCATTGCTCTATATTTATGCCGCTAAAAACGGCATCAAGGTTGAAAAAACCGACTACCTCTATCCTACCATCGCTTTAAAGTACCTGGGCATTTTACCTGCTATAGTATTTATGCTGGGACTAACCGCAGCCACCTTTGCCACTACCGATTCTGCACTTACGGCACTTACTACCTCTTTTTGTGTCGACTTTCTGGGCTTTGGTAAAAAGGCCCATATGAATAGCGGAACCTCCATAAAAACAAGGCATACAGTGCACATCGCGTTTTCGGTACTGATGCTTTTGACTATTGTGCTGTTCAATGCAGTGAATAACGAGGCCGTGGTAGGGGCAATATTTAATGTAGCGTCCTACACCTACGGCCCGCTTTTAGGGCTCTATGGATTTGGGCTTTTTGTAAGCAAAAGGCAGGTAAATGATAGGTTAACACCTTTTATTTGCGTGCTTTCACCGGCAATATGTTATTTCCTTAACATTTATTCGGCTAAGCTTTTAGGCGGATATATTTTCGCCAACGAACTTATCATTGTCAACGGATTAATTACCTTTGCTGCCCTGTTTCTGTTTTCTGCAAAAAAACAGAAACAATCACAAACTAAATTTGCTCAGTAAAATGAGCGTTTACTATAAATTAACCTGATGACTGGTGATGACAAAATAAGACGTGCCTTTGAAAATAAGGACTGGCAAGAGATCAAAGTATCTGACTCATGGCAGATATTTAAAATAATGGCTGAGTTTGTGGACGGCTTTGAAAAGTTAGCCAAAATAGGCCCCTGTGTGTCCATTTTTGGGTCGGCGCGCACACATAATGATAACCCTTATTACAAACTTGCAGAAGATTGCGCCCGCTTGTTGACCGAACGCGGTTACGGGGTAATATCCGGCGGCGGGCCGGGCGTAATGGAAGCGGCCAATAAGGGTGCTTATGAAGCCGGCGGTAAATCGGTTGGTTTAAATATCGAACTGCCATTTGAGCAATTTCACAATAAATATATCGACAGGGATAAACTGCTGGAGTTTGATTACTTTTTTGTGCGTAAGGTAATGTTTATGAAATACTCGCAGGGCTTTATCATCTTCCCGGGCGGTTTTGGCACGCTTGATGAATCGTTCGAGGCGATCACTCTAATACAAACCGGCAAAATTGCTCGCTTCCCTATAGTTTTTGTAGGTGTTGAATACTGGAAAGGCCTTTTTGATTGGGTAGAAAGCAAAATGCTTAACCAGGAACACAACATCAGCCCGGACGATCTCAATTTATACCGCGTAGTAGATACCCCCGACGAAGCCGTATCTCATATCTTCCGTTTCTATGACAAATATGTATTGAAGCCTAATTTTTAATTATTACGTCAGCTTATTCCTTTTCATATTTTAGCGTTTATCAATCTTGTTTGCAAATAATATTATCTTAAAACATAAATTGCTATTTTGCAGCCATGGATCATAATTCCAAACCTAAGAAACAAGCAGCCTTGGGTTTTATTTTTGCAACGCTGTTTATTGATGTAATGGGTTTAGCCATTATCATTCCGGTAATTCCGCAGCTGATACAACATCTTATACACGGCGATGTGAGCAGGGCTTCCTATTACGGGGGCTGGTTAACGGCATCCTACGCTACTATGCAGTTCCTTTTTTCGCCCTTTGTGGGTAATTTAAGCGATAAGTTTGGCCGCCGGCCGGTATTGCTGTGCTCGTTATTAGGTTTCAGTGTAGACTATTTTTTTTCGGCTTTTGCACCCACTATCGGTTGGTTATTTGTTGGGCGGATTATTGCAGGCATAACCGGCGCCAGTTTTACCACAGCATCGGCTTATATCTCTGATGTAAGCACCCCCGAAAAAAAGGCGGCAAACTTCGGGATGATAGGCGTAGCCTTCGGGCTGGGTTTTATTATAGGCCCGGCAATAGGCGGCATATTAGGCAAATTTGATATACATTACCCTTTTATGGCTGCCGGTGCACTGGCCCTTATAAATGCTGCGTACGGTTTTTTTATAATGCCCGAATCGCTGGCAAAAGAAAACCGCCGCGAATTTGATATTAAACGGGCTAACCCTATAGGTACATTAAGGCAGTTAGGTAAGTATCAGAATGTGATAGGACTGGCGGCCTCCTTGTTCCTGATATATTTTGCCGTACAGGCTGTACAAAGCGTATGGACGTTTTATACCATTAAAAAGTTTCATTGGGACCCTGCAATGCAGGGTGCATCATTAGCTGTTATAGGTTTGTTAATAGCCTTGGTACAAGGCTTTTTGATACGCCTTACCTTGCCAAAGTTAGGTCATCAGCGCAGTATATGGATAGGTTTATTGCTTTACAGCCTTGGGCTGCTGCTTTTTGCCCTGGCCAGCAAAGGCTGGATGATGTTTGCCTTTCTGGTACCCTATTGTTTGGGCGGTATTGCTGGACCAGCGTTGCAGGGCTATATCAGTAATAACGTACCTGCCAATGCACAGGGTGAATTACAGGGCGGCTTAACCAGCTTAATGAGTTTAGCCAGCATATTTGGCCCATTGGTGATGACAGAAGCCTTTTATTACTTTACAAAACCAGGCTCCGCATTTCAGTTGCCTGGCGCCCCATACATTATAGGTTCAATTTTAATGCTTATCAGCGCTTTACTGGCAATCCGCAGTTTCAGGAAACAAGTTAGCACTACGGCGGTTTAAACATCTGTATGCAGGAAACTACTACAAAGCCCCCCGGTAAAGCTAAAGGCGCTATCTGGTTTATATTTGTAACCATCTTTATTGATGTAATGGGGCTGGGTATCATCATCCCGGTTATACCCAAACTACTGGAACACTTAGGGCATGTTGATAATTCCGCCGCTTCAGAAATTAATGGCTGGCTTACTTTTACGTATGCATTAATGCAGGTGCTGTTTTCGCCTGTTATGGGCAATCTTAGTGATCGTTTTGGACGTCGGCCTGTGCTGCTCATTTCATTAATAGGCTTCAGTATCGATTATACCTTCATGGCCTTTGCACCATCCGTTTTCTGGTTATTCATTGGCCGTACCATAGCCGGTATAACCGGCGCAACCATGGCCACAGCTACCGCTTATATTGCTGATATCAGCACCGGTGATAAGCGGGCATCAAATTTCGGGATAGTTGGTGCGGCATCGGGGCTGGGATTTATTATCGGGATATCCGCCGGTGCGTTTTTAGGGGATATCAATATCAAGTTCCCCTTTATGGCGGCAGCGGCAGCGGCATTGTTCAATGCGCTTTACGGTTATTTCGTTCTGCCCGAATCTTTAGATGCCGCACACCGCCGCAAGTTTGATTGGAAGCGCGCCAACCCTATAGGCTCGTTTATGCAATTAGGTAAGTACAAAGCGCTGGCTGGTTTAGCTATAGCCTTTACGTTGGTTTACATTGCTCAAAAAGCAGTAGAATACCAGTTATCCTTTTATGTGTATGAAAAATTTAACTGGAGCATGACCAGCGTAGGCATCCTGGGAATATTTATCGGCGTTTTGTTAATAGGCATACAGGGCGGCCTTATCCGCTACCTCATCCCTAAATGGGGGTTAAAGAAAAATATCATCACCGGCTTAATATCCTATGGTGCCGGGCTAACCTTAATTGCTTTTGCCAGCCGGGGCTGGATGGTGTACCTTTTTATGATACCTTATTGTTTCGGCGGTATATCCGGGCCTGCTTTACAGGGATTAATTACAAGTAAATTTCCACAAAATGAGCAGGGCGAATTACAAGGCGGCCTCGCTTTGTTATCAAGCATCAGTTTAATTATCGGGCCGCTGGTAATGGGTTATAGTTTCAAATTTTTTACTCATAAAGGTTCTTCCGTATACTTTCCCGGCGCGCCGTATATTTTAGGGGCTATATTAATGCTTATCAGTATTGTATTAGTAATAAGAAGCCTAAAAAAAGAAATAGCAACTTAGTATTACTTCAGTATTATAGTGGTTTATTAGTAAGTGCAATGTCCAGTTCATGCTCCGTCATTCCCGACCTCACAGCTGGTTGGTATAAAGTTTTAATCATATGCTGATCAAAAGCCTCGATACCCTTTTCGGGCACCCAATCATTCACACCTGAATAAAAAATGCTTTCGCTGTTTTTAGATGTACTGCCAAAAAAGCCTAACCCGTTCATAAGCTGGATTTTTACCTGGTTCCAGATCGCTTTGTTTTGTCCAATGGCGTTAACGTCCACTAATTGTATCATATCGGTAAACCCATTTGCCGACCAATGATAATATCCGGTGCTTTTCTCGGTATTATGCAACGCCTTGTTGGTATTAAAGTAGTTGAGCGCATCGGCCCCGATAATGTTTTTATACTTACCCGGTTCTCCCATCAGGATGTAAAAATTAACCGCATCGCCCACTCCGGCTTCCTTTATTTGTAAACCGGCATATTCCGTTATCAGTTTAAATAATCCGGATACATAGCCCGCTATGGTTTGGTCATAAGCTTCATTGCCGCAGCTGCCATATATTTTGTAATTAACGGGTTGCGCCCATTTGCGTACTACAGGTATGCCAGCTATTGGATCATCAGTAACTAAAACCAGTGATTTAAACAGTTTTACATCTTTACTATCAGCCTTTCCTTTATTTGGGGCATTAATGGCCGCTGCATTTTTGGCTGCACTTGTATCTGTAATACTTTTAGGTACATATTTTTCAAAATCGCTTGCCGAATGATATTCAAACGGTAGCAGATCGCCTATGCGCTGGTTGCCCATTGGCCCTCCCCATTGCAGCCCGGCGCCATAATAACCATCGCCATCGATAAACGAATAAGGCATTTTTGAAGCTATTGAATTGGGATGGCGCATATCGCTGCGGTGATAAACAAAAACCCGGTTTTCCAGCACTATATACTTTTGCTGCAGCGAATCATGTTTTACTATATCGCGTTCGCTTAAAGGCTGTATCGATCCATTGTACAACCTAAACCCGGTTTTATCTATTGTTTCGTGCCACAAGGCACGGATAAACTGCATCCGCGAGCCAACGTAGGCATCTTCGCGGTTAGCTATGATCTTTTCCCGGGCCTTTGGTGTAGCAGCCGGGACTTCATTAAAAATATAGTTACCTGCATACTGCACATTTTTATAGGTGCGGCTAAAATTATCAAGGAAATAGGTAATGGTGTAGCCCAATTTCTTATTTTCAATAATGAGGGGTTTATCTGCGCTGGCAGTAAGCACGCCGGTTTTTTTACTGTAAAACAAATTAATATCATCCATATTTTTAATGGTACAGCTATTGGCATAAACAGAATTGCCAATAAATTCTCGGAGAAATATGGCTATCTCGTCCTTCCGGTCCATATCATTTACACGAATGGTTACTTCGTGAATTGAACCGCTGTAGTAAACGCTGGCGTTTACAATGGCGCTGTCTGTTCCCGACGCGGTAAACCCGGCCGCTTATGGTTTGAGCATACAGGCAAAGGCATGGCAATAAAAGTACAATCAGGGTAATTATCCTTTTCATTAACAGCATAACAACGGTTAATAACTCCGTAGCAAGCAACTAACTCAACCAAGTTAGCTGTTCGCAATTTCAAGCAAATAGTTATATAATATTCAGCCTCAATGTATCCCGCTTACGCCGCCTGATACAACAAATTTCATAGCATCAGCAGCCGACATATTTAACGGCTGTATCTTATCGGCAGCTACAATAACTACCTGACCGGCAAATGAGTAAGAATATGGAAAATATATTGCTACCTGGCCGGGCAGCCCGATGTTTGTTAGATCTTTTTGAGTTAAGAAACCAATTTTTTTCAGGCCGGTCTCGTTTACCTCCACCAGCACCGGTTCGTTAAATTTTTTTTCTTCGCCTACAAAAGCCTCGGTAAGGTCTTTTATCGAAAAATACAGAAACTTGAATAAAGGCAGCCTATCCAGCCAGCGGTAAAACCACCGTTTAATAGGGTCGGTAATGATGTTGGTTACAATTATACCGGCTATCATTATCACAATCAATACGCTTAAAATGCCCAGGCCAGGTATGTAAAAATGCTTTCCGGTTTTGGGGTCGGTCCAAAATAAATTACTCAGGTTCAATGAGTTATCTAAACCGGCGACAGCCCAATAAATAAGCAGACAGGCCGCACCCATTGGTACAACAACCAACAAGCCTTTGATAAAATAATTAAGCAATGCCCTGGCAACCCTGTTCATATACCGCACTATAATTACTCGTAAAAGTACACTCTTTTTACCCGCTGCGAAACATTTGTAAGTATTTCATAAGGAATGGTGCCTATCTGCCGGGCCAGTTCTTCAATGCGCTGTTCTTCGTTAAAAACAATCACTTCATCGCCCTCTTTCGCTTCCACTTCGCTCACATCAATCATACACATATCCATGGCAATATTTCCAACGGTAGGTACCAGTTTGCCTTTTACCAGCATTTTGCCTATGCCATTCCCGAAAGCACGCAGGTAGCCATCTGCATAACCTATCCTAACAGTTGCAATTTGTCCGTCCTTAGCAAGGCTGCCATTGCGGTTATAGCCTACCGTTTCACCGGCTTTAATGCTTTTTACCTGTGAAATACTTGTCTTTAACGCAGCAACGGGCTGCAGCAGGCTTTGATCTTCCACGGCCGGATCTATACCATATAAACCAATACCAAGCCGTACCATATCAAACTGCGCAACCGGCCAGCGTGTAATAGCCGATGTATTGGCAATATGCTGCAGCGCCTTGTACCCCAGCGCCTCCTCTATTTGCCGGTAAGCCGCTTCAAACTGCCTGATCTGTTTTAAGGTAAAGGTATCGTGCTGTGCGGCATCGCTGGCTACCAGATGCGAGAATACTGATTTTACCTTAATGTAAGGGTTATCTTCCAGCAAGTCGCAAAGCATTTCTATATCAGGCGCCTCAAACCCCAGCCGGTGCATGCCTGTATCAATCTTAATATGAACAGGGTAACTGAACCGGTCGGTTTGCTGCAAATATTTAATAAACCCATCCAGCAAGTTAAAGCTATAAATTTCAGGTTCCAATTTATATTCTACCAGCTTATCAAACGCCGCAGTTTCAGGGTTAAGCACCATCAACGGTAAGTTGATACCGGCCTGCCGAAGGGCCACACCTTCATCAATGTAGGCAACAGCCAAATAATCAACTTTGTGATATTGTAGCAGGTTAGCAATCTCAAAGGTACCGCTGCCATAAGAGAACGCCTTAACCATAGCCATTATCTTAACACCCGGCTGTAAGCGCGATTTGTAATAGTTAAGGTTATTTAACAGCGCGTTCAAATTGATCTCCATTACCGTTCCGTGAGCTTTTTGCACCAATGCACGGCTTATCCGCTCAAACTCGAAATTCCGCGAGCCCTTAAGCAGAATAGTTTCGGCAGTAAAATTCAGTTTGGGCAAGTCATTTAATAAAGCTGATGTATCCGGGTAGAAATGGGTTTCACCGGTAGTAAAACAGTCCCGGTATAACTGCAACGCTTCGCCTACCCCTATAAACCGGTCTATCTTTTTATGGTCAACCATTGCCGCTACCTGCAGGTAAAGGTCGTGCTGCGAAAGGCCGGATTGAAATATATCTGACAGGATAAGCGTTTTTTTAGCATGCTGGTTTTGCTGGTCTAAAAAATCAAGGGCTATCTCTAAAGATTGTATGTCAGAATTGTAGGAGTCATCAATAACAGAGCAATCATTAATGCCGTTCTTTAGTTCCAAACGCATGCTCACCGGTGTAAGGCGCTCCATACGCTTGTCTATCACTACCGGGTTGTAACCCATGGCCAGCATGGTCGCCCAGCAGGTTATTGCATTCTCTACCGAGGCCTGATCCAGAAAGGGCAGCAGGCATTCTATCTCTTTTTTTTGATATATTCCGCGCAGATAATAGTTACAGGATATGGTAGTCTCGCTAAAAACATATAAGTTGGCCGTATTAAATTTCCGGCTCCAGGTAAATAGCTTTTTATTTATTAATTCCTCTTTATTATCAAGCAGCAACTCATAGTTGCCTATCACTAATTTGGTGTCTTTAAATAACTTTAGCTTTTCCAGCACCTTCTCCCTTCTGCTGGCAAACCCCTCGTCATGGGCCGAACCTATATGTGTAAGCACACCGATAGTTGGCTTAATGATCTTTTGCAGGTTTGCCATTTCATTAACGGTGGAAATACCGGCTTCAAATATACCCAGGTCATGATTGGGCTTAATAGTCCAAACCGACAATGGCACCCCAATCTGGGAGTTATAACTTTTAGGAGAGCGTACAATGGTATGTTCGGGCAAGAGTAACTGATATAACCATTCCTTTACAATAGTTTTGCCGTTACTACCGGTAATGCCTATTACTTGCAGGTCAAACCGGCTACGGTGATAAGCGGCTAAAGTTTGCAAGGCCGTTAATACATCTGGAACGATCAGGTAATTGGCACTGATCAAAGGCTCAAGAGGTGCAGAACGCACTACGAAACTGCGCACGCCTGCTTCGTAAGTCTCAGTAATAAATTCATGGCCGTCGCGGCGGTTGCTAAGCGCAAAAAATAACGCTTCGGTTGTATTAAAAACACGGCGGCTATCAGTCAACAAGGTGCTGATATTAGTGTCACTAATCAATATCAACTTTGCATTGATTATCTTCCCAATTATGCTTACCGTGTATTGATTTGTGAACATACAGCAAATTTGAGATAATTATGTTAATAAAGTAATAGGAACCTGCATAACTCAATGCCGGTTTGCAGAGTAAGGTACGTGAATTTATCAGATGCCTGCCGTGCGATATTTGGGCAAGTAATAAAAGTGTGGTTAAATTGATAACCCTTTAAAGGATATTAATCATCAGTCAGAAACATCATAATTACTAAACACCTTAGTTTTGCAATAAGACTTGGTTATAGCATTCACAATCATAATAATTATATGCTATGTCAACCAGTTGAATAAGGTGTATTAGGTGGTTACTATAATTAGCTATAACGTTCCGACCAAAGAGTTCTGCATATCAGATACCATGGATATGTCTTCAGTAAATTTATTCATTACGTTATCTATATTCAAATATTTTAAAGCATATCTGCGGGCATTTATCTGCTTTTCAGAACTATCTTGTTTAGATACCATGGCTATGCTTTCAGCCAACTTGACATAGTCTTCCGGATCAACCACAAAACCAACATCGTATTTTTCAATGAGTTTGTAAAGCGAAGTACCTTTTTCGGCTGTAACTAAGCTTACACCTCCTGTTGATAGTATCGTCGGTAATTTTGATGGCATAACCAGATCACCAATGTATGCTTTCTGGACGATGAGGTGCAAATCAGCCATGTTCAAAAAGTCATTGAACTTTTCTTTGTCCTGTAAGGGAAAAAATTTAACGTTATTTAATTCCCTGTTCAGCGCCATGCTTTGCAAAGTAGCTTTATAAGGCCCAGTTCCGCAAACTGCAAACTGTATCCTGGGATCATGCTTTAGACTTTCTGCTGCCAAAATAATGTTTTCAAGTCCTTGCTTTTCACCAATACTCCCTGAATAAAGACAAATAAATTGGTCATTATTGAATCCCCAGTCTTTTTTTAAGTTTGTTTTATCTTTAACCGGAAAAAAAGCAGACGTTTGTACCCAGTTGGGGAAAAGTTTAACTTGCCGGTCAATTTTCAATTGTATGCGGGCAATCATACCCTCGGATATGCTGCTAACAATATCACTGCTTTTTAAGATCACCTTTTCTGCCCTGTACATCATATTAAAGAACTTACCGCCCTTTAACAATTGGGATTTTTGCGCTGCTTCTATTTGCAGGTCCTGAATATGATAAATAACTTTACCACCCCTTAATTTTCTATAAAACAGGGATAGGTAACTTAAGTGAAACGGAGGAGCTACAGTTATTATATAATCAAAGCTCTTATCAAATAAAATTAACTTAAGTACCATAAAGAACATAGAGACCAGGAATGAAAAATCATGCATTACCCTGTTTAAGCCTGTAAGTTCTTTAGGAACAAATAATGGGCATCTGTATATGGTAAATTGATTATTGTTTTGAGGGTATGAAACACTTTCCTTTTTATACCACGCGCTGCTGCTGTAAGGTTTTTGCACCTGCCAATGAGGATAATATGGAAAGGTAGTAACTACGGTGCATGTGTTTCCGTTTTTTGAAAGCCATTCCACCATTTCACCGCTATATTTCCCAATACCAGTAAGCTCCGGAGAAAAATTATGGCCAATAAAAAGAATTCTATTTTTTCTGTCCATAAATTTTTAAGTTAAAATTAATCTTACTACCAATATAGCACATATATTCAATAACTCATTCAAAAATAGTTGATTTATTTAACATTTATTCATTAAAACATTTAATATATTAATAAATAAGCAATATCGTAAATAACAACCAACCAGTATAAAAGTTTATGATAAACATTAATTGCTACCACAATCTTAAGTATTGGGCAAAAAACACGCCATATACTTAATTATGGCTTTTTCATGCTTGATTATGGTAGCAGTAATATATCGCCTATAACTATGTGAACTTATGTACCCATAACGCGGAAATTAAGCCACAGTTATACATCTTTTACAATTTTATTAAAATGTATAAAAAAAAATTAAACAAAATTCGGACTTATTCAAAGTGTATTAAAACATTATTTAGCGCCTTAATTGTAATTCCTTTCAAAAGCAAAGCCTTTGCTGGTTTAACTGCAATTTGATTGCGGTGGCCGGTATTTTGTTATACTCCTTGAGAGAAATATGATTTCGGAAACTTAATATTATACCAAGTGTTTAATTGCCTGCAGTAAAGTTTACGTTATGATAGGGACATGGCCGCTTTTTGCAATAAGTTAATATTGATCAAATTTAAAAACGTAATATCAAATGATTGAACCTTTAAACAGTGTTAAATTATGAGTGTTTTTGAGAGTTTTCTTTTTGAAAATGACACACCTAATTTGGCGCAAATTATTAATACCACCAATGCAGGTATTTGGGAATTTGATGTTGTTACGCAAAAGGTATTGTGGTCTGTAGGGTTTTATAAAATATTGGGGTACGAACCGGGTGAGATAGAGTGTTCCTATACAAACTTTCTTGATAACATCCTTTACTATCAGGATAAAAAAACTTTTCTGAACGCCATTAACAATAAATGGTCAACAAACCTTCAAGTTGTTGAAGTAAGATTATTAACCGTCAACGGTTATCGCTGGTTTCAGAGCGCTACTCAAAAACAGGACGAAGCAAAAATTACTGGTACCATCATTAACATACATGAGTTTAAGATATTGGAACTGCAGGCCTCGGCACGCAAAGTTTACGTTAATAAGCTTGTTAAGCTGGGTGGCTGGGAAATTGATGTAGCTACAAATATTGTATCCCTCAGCAACGAGGCGCTTGATATATTTGAGCTTCAGCAAAAGGAAATTACCGTAAATGATTT
>CAZZVY010000038.1:0-18430 GCA_964657585.1 uncultured Mucilaginibacter sp. | reverse complement strand
CGCGTAGCACATGGTATTCAAAACCTTCAACGTCGATCTTTATGAGGTCTAACCGGTTCAAACCGGCTATTTCAGGAAGCGTGTCGGCTATTTTTATTGTAATGTTTTCCAATGTGCTTCCATTGCCAGCGTGCTTTAAGCTAAAGGTACCCTGGTTCCAGGTATGTTCATCAATTGTTACAGCACTTATTTCCTCCTTGTCTGATAAGGCAAATGGAAAAAGGGTTATGTTACTGCACTTGTTTAAGGCTATATTTCTATTTAATTTTTTGCGAATGTAAGTTAAAGGTTCAAAGGCATAAACCATTCCCTGCTCACCGCAGCATTGCGACATACGGATACTTTGCAGCCCTATATTAGCGCCAATATCCAAAGCAATGTTTCCTGGTTTAAGCGATGTACGTATCAGTTTCCCAATCTCAGCCTCGTAGGTGCCGGTGCTTAACACGGCATGTTCAATAAAATTATCGGCAGTGGTGTAAATAGCAATATCTTCGTCGCTCAACCATACAATACCATCCTTAAGCGCCGATTTTATACCGGCAGAATTTTGCAGCCAGTTAGATAGCCGCTCTTTACCCGGCAACTTCCAGTTGCGTACAAAATCAAGCTTTATCCGGTCTGTTCGTTTCATTTAATATTTGCTTTTCTACAGCCTCGGCAATATGGGTAAAATTCCAGTCGGTTATTACACTGGCAGATTGCCGGCCCAATTCTGTTAGTTTTAATAAATCGGCAGTTAAAGCTTTAAGGTACGTTATTAATTCATTTAAATTTTCACTTTCAAAAATTCCCCCGTTTTTGCCGCTCACCAAATCAACAGCGCAGCCGCATTTATCAGATACCAATACTGCTTTGCTGCAAGCCATAGCTTCATTTACCGCTAAGCCCCAGGTTTCGGCAGGGCCTTTGGATGGAAGACAAAAAATATCGCATGACTGATATATTACCGGCATATAATTTTGATTGGAAAACTCCACAAAATGTACCGCAGGGTGCCCGTTTGCCTGTAATTTCAATGCCGGGCCTAATTCCCCGTCGCCGGCAAACAGTAAGTGGCAGCGAAGGATGTTAGCAGATAAAAATGCTTTCAATAGTAATTGCGGCGATTTCTTTTCTTCAAATTTACCGGCAAAAAGTATTAATACCTCATCTGGGGCTATGCCAAGATCGCTCCGCAGCTGGTCTGCCTCTGTTTTGCGAGATATTGCAAATCGATCATTATCTACCGCATGCGGAGTAAATGATAATTGCTTGTCTTTTAAACCGTATTTTTTATAGTAAGCTTTGTTATTTGTACCGGTGTAAAAAGCATGATCAATATGTTTATAAACCCATTTTAAACTCATGGTTTTTAACCACGACCGCCATCCTTTCTTATCGTCAAGCAAGTTGGAATCGCCCCTGAAATATACCGGCAGTTTGTTTTTAAAATAACGGATAACTTGTAGATGGCTAACATAGGCCCAGCCTATTACTAACACAGCATCGGCTTTGTAAGCCTCAACCTGGTTAATCAGGCCCGGCGTTATAATTCCTTTACGGTGATGCGAGCCCGGATCGGTTGCTGTATTTACCGCCCACTCGTAATTATACCCCTCCAATAGCGGGATATCCCAGGCAACCTGCTTGTTAAAACCAGGATCGTATTTATTTAAAGCATCCTTGCCCCAGGTATAAAAAACTTTCACGCTAATATTTTTTCGATCAGTCAAAAGTTTAAAAACCGGAGCATAGTATTGTATAGGATGGGTAGTTATAACTGCCAGTTTTTTCATTTGGTGCATTCAAACGCTGCTGCTTTAAAAAAACGTCCTTCTTCTTCAACAAATGAAAAAAGCGGATCGGCAGCATCGCCAAACATGGCCGGGCGTATGTTTGTAAAACCGGTTTTTTTTAGTTCAAAACTTAATGATCGATAATCCCACATCCATAAATGTTTGGAGTTGCCGTAAAGGTTTTTAACCAGCGCAGAAATACCCTTTTTACGGCTTTCTAAGCCTAACATTGTGCTGCGCATTAGTTCGCTGGCCGGGGCATCACTATGGTCAGCATTTTCAATATAATCATTTACTGCAGTACGTAAATCGGGCACTACACCCCTGAATGTGCCGCCGGGTTTTAATATATTGTAGGTGTTTTTCAGGGCAGTGCAAAAATCTTCGTAGGTTAAATGTTCCAGTATGTGCGAGCAGTATATGGCATCGCAGCTATCAGTTTTTTCGGGCAGTCCCGCAACAATATCGCCATATATTACATTTGCCGGGAAACGCTGCCGGTTACGTGTGTATAATTTGCCTAATAAGGGTAACCGCTCAAACTGCAGGGTAGGCGATGCGTCATAATTTATCCAGCTATCGGGCGCGGTAAAACCACAGCCATATTGTACGTATCTTGCCATTAGGGAGTGTCTAATACACGGTTAAAAAGGTTACATTGCAGGCGAGTTAAATTTTTGCCGTCATATTTTTTAATAGCCTCGGTGCTGTAGTCAGGTGCGGGTAATTCGCCATTCACCAGGCTGGTTAAAAAGGCTTCAATCTTGTCTTCAATTTCAATGTCCTGGTAACTAAAGGAATGTGGAGCACCGTATTCCTTTAGAATTGCTAAAACCGGACTATCTGCGTTAAATATAGCAAGTACCGGTTTTTGGGTCAACAAATAAGGGTATATTTTTGATGCCGAGTACTTAGGATCGTCAGAACCCGGAATAAAAAGCGCATCGGCCTGCTGAAGTATGTGCAGCGTATTGTAATAACTTATACGGCTGGTTATTTCTGTAACGTTATCAGCAATACCATATTTTTCAGCCAAGGGCATTACGGTAGGCTGGCCCTGCTTACCTGGCGCGTAACTGGTGCCTATAAAATATAATTTTAACCGGCTGTAGATACCTGGCCGAGTTTGTAGACCAGATTGAAGCGCCTCAAAAACCGGCCTTATAGCTTTGTACATATCAACGCCGCCCCGCCCGGCATATACTATATTAACGAAATTTTCATCCAGTAAATCTAAAAATTGGGATTTATTGTTTTTGGATATCTGTATATCAGGCTCGAATGCCCCAAAAGTTATCACTTCTACAGGAATGCTTTTAATTTCAGGATACCTGCTTTTTAAATCATCAATATAACCGGCAGATACACTTATTAAGCCCGATACTTTTTTTAAAGCTATGGCCTCCATATATTTATGCAAGGTATATACCAAATGAAATTTAGGGGGTTGCTCATCTTTTGGCTTATTGTAATAATAATAGGAATACCAGGGGTCCTGCATATCTATGATGTAGGGTATCCCAAACCGTTTCTTCCAGTAAGCGCCTAAAATGCAAACAGCATACTGTGTTGTCGAAAAATATATAAGGTCATATTTTCCTGACTTTAACAAACGGTTAACTTTCTGGCGATAAAACCATAACGAGCGGAACGCCAGGTTCCCAAAGCCGAGCCATACTGTCCATTTTTTTGATAACGCTTTTACAGTATGTACCTTAATATGCTCCGGTATACTTTGCAGTAATAAATCATCCTTTTGCAGATCGGAATATTTCTGGTCAACTGTTACCACTTCAGCTTCCCAGCCAAAATCGGCAAAATAGGGTAAGCTCATGCGTATACGCTGCATATCTGCCGTGTTGGACGGGGGGAAGTAAGGTGATATGATGAGAACTTTTTTCAATTGGCCAACAGGTTATTTATAACGGTCAGGAACTTTTGGCTTTCAGTTTCCCAGTTAAGTTCGGTTTGCGCCAATAGTAATGCTGCCATGCGTGCCGCCATAAGTTTGTCCCTGTGCTGGTGGTAATAAGTAAGCACAGTTGCCAGTGATGCGGGATCGTCTTTTAAAAATATTTTACCTATTTGCGGATGTTGATTGATAAGAGCGGCTTGTGCAGTGGTATCGCTGGCTACAATGGCCAGCCCGGCCTGCATGTAGGTAAATATTTTATTGCTTAAGGCAAGGTTGTTATTTATGCTAAAGCCTGGTTCAAGGGCAAGGCCAATATCAAATTGCCGGGCAAAAGCTGCCAGGTCATCAGGCGGGATGGGCTGATGAAAGTAAATGGCGATTTTGCCTTTAGCCAGTTCTTGTTTGTATTCGTTACTGCAATAGCCTAATAAATGTAATTCAAATGAATGTCCGTTTATTTCAAGCGCAGCTATTAAACACTCCAGTCCGCGCTTAGGCCCAATGGTTTGCGAGAACCAGAACAATTTTAGCGGCTGGTTTTTGTTTGCGTGTAACAAAGCTGGCGTATAGCCGCTTTTAGGAAAAACATTGGTAAGTACCAACGGCTGTATATGATATAACTGCCGGTAGGCATCGGCAATTTCAGCGCTGCTGGCCGAGAGATAATTTATTCGCGGGATATATTTATCCTCGATAGCGGTTTTAAGCCTTACATGGTAATTATCAGGATCATCACTTATCTCGTTACGGTGAAAATCTTCTGCATCAAAACCACAGGGCTTATTATATTTTTTTGCAGCAGCAACAATTGCAGGCAGCGAACCCAAATTATGGCCTATGTACAGATCGGCTTGATGCCTTTTTGCCTCTTGAATTAAAAAGTAACTGCTGCGGGCCACCGCAAACTTTGCCAATGCCATTGAGCCGGTAGCTTTGCTAAACAGACCGGCTAATTTGAATATTGTACGACTTAACAAGTAGGTTAAGGGTTGGTTTATTGGATTGCCACCGGCTGGTATAGCACTCCAGCCCTTATGCGGCAACATTTTATCATTTAGCCCGGCACCCATAGTATTCCAGTAAGCGTAAATCACTTTAACATCATAACCATTAGCGGCAAGTGTATCAGCCTCTTTTACTAACCGCGGGTTCAAAGAAGGCTGCCCCGAAGTAATGAACAAGACTTTTTTTATGGCAGTGCTTAATTTTTTCGATATAATGGATACAATTTGTAAATGAAATCCTTATGGAAATTGTATCCGGTATTGTGGCAGTAATGTTCGCTGACTATTGTATGCCCTAAGTTTCTTTCCATTTGGGTAACATCGTAGTATGAGGGCAGCGGTAAAAAGCCGCCCACAGCGCTGGCATACATGGCAAATAAGGTTTGTTCCAGGTGCCAATAAATTACCGAACCTGGTTCGTTCTTTATAATGTTATTAACGAATGTAAAGAAAGACTCATCGAAATTATGCAAAAACAACCCCGAATTGAGACGGCTGATTAAAGGCACATCTATATATTTGGCAATGGCAGCACTGTCAAACATGTATGAATCCTTGTCGTCCACGTTAAAGCATCCGTTATAGTTGCCAGTGTTTATAATCTCTAAAATTTCATTTGGCCTGGAGAAAAACAGTACATCCGAATCGATATGTAACAGGTATGGTGTCTTTTTTTCAACAATCTCATCAATCAGCTTAACAGAAAATAAAAATGAACCGCGCATTTGCGCTGCATGTTCAAGATCCTTTGATAACAGGTATTCTTGAATTTTGAGGGTTTGCAGGCTTTGTTTAAAAACGGTGATACCAGGAAATGTAATTTTAAGTAACTCAATATCTTCTGGCAGCAATGTGCCGTCTTCATGATAATGGACGTAAACATTGTTCTCCCAAAAGCAAAAACTATAAAGCGCTGCTACAGATTCATAAAATCGCTTTTTGTTGGCCAGTATAGCCAGTGTAAGTTTAGCATTCTGATGGTTTAATGATATGGCTGGCAATAAATTTATCCTGTTTTTAAGGATACGCTGGTAGGTTGTTTTTAAAAGTTTATCTGAAAACCGGGTAAAGTACCGGGTGTTTTTAAATTGCAGTTCATACCAGATCTTTTTTACTATCCTGTCAACCATCAAAAGCGCAATTTATTTATGAAATTATAAACGCAAGTAATCCTGTGTCACTTTTTTAATATCGAATCGCTTAAAGGCATGGTCGTGACACTTTTTACGGTCAATGCTGGCAACAACAGATACGGCTGCAATCATTTCATCGGTATTGTTTGTTATTATACCTGTTATATTTTCGTCTATCACCTCCGGTACCGAACCACGGTTAAAAGCAATAACCGGTGTACCGCAGGCCATCGCCTCCACCATTACCATACCAAAGGGCTCGTCCCACTCAATAGGGAATAATAATGCCTTTGATTGCCTTAACCAGGTGTTTTTTTCGGCATCGTTCAATTCGCCAAGATAGGTTATCTGTTCGTTATCAATTAAAGGTTCAATTTCGGTTCTATAGTAACTTAAATTATCAGGAGTATGTGGGATGTTGCCACCAATTATTAATTTGTGGTTTGTAGCCTTTGCTACTTTAATAGCGGTATGCACCCCCTTTATCCTATCAAGCCTGCCAAGGAACATCAAGGGCGCGTTATCACCTACCGTTTCATTTAACTGGTAGATAGAAAAATCAATGGCGTTGTAAACCGTTTGCCATTTACCGGCTACATTCCCGGTATTTACACAGTAATTACTGCAGGCTGTAAAAACAAGGTTATTATTAGGTAAACTGTTAATTACCCTGATACCGGATGGTGTAACCCTGCGGCCATAGGTCATTATTTTTTTTGAAGGGGTACTTAAAACCGGCAACAGGTAAACCAAGCGGCCAAAATTGTGGATCACATCAAAAACATCCTTATTCTTAATTAAGAAACGCCATACAAAAATTATTTCCTTACCTTTCTGTATGGCCGAGCGGCCAAGCTTGTTCATCCCAAAAGTTACTGTTGTGCCGCTGCAATGAGAGTCGGGGCCAGCAAGGAGGGTTACATCATGTCCTAACCGTATGTACTCTTCGGCGAAGGGATATACCAATCGCTCATGCCCGCCATATAATGGCGGAGGTACTGGTATACCGGGATCCATGATCAACAGTATCTTCATTTATTAATAGGGGTGTCCGGCAATAGCCAGCGTTTCAAAAGTAACTTTTTTTTTACAGATTGTAGACTGTAAGATAGTCGGTCGCGATTTTTTTATCACTGTAATTTTCCTCTGCTTTTTTACGGCATGCAGCCCGGCTGATCTTGTCCAACCGGTCAACATTGGCTGCCATTTCTTCAACAGTATCGCTTAAATAACCGGTAACGCCATGATCGATACCTTCAGGAATACCGCCCATTCTGAAACCAAGTACTGGTGTACCGCAGGCATAAGCTTCGGGTAATATTACAGGAAATGGTTCCAGCCATTCTACCGGGGTAATCAATGCGCTTGCATTGCCTAAAAGCTCATTCCGCTCGTGGTTATTCACTGTACCCAACCATTTTATCTGCTCGCCATCAATAAAAGGTTTAATTTCTTTTTCAAAATATCTTTTTTCGGCAGGCAGGTCAGATACGTAGCCGGCAATAAGCAATTGCCTTTTACTTAGTTTGGCCACCTTTATAGCATTATGCAGCCCTTTGCAACGTTCAAACCGGCCAATAAATGTTAAATATCCATTGGCCGGAGTATCCGGGCGGTAGTTAAACTGATCTACCGGGGTGCAATTATAAACAGTACGCCACTCGCTGTAAGGGGTATGGCCCATTACCTTTATAGCATTTGAAACAGCAGTATATATCAGGTTTTTGGGTTTTAGCTTATCTGTTATCCAGATATTGTTGTGTGTAACCTGCCTTAAATATGATTGGACTTTACGGATATCGCTATGTAAAAAAGGGGTAAGATAAAGCAGCCGGCCAAAATTATGTATCACATCCTGTTGTTTTATCTCCTGCTTTAATATCTCATATACCTGTTTTATGTGCGTTAAATTTATGGTGGCGGTTACCTTACCATTGTTGCCAAAAGTTATCAGCCTATCCGGCGATACAGAGTTTGGCCCCGCCACAATAGTTACCTTATGCCCCATCTTTACATACTGGTTGGCAATATCGCTTACAATACGTTCTATGCCTCCATAATGTACAGGCGGAACAGGTATGTACGGATCCATTAACAACAGTATCTTCATCCTAATGGGTTAATTAAAGCTTCAATATAACTTGGTAGCGACTTTGCCGTTGCAGGATCCACGTGTTAATAACTGGTCATAATATCAACGTTAATGGGTTGACTGTTCATTAGGGGAAGCGAAATATATAAACAAAATCATACATGATATAATATTTGTCACCATGATTATTTTAGCGGTTTAATTTATTCATTATCTGATATTTGTGTGTTCAAAATTTTTCAACAGATTGAAAGATATTAACATAAGCCTCCGCGCATTTTTCAAGCGATAAGTTTTCAAGTATAAATTTTCGGGGCTGAAACCTGCCCCTGCCGTTCAATTCGTTAAACTCGGTAAGCCGGGCTTCAAAATCTTTAACCGATATAAATTTTAATCCGCAACCTTCACTCCAGTAAGGAACAGAACTGACCGGGCCATATTTTATGGCCGGATAATAGGACGGATCCTGCCAGTAGCCGCCACGGTCCCAGGCCAGTATAGGTACACCGGCTGATAGTATTTGCTGATAGGCCAGCCCCTGTGTTTCATTCTGGCATAAAAAAATTGCCGCTTTGCAGTTATCAAGTGCCTGTTTAAGCGTTGCAGGCGTATAATGGCCGTACCTGATAATGGTGTAGGTCAATGATCTTTTTTCCAACTCAGTTAAAACAGGTTTTAATAGTTCGGATAAATAATGTTCCCTATCCAGGTGTATTTTATCATAGATCAGAAAGTCTATTTTTTTATCTTCGCTAACTGCAGGTGCCCATTTTTCTGTATCAATACCGGTTGGCCATGCTATTACTTTATTACCATAATAAGGTATAAACATTTCCTTCATCCAGGGGCCGGGGACTAACAGCAGTTTAATATTGGGATGCCGTTTTAGTAGGTCAGGGTCATCCGCCGGGTGCGAAAAAATACCCGGACCAAATATGAGCGGATTTTTCCAATTCCGATCATATAAGACCTGTGGTTTTCCGATAATACAGGCAATCTCATCAGGATGTTTAGCAATGTATTTGTAATTGTTAAACCGGTAGGGGATGCCCAACCGATCAAGCCCTTGCATTAAATTTAAGGCTACCATCATCACACCGCCGGGTTTTTGTTGCCCACGTATTAAACGCCTTATCAGTTTACGGGGGTAACGGTCGTATTTAAACCATCTATCGGGGTCAGGTTCACTATAAAATAAATTTAAAGGCTGATTGTAATACATTAGGCCTTAAAAAATGCCAGTATATGTTGGGTTATCCTGTTTACTTCAGCTATCTCCAAATCATAAAACATAGGCAGCCTAACCAGGCAATCCTGATAAAGCTGTTCCATAGGTAAACTTGTTCGCATGTTTTGCAGGCTTGTATAATAAGGGCTGTCATTTAAAGATAGGTAATGATATACCGTTTGTACCCCATTGGCTTTCATAAAAGCAATAAAAGCAGTCCTTGATTTCAGATCAGTAAATATCAGATAAAAAATGTGGGCATTGTTGCTGGCAAAATCAGGTATCGCCGGAAGTTTAATCCCATGTTCAATCAGGCAGTTTAAATCTGCAGCGTATGTATTCCATATTAACCTTCTTTTTGTTTGTATGTTATCCAATTCTTCAAGCTGGGCATACAAAAATGCGGCTAATATATCTGATGGTAAAAAAGACGAGCCTACATCAACCCAGTGGTATCTATCAACTTCTCCTCTGAAGAATGCCGAACGGTTAGTGCCTTTTTCCCTGATGATCTCGGCTCTTTTAACAAATTCCGGATTGTTGACCACCAGCAGCCCTCCTTCACCGCAGGTAATGTTTTTAGTTTCATGGAACGAAAAAGCAGCCAGGTCGCCAAAAGTCCCTAAAGGTTGATCGTTGTAGTAACCGTCAATGGCTTGTGCCGCATCTTCAATCAGATAAATACCATATTTACCGGTAATCTCTTTTAACCGTGCCATATTACAAGCTATACCAGCATAGTGTATTATAACAATAGCTTTGGTAGCCGGTGTAATGTTTGCTTCAATCAGTTCGGTATCTATATTAGGGTTTTGCTCATTGCTATCTACAAAAATTATTTTAGCCCCCCGCATTATAAAGGCATTGGCTGTTGATACAAAGCTGTATGATGGCATTATGATTTCGTCGCCCGGATGTACGTTAAGCAGCAAGGCAATCATTTCAAGCGCATCTGTGCAAGAGGTGGTCAAAAATGTTTTGCTAAAGCCATAGCGTTCCGTAAAAAATGTTTCGCAGGCTTTTGAGTAATAGCCATCGCCCGCTATTTTACCGCGTAGCATGGCATCATTAATATAAAATACTTCTTTGCCGGTATAATATGGTTTATTAAAGGGTATCAAGGTTTTACCATTTTAATTTATTAATGTAATAGCTAAGCCAACGTGCCGTTTTCCATCCCAAAATGTTTTTGATAAATTCAAGGATATTACCACCCAAAACAGGTACAAAGGTGGTGCCGCCCAATTGCTTAACCATTGCCATAGCTATTGCAGACAGATTTTTGTACCTGGGATAAAACTTTACGGCATTATCCATAAACAACCTGGCGCATGCCTTATTAATAATTGGCATGTCAGATTGTTTTTTCAGGTGCTGATATTTAAGTTGGGTTGCCAGAAAAATGCTTTGCATCGCTTTTTCATCCATCCTGCTGCTTAAAGTTTGATGACCGCTACCTGTCCGGTAAAAATTTATGGCATCGGGCAGGTAAATTATCTTATGGCACTTTAAAGCTACCCTGCAAAAAAACTCCCCGTCGTCATCAACGCTTAGGTCTTCGTTCCAGGGGCCCGCCATATCAATTAGTTTCCTTGGCGTAAGCCATGAATGTACGGTTATCATGCCTGGTTGATAACCGTCTGCAGTGCCCTGGTACATATTGGCAATAAAATTAACTGGCGATGTGTACTCCGTAACCTGCTCAGCATGAGTTACGGGGTCTAAGTAATAGCCATCAGCGTTAAGATGGATAGTGCGCGAGATAGCTAAAAAATCGTCCTGGCTGCCGATAGCCTCCATTTGAATGGTAATTTTATCTTCGCTCAACAGGTCATCGGCATCTAAAAACTGTATGTAATCTCCATTAGCCAGGGATAAACCTTTATTACGGGCTGCGCTGGCGCCTTTGTTTGCCTGGCTTAAAACTTGTATGTGATCATTTTCGAACGTTTTAGCAATAGCCAGCGAATTGTCGGCCGAGCCATCATCTACAATAATGATCTCCTTATTTGGCCAGGTTTGGTTTATTGCCGATGTTATGGTTTGAGCAATATACCTTTCGGCATTATATACTGGTATGATAATGGAAACCAGGGCGTTCAATTGTCGGAAGCGGATTTTTTTAACCTGTATGGTTTAAATGGATGACTTAAAAATTTCCTCCCAGCGGCTTTTTAATGAACAATTAACAGGGGGAATATTATTTTTGAACCAGGGTTGTTTTAAGGTGTCAATATATTTTTCGGGATATTTATCCAGTTCAATAACCCGGTCTATCACCGGGCTAAAATCAAGTTTATTGTATTGCAGGCCCATCTTTATATTGCGGCCAATGGTTTTTAATTTTCTTTTGAACCGGTGCGCGGCGCTGTTGTAAAACTGCGGGCGTATATCCTTAAAATCCATCCGGCTTTTTTTTTGCAGCCAGTTTGTTAAAGCATTGTCGCTGCTAAGGTAATCGCCAACGTTTATAAACGCCCGTGTGTTGAATACCTCGCCTATATAGGGGTCACCAAAATAGATGGGCAGGCTGTTTGCCTGCATGGCATCGTATATTTTTTCTGTTTGATAACCAGGATAAACATAATTTTCAAAAGCTATGGTAAACTTATAGTTGTTCAAAAACTGCCTTTTGCGCTGCCACCTGTCGCCGGTATATACTTCGTCAATACTTTGCATGTTCTTCAGGCGCTTGCCGGGTGCATCAATTTTTTTGTACTTTGATAACTGTTTGAAAAAAGCTTCGCGATAGGGTACCGGTGTCGAGTAAAAGAAATTGCAAAACCTATTTTTAGACCGGAGTATATCATCGGCACAATAATCAGCCGGTTTAATTAATTGCTGCGGGTTTAAGCCATGCCATTGTATCCGTTTGTAGTGCGGATTATTTACTTCTTCCTCCCGAGGTATACCGAAGGCCCATTCACATACGGACATATCAGGCTTCACGTTTTCGCAGAAATAGCCTATGCGGGTATAGTCACCAGGTTCAGGCACATCATTGCCATATGGCCCAAATAAAATAAAGGCTGGCTTGCCGGTTTCAATAAATTCATATTCGTTAACCAGTTCATTTAAAATATCGCGTTCAGCTATTTCCTTTGTCAGGCCGTTTTGAAAACGAATGTGAATAGGTATACGTTTCAAGTTATAAATCTGAAGCCGCTTTGCTGGTTAAGGTCAAACAGCGATTTGTAGAAACTATCATAAATAATTTCCAGCTCAGCTATGTTATCCTGACTGTTTATCTGGCTGTCAGGCCTTTTATTACTGTAGATGACACTGCCGACAGCTATTTTTATTTTAGACCACCAGGATATGTCTGCGGCATCTCCGGCGTAATCATAAAGCAGCCGTCCCTTTTTGCCTTGCAGCGCAATTAATTTTTGATCTCTTAAGGATGTTACAGTCTGTGCATGGGCTACCGTTAGCGCATTATAACCGGTATAATAGGCTATCCCTGCTTGTTTGTAGCTTATCCTTAGGGCATACTCCCAATCCATGTTTACATATTCGGTACTGTAAAGGCCAATATAAGCCAGCGCCCTGCGGCGGATAAGCATGTGCACATCGCCAAAAGTAAAAGAGGGAATTAATTTATTACGCCATTTGTCAAATTCGGCTAAGCGCGAATGTTTTTCGATACGCTTATAATCATTCAACGCACTGCCGGCATCGTTTGAGATAACTATATCAATCTCTGCATTTTGCAGCAGGTAATCCTTACATAGCCTTATTGCCGGGTAGTAAAACACATCATCGTCAATTATCTTTTTAATAATAACCCCCTTGGCCAAAAGCAGGGCCTTATTCCAGCCGTGCGCCTGGTTTTTGTCAGGCTCAGAAATAAACTGTTGTATTTTTTTTTCTTCAAATTGTTGCTGCAGGTACTCCTTGGCCCCATCAGTGCTGTTGCCATCTACTACTACAATCTCCTCATCGGCTTGCAAGTTGTCTATCAGCCGTTGCAGGGTGATCTTTAGAAAGGGCAGGCGGTTGCGGGTAGAAATGATATAACTTAAATTTATCTGCAGATCACTCATCCGGTATCAGCAAAAAGTTTTCGGTGAACTTGGTTTGCAGTTCCATATCTATCAGGCCCGTTACTTTTTTCAATGCAGGGACGGTATAAATTGAATAATTTATAGATTGGGCAAAATCGTACAGGTTTTTATTCACCAGGTTAAAGGGGCTGATATTCATTTGGTTCCATTCCATCAGTATAGATGGCCGGCACTTATTTATACAATTAATCCCTGCTTGTAAGGCTATCAGGTCAGCCCCTTCAATATCAATTTTTATAAAGGATACCATCGGTTTGTTACGGCTGTTCCAGATAGTATCTATCGTAGTGCATTCCACCTCTATGGTCTTCTCAAAATCTATTCTTTTATTATCATGGATGCTGTCGTAAGCCCCGTTTGCCGCGCTTGCGAGCTGAAAAGGTAATTTCCCTTCGTGATCAAAAGCGGCTTTGTCAATTACCGTCCACCTGTTTTTATAAGGGCTATGTTCATGCGTTTTTTTTAAATAGGGGATATTATTAGGTGATGCTTCAACGGCTACCAAGGTAATGGTCTGATCGTTTTTTAGCACAGGGGTAAGCATAATCCCAATATTGGCGCCTACGTCAAAAACTTCGGTATCAGGTTTAATTAAGGCAAACATTATCTGCAGGTTTTCTAATTCAAATATCCCTGCATCAATAGTGCGGTTAAATATTGCACTGTCTTTTGGAAAAAAAACCCGCTGTTCACAATAAACAAAACTTCCTTTTAAATTCCAGTATGGTTTGGCTAAATTGAGTTTTACAAACCGGTTAATTTTATCCCTGAGCATAATCTCTGATTTTCTTGGAAAGCGAATAGTATAATTTATAAGGGGTATTAATAAAAGTATTCACTAAAGCGGTACTCAGCCATACAGGCAGCTTTAAATTATTTAGTTTCAGTAATATTATTTGCGAGTTATAAGGATAGGTATTTAAGCTTGTACCGCCAAAATGCAGTATAACAGGAGCATATTGACTGGTATACCACGGCCTGTGCCTTGCTGCAAACTCCGGCTGGTTTTTTAATAATCTTTTGCCCTTTAGCACATTTAATAATGGCCTGTGGTCGGTAAATAAGTCGGTCATATATCGTCCGTCGTCAGCTAATGGTTTTTGACCGTTGAGCATCATGGCAATAGAGATAGGGCCTTCCTCGTTTATCCACTTGTTTTGTATCCTTGTAAAGCCGTACTCATCATATTTTTCGGCTATTTCCCGTGCTTTTTCAAATATACTTTCAGTTAAACCTGATTTTTTGAAAAAGTATAATCCCCCGTTATACCTTATTAATTGGTCAAGCCCGAAGTGTTGTTTAATTGTACTCGCCTGTTCTTTGCCGCACCAGCTTTCTGCCGGTACAATGTTGCCGGCAACAGCTACATGCATCCCGGCACATGCATCAAATACTTTATCCAGGCTATCATAACAGATGCAATCCGAATCAATTAATAGCGTATATGTACTTTGCAGGTATTTGTCAACGTGCAGTTTTATATCTATACCTAAATTTGTATGTTCTGACAGCAAGGGTATAAGCTTCACACTTTTTTTCAGGTCATTTGGAATAGTGGCAATTAAATTTGAAACAATGCATATGCTTATATCATTAAACAACAGTACTGACCTTGCACAATTAAAGGCTAACTGCAGGTAACTTAATTTATTGGTGGCAAAAATTAGTACGGAGTACTCCCTGGGGTTCCCATATTTATTTCTCATCTGCATCATAGACAGGCACTTGTAACCAGCTGTCAGGATAAATGCTTACCGGGTATTCTGTTTTAACAAGGTGGCCTAAAAAATACTGCGGGCAATAAACTATATGGTCTGTAATTTGGTTCAGGTAAGCTGCCCACCAGCTAAATGTACTGTTTGCAATTATACAGATGTTGGCATACAGCATATGTTGGAAATCAATTATTGCGGTAGCTTCAGATATATACATGTCTTTTAAATAGCCAAACTCGGATTTGATCAGGGCAGGTTCATCTGATATAAAAATATAATAATTATTACCCCTATCAATTTTGCTGATCAGCCGGTGATAATAAGCAAATGGTAGTGACAGGTCACTACCGCCCAGGTTTAAATGTTTTAAATCGTTATAATCTGTTTTTCGGATATGTATTACAACTTTATTTTTAGAGTCAGGAAAAGCATATTTTTTTTTATACCTGTTTTTTATACTGCTTTTTAATTCAAATAAAGTTTGAACCTCTTTAAGGTTATTTTGAAAATATACAGGAGATTGAAAGTATCCTTCATAAAAAGTCTTATCGTTTACTTCATTCAATACCCTTTCGGGCTGATCGGTGTTTGATACAGCTATTCTTTTTTTGATAAACCATGCAATTACAATAGCGTAAAATTTTTTCCGGCTGTAATGGCTTAATAATAATTTAAAGCCGCTGTGGTTAAAAAGTACGGTATCAATATAATACCATATATTTTTTTTGAGTTTAAAATATTTATACAACTCAACAGGCAGGCCTTCCTTATCAAGAAAGAAAGTGGTTTTTGTTTTTAGCGCTGCATTATCAGCAAATGCATACTGAAACATCTGGTTTCCTAATCCGCCGCTAATCCTCACACCTATCAATTTTTATGCACCCCCGTGAGCGTTTTACCCCATACCAGGGCCCTTTTTAACAAGTATATCAAGATATTTTTGGCGTACAAAAAAGTATTATGATGCTCCCATTTATAACTGAAATAGATACGCGGATAATACGTGTATTTTAACATCTCAGCCTTGGAAAAAGAGATCGTTGACTGTGAAATTAAGTGAGAAACCTTTGCCTGTGGAACCAGATAATGCGGTATCGAATATTTTTTTAATAAATTGATAAAATCCATATCGGCAAACCAGAAATTAATCTTCTCATCAAGATTGCCTATACTTCCAAGCGTTTTCCGGTTAGTAAAAAAGCAATGACCGGCAAAATAACCGAAATAACCTTCAACGGGCTTTTCTAAATCAAGAAAATACCTATGAGATGTATTACAGAATGGGCTTAACACAACGGTTTCTGTTTCAAGCGTGTGTGTGAAATTCAAAAGTTCGCTTGCCCAGTTCCTGTGAAATATCAGGTCATTATTGCATAAGCATACATAATTGTTAAAGGTGTTTTGTATGCCGATATTCAGGTATTTGTTAAAGCCAAATTTATCCGGCGGGTAAATAGTAATGGTGTTTTCAAACTGAAATGGTTGCAAAGCCTTGTTTGATTCTATTACCACTATATTAAACTCAATTTTACCAGCTTCTTCCGATGCCAGCAAACTATCAATTGCCTGTATGGTGGTGTTTTTTAACTCCTCTGTTTTGGCATAGCTTAGTATGATAATGTCAATTTTAACCGGCATGACCAGTGTATTGTGCAACTACAGCAAACTGCGGGAATTTCATATCCCATAGTTTATTAAACAGCATAAAGTTTAACGCATTAAACCATTTAAAGCTATTGTCCTTATTTATACCTTCAATTCTTAAAACTTTATAGCCGGCATCTTCAAACAGCCTCACCATGCTTTTTCTTGTAAAAAAGCGTAAATGGGTTTTGTCCATTACACCGGCAGGCTCATATTTAAAATCCTTATACCTGAGCAATGATAAAATAACCGGGTACCAGCGTATATTGGGGATGGATGCGATAATATACCCATTATTATTAAGCAACGTTTTGCAATCGTTTAACGTTTTGGCAGGTTCAATTAAGTGTTCAAGTACGTCATTAAAAAATATTGCGTCAAATTTCTGCCCGGCCAGCGCTTCTAAGTTTTTGTCGAACAACCCGTTTATGGTAATATCCAGCTTGGCTTTAGCCTGTTCGGCAAAAAGACTGTTGGGTTCTACCCCCCATACTTTGCATAAGGCTTTACTTTTCAACAGCGCACCAAAATCCCCGTTGCCGCAACCCACATCAAGGGCCGTTTGTACCCCTTGCGGAACAAAGTCCAGCATTTCTGGCCGGTTATGGTGAAAATAAGAGTCTCCCTTATCGTGATAGAGTCTTTGATAATACATTACTGCTCACCAATTTTAAAATCGTAATCAATTTCTGTCTTACCGCGTACAAACAAAGGGTAGGGCAGCTGATTATCTGTAACAGGTTTTTGCAACACATTAAATTGCAGCAAATTAAAAAAATCCTGGTATAAAAGGTTTGATTGCAGGTGTACCCCAATTTTATACATACCAGGCAATAACGGCAATGCCTTTATTTGCCCGTTAATTTTAACCCGGGTGTATTTATCGCTTTGATAAGAAAGTTCCCTGCTCCTTAAATCAATAAAGGCTATCTTTTGATCCATCTCATCATAAATAAATATCGCTGCTGCATCTATATGATTAATTTGTTTACTGCTTATTGTTAAGTAAAAGTCAAGGTTTTGGTGGGCTGTTAATTCACTTTTGCTAATTTCAAACACATCAATGCTTACCTGTTCATTAAGCGTAAGGTTGGCAAGCTTGGTTTGCACATTGTCGGGTTTGCCAGTGTGCATATATTCGGCTATGGCTCCATTAATTTCACCGTTGTAAGCAATGGTGCCATTGTTTAATGCTATTCCCTTATTACAAAATGTTTTTACAGCATCCATGTTATGGCTTACAAATAATACTGTCCTGCCTTCGCCTTTGCTTACTTCGCCCATTTTGCCCAGACATTTTTTTTGAAATTCGGCATCGCCAACGGCCAGTACTTCGTCTATCAGCAATATTTCCGATTCTAAATGAGCCGCTATGGCAAAGGCCAGCCGCACATACATGCCTGACGAATAGCGCTTAACGGGGGTGTCGATATATCTTTCAACACCTGCAAAGTCCATTATCTCGTCAAACTTTCGCTTAATCTCACTTCGGCGCATACCTAAAATTGTGCCGTTAAGATATATGTTTTCCTTGCCGCTCAATTCAGGATGAAAGCCAGTCCCAACCTCCAGCAAACTGGCTATGCGCCCCTTAATTTTTACTGATCCGGAGCTTGGGGAGGTAATACGGCTAAGTATTTTTAACAGTGTGCTTTTGCCGGCGCCGTTGCGGCCTATAATGCCAACCGCATCCCCCTTTTGTATATCAAAGGTAACATCCTTTAAACTCCATACTATGTCGCTATTCCCTTTTGCTGTCCGATCATTGATTTCGCCTACCTTTAAAAACGGGTCTTCCTTTCCACGGATCCGCGCCAGGAAACGTTCTATGTCCCGTGAAATGGTGCCGGTAAGATC
>CAZZVY010000037.1:0-18464 GCA_964657585.1 uncultured Mucilaginibacter sp. | reverse complement strand
AAGATAAAACAACTCTGATTTAAGTATTCCAAAGAAGTTTTCAATTATCGCATTATCCAGGCAATTACCTTTTCTGGACATGCTTTGAGTAATTCCATTTTGTTGTAGCAGATATTGATATTGTTTCATCTGGTATTGCCACCCCTGATCTGAATGCAAGAGCAAAGGTTGGCTCTGTTTTACTTTCTCTAATGCTTTGTCCATCATGGCCATTACACTTTTAAAGTCGGGCCGTTCGGAAAGTTGATAGCTGATGATCTCCTGGTTATATAGATCTATGATAGGTGATAGATAAAGTTTCTTACCTGACACATTAAACTCGGTTACATAGGTGGCCCATTTTTGATTTGGACGTTCTGCTTTAAAACTCCTGTTCAGAAGATTAAGAGCTATCCGGCCTTGTTCTCCTTTGTAAGACCTATATTTTTTCACCCTGATAACGCTCTTTAGATTTAAGCATCGCATTAGCCGTAATACTGTTTTATGATTAACAACCTGTCCTTTTTGACGAAGCAGCAGTGTGATGCGCCTATATCCAAGTCTGCCCTTGTGGCTGTGATAGATACTTTGAATCATCGCTTTAATCTCAAAATACTTATCAGTAGAAGATTGCTTCGCGTAATAATAAAAACTGCTTCTTGCCATACGCGTACAGCTGAGCAGTACCGCCAAATCATATTTATGCCTTAACTCCATTACGGCTTTTACTTTTTCTTGGTTTGAGCTAAGGCTTGAAGCTTTTTTAGCAGTTCATTTTCTGCTTTCAGGTACTCATTCTCTTTAAATTACTCCTGTTCACGAGTTAATGGCTAGGCTGGTTTCTTTGCTTTGCGTTTTATTGGTAGTTTCATCTTTACAGGACGGCCTTGGGGTTTGCTGGTAAGGCCTGATTCTCCCTTTGATTCATAAGCATTACGCCAGCTTATAACCACTGATTCACTTGGTATATTAAACCGGACACAGGCTGCTCGTAAAGATAACAGTTCCTCGTCTAGTATTTAAAACCAATAGTTTAAAATTTGAATCATAACGCTGCTTTGCTCTGGTTCTAATCCTTGCTTGCCGTAGGCCTCATAAAAGCCCAGCCATAACCGAAGGTTCGAGTGTTCTATCCCTTTTTCCCTCGCTATTGATTTTAAAGAATCCTTCCCCTCCAATACAGCTTCTACGCATTGAAGCCGAAATTCATAATTGTACTATTTTCTTTTAAACATAAAATGCCCCCAATAAGTGTCTAACTTTTTGGGGGCAGTGCATAAAGGGGCTTTTTTGTATTACTTTACATATTCTTGGATATGCCTTTTGGTAAGAAAGGCATCAATAAAGATCTTTACAATATGCTTATCCTCGGCATTCAATAACTCTACTTCTATAAACTGTTTAAGAGTTCCTTGTCGGTAAGCAGCGATGTTACGGCAGGGTCATTTACATCATCATTCACCAGGTAATCGGTAGTAGTATCCAAAGCTTTGGCCAGCTTGGAAAGCATATCTGCTGCGGGCTTGGCTTTGCCTATTTCCTAACGGCCAATCTGTACATAGGAGTTCAGGCCGACCATCTCAGCCAGCTCTGACTGCTTCAATCTTTTTTGGGTACGTAACTCTTTGATCCGGGTTCCTAAACTCATTATTCCTTTAATCCTATTCCATCAAAATACTAAGAATGATACATATAGTGTGTGGTAAAATACAAATGAGTATCACTTGCGTTTTTGCAAGCACCATAGTTATTATTGCAGAATTAAAAAGCATTATATAATCAATCCTGAAATGAATATAGTACCTAAGCTTATTACGGAGAATTCAGGGCTATTGTTGTATATCGATGGAAAGCTACATATAACCGTGCTGGTGGGATTAAACTGACCGGCTTTGACCGCTTAAAAG
Organism: uncultured Mucilaginibacter sp.; assembly: GCA_964657585.1. Classification (GTDB taxonomy): domain Bacteria; phylum Bacteroidota; class Bacteroidia; order Sphingobacteriales; family Sphingobacteriaceae; genus Mucilaginibacter. The sequence continues at coordinate 16,578 of CAZZVY010000037.1, read as the reverse complement.
TAACATGAAGATGGTCTTGGGTGGCAACACCAATAAAGCCTTTCGCCACAACCTCAATATAACGAGGTAGGCAGCTAACTCTAAAACCTAGGCAACGGGTTGCAAAACATAGCTTTATACTTATTATAAGCGTGGCTGGCTGAAAAGCATGAATGACATAACAGTAGCGCCAACCACCACAAAGTCATTCAGTTTAAAATTGAACTATAATATAACTGAACACGGCACAACACCGCAGTATAACGGAAATATTGCCGAGCAACGGTATAATGCAGGTATCTGGCTCCGTGGCTAAGTCTTGCAGGAGTATAAGTTATAGCCCGGGCCGCTGCGAAGGGTCAGAGTGTGGGGACAGACAATGCCATAACATCATCCAGCTAACTTATGGCGAATTGGGCCAGCTATATCAGAAAACCTGCAGGGCACTTCATTGTCCTTAGTTTTTCTTTGTATTTTCCAAAATATATTTCGCTTGATTAACTTGTAATACAAATTTTTATTAGTTTAGTATTGTAATTTAACCCAATGAAACCACCTCTTAATATATTAAAAAAACGCGTCAAAGCCTATACATTAACCGAAATATTGGTAGTATTGGTGATCATTGGAATTTTAGTACTATTAGCCTTACCAAACCTGCTGCCCCTTATTACTAAAGCCAAAACCACTGAAGCTAAGGTACAGTTAGAACATATCCAAACTCTGGAAAAGAATTACTTTTATGAACATTCCAAATATTCCAAAGACCTCACCGAAATTGGCTTCATCCAGGAAAAATTAAGCACCGAAACCAATGGCCGCGCCAATTATAAGATAGAGATCACTGATGCCAGCAATACCGGCTTCACAGCGAAGGCTACAGCAGTGGTTGATTTCAATGGCAACGGCACTTTCAATGTATGGTCTGTGGATCAGGATAAGAACCTAAAAGAAGTTACGCCGGATTAAAGTGCTTTTATTCCTTAAATTATTAATTACGCTATTATTGCTGATGATCTGTATACAGGATATAAAAAGCAGGGCGGTCTATTGGGTATTGTTTCCCATTCTTATGGTGGCGTTTGTTCTTTTAAACTATTTTAATTATCACTCACTAGCCGGGTTTTGGCGTTTGCCGGTTTATAACATCACTTTCCTATTCATACAATTATTGTTAGTCAATATTTGGTTTTCTATTAAGCAGAAACGCTGGGTTAATATAACGGTCAACTTATTAGGCTGGGGTGATCTCCTGTTGTTGCTAACCCTGACCTGTTGTTTTTCATTAGTAAACTTTATCCTTTTTTATATAGGCGGTTTAGTTTTTGTATTATTGGTATGGATGACGATTAAACGATGGTTGGCAAATAGTGAACATATACCACTGGCCGGTTTACAATCATTAGCACTCGTATTGGTTTTAATATTCAGCTGGGCGCGCCCTGGTATAAATGTAACCTCAGATAATTGGCTCCTTAATTTCATGCACTGATGGAACAAATCGAGGAGATTCAATTATTATCAGATCAATTGCATTGTCTTACCAAAGAGCAAGCCTGGCATTACCGCATTCTGCCAAAATCAAAAAATGCCAGCGACCTTCATTTGTATTGTGAAGATTCAGCCAATCAAAATGAATTAGCCGGAGAACTGGAGGTGTTATTTGGGCTGCATATCATTTTAACGCAACTTCCAAATGCTCACATTGCACGGCTGTTATCCCGGCACTATTTAAAAGAAAATGCGGTTGAAGGCAAGCAGAAATTCCACGTATCCAATCATGAGGATGATTTTTTAATTGATCTGATCCGGGAAGCGAAGGACTTGAAAAGCAGTGATATTCATATTGAAAGCTATGAGAACAAATGTCGGGTACGCATCCGTATAGATGGTCTGATGGTCGAACGATTTCTGTTAAAACGGGAAGATTATCCTGCGTTAATCAACAAAATTAAGATCTCAGCAAATCTTGATATTTCCGAAAAAAGGCTTCCACAAGATGGACGAATTAATTTTAAAAATGAACGATATAAATTTGACATCAGGGTTTCTGTATTGCCAACTTTATACGGTGAGAAGGTAGTGCTGCGTCTGTTAAACAATGATGCAACAGACATCGATTTGAATAAACTGGGTTTTTCTGCCTTCGACCTGGATAATTATTTGCAGGGAGTCAAAAGGCCAAACGGAATAGTCCTCATCAGCGGTCCGACAGGGTCAGGAAAAACTACCACATTGTACGCAACCTTAAAGCTACTGAATAAAGAAACCCGAAATATTCTTACCATTGAAGACCCGGTGGAATATACACTGGAAGGTATCAATCAAGTCCAGTTAAAGGAGTCAATTGGGCTCACTTTCGCGGCCACGCTACGGACGTTTCTCCGACAAGACCCCGATGTGATCATGGTAGGCGAGATAAGAGATATGGAGACAGCCAATATGGCGATAAGAGCCGCCCTTACCGGCCACTTAGTGCTTTCAACGATCCACACCAATTCCGCCTGGGGCACGGTGTCAAGATTAATCGATATGGGTGTCCCTCCCTTTTTAGTCGCAAATACGCTCAACACCACGGCAGCGCAACGTTTAGTTCGTTTGCTGTGTCCGCAATGTAAAATGTTAAAGAGTTTAGATGTCAATTTATATCCTAAACAATTTAAACCCTACAATAAAGTGGAGCAGCATTACGAAGCGCATGGCTGCGAACACTGTTATTATACCGGCTATAAAGGACGTAAGGCCGTATACGAAATTATCCCGCTTGATCAGGAATTGGCAACAGAGATTAAAAAGGGAAATATGTATATTCAGGATTTGTTAAAAGAACGAAAAATACAGACCTTAGCCGAGAACGCTTTCCAATTGTTCAGCGACGGCCTGACTTCGCTGGAGGAAATTTATCCGCTGTTATTTAATTATTAAACCTGGAACTGATGCAGAAAAGATTTACTTTATTCATATTGATAATAATTCTTTCTGCAAACTGCGTAGCTCAAAATACCGACAGGATAAGTGCTATTGAACAAAACCTTAAAAAGCTTGCTAATAGCAGTGTCCCTGGTTTAAATCAAACAGTTCAATTTTCCGTTAACAATGTCAGCTTACAGGATTACTTATCAGCACTGGCTAAATCCAACGGCTTAAGTATAAATGCTGATCCGAAACTGAATTTCAAGATCAATAATACCCTGAATAATGTAACAGCGATCAATATACTGATCTTTTTAGCCAAGACCTACAATTTAGATATTACGACGATCGGCGCTATCATCATGGTTGCTCCTTATCAGGAACAAACGCAAGCGGTAAGGCCCTCTGTAAAAGAGATTAATGCCAAATATGACCAACTGACAAATACCCTGTCTTTTGAATTAAGCAATGACAGTTTAGTGGCTGTCGCTAAAAAGGTAACTCAAATTTCAGGGAGAAATATTGTTGTTCCGGCCAACTTGCAAAGCAAAAAGGTAACAGGCTTTGTCAAAAGCGCGCCATTTGATGCCGCTTTGGAAAAGCTGGCTTTTTCAAACGATATTAAAATGGTCAAGACCAGCGACAGCTTTTATCTTTTTCAATTGCTCGGCGATGGGGAAGAACTCTACATCAATGGAGATAAAAGCACATCAGTCAGGCGTGCATTTAAAACTGCAACCAATACCAGCGGTGGAAATATCAATTTGTTCAGTAAAATAGTCGGTGGTCAAAAGCTGATTTCCGCAGAGGCGACCAACGCCCCTATAGCTGACCTGGTTAAGGCGGCATCCCAGGAATTAAATAAAAATTATTTTTTATACACCGAAATAAAGGGGAATATATCGACGCATATCAGTGATATTACTTACGATAATTTTTTAAGTTCCCTGTTTCAGGGAACGGACTATACCTATCGTGAAGAAAATGGAGTGTACCTAATAGGGGACCGCAAACTGGAAGGATTGCGAAGTCAAAAAGTAATTCAATTACAAAACCGTTCTATAGACACTGTATTAGCCATGATACCCAGTGAATGGAAAAAGGGCGTGGAGATCCATGAATTTCGTGAACAGAACACGTTACTGTTATCAGGTTCAGGGCCACAAATTAATGAAATACAATCGCTTGTCAAACAGATCGACCTGTTGGTTCCTATGGTTATGATAGAGGTCACCCTGGTAGATGTTAATAAGTCGCGGACCGTTGCAACAGGTATCAAATTAGGTGTTGCGGATAGTGTCAAATCCGGCGGAACAATTCTTCCCGGAGTAGGTTTTACTTTTAGCGCATCATCCATCAATAGCTTATTAGATAAATTGGGCGGTTCCTCGCTTAATCTTGGCCATGTGGTGCCCAACTTTTATGCTACACTTACCGCCTTAGAAACTCAGGGCAACGTGCAGGTACATTCCATTCCCAAGTTGACGACCCTAAATGGTCATACCGCCACCTTAAGTATCGGCAGCACCCGTTATTACTTGGTGCAAACACAAAATGTCATTCCCTCCCTAAGTTCACCTACAAGCATATACACCCAACAATATAATAAAATTGATGCCAATATGGTCATTAATATCAAACCGGTGGTCTCCGGCGACGATCAGGTTACCTTAGGGATTAAAATTGATATTACCGATTTCATCGGCACCCCGCCGGCAAACGCGCCCGCACCAACATCTACCAGTAAATTTGAATCTCTTATCCGGGCGCACAATGAAGATATGATCGTGCTGGGGGGATTGGAACGGACCCAGGAAAGTGAAGATGTTTCGGGAACCCCAATTTTATCAAGAATACCAATTTTAAAATATATATTCAGCACACGTTCTAAAACAACCTCAAAGGTTGTATCATTAGTGTTTATTAAGCCGACCATTTTAAGGTAAAATCAATGGTAAAGGACCTTTATAGTATTAACCAGGCTTCGGGTATTACCGTTTATATGCAGGCTGATGGCAGCATTACCATTGACGGTTGTATATTAAGTAAAAATAATAAACAACTGAATATTGAAAGCAAGATATCCGGATTGACATCTATAGACGAACTTAACAAAGTGCTTCCGGCTAAAACAATGCTGGCATTAAACCTTAGTGGTAAAGGGGTTTTAACTAAAAAGCTTGAAAAATTGGCTGAAGTTACCGCGGCAAACTTTAACCTGATATTACCTAATGCCAACTTTGAGGAGTTTTATATTCAAAATACCATCAGCAGCGAAAGTTCCTTTATTTCTGTCATACGAAAAATAGAAGCGGATAAATGGCTTAAGCAATTGACCGGGGCCGGGTATATGCCGGTGATGCTAAGCTTAGGGCCGTTCCCGGTACTCAATGTCATTGGCGAAGTAAATCTCTATGGAGAATCTTTTGTATTCAATGGTCATGTGATTAGCCGAAATGAACGAGGCGAGTGGCTGCGTTGTGAGTACGATACAGAAGCAAAAGCGCAATTTAAATTAAAGATCCAAAATGAGGCCATTGATGAAAGCCAGCTACTGCCTTACGCCGTTACATTTCAACTTATTTTGCATCAACAAACTGATGTTATTAAAGCAAATGCCAAGCCCTTTGATGACCTTTTTATATCCAGGCAGGTAAACCAGAAATTCAGAACCAATGGTTTGTTGATCCTTGGTGTTTTTTTTATCCTTTTATTAGTCAATTTCATTTTATTCTCCTGGTTAGAGTCCGCTAATACCCAACTGAATTTCAAATTAACCCGAACACTTCAAAATACGGATGATATAAAAATTACCAACGATCAAATCAAAGACAAAGAGGCAATACTTTCAGGCTTGGGATGGGACGGCAATACCAATAAAAGTATATTGATCGACCAGATAGCGGCCATCTTACCAAGCGATGTCAAATGGACTGCGGTTGATATTAATCCGGTTGACATTGGCGGCAGCCAGCAGGCGAAATCGTTAGTATTTATAAACAGGAATATTAAAGTAACCGGCTTATCTAATCGGATACTTTTGGTTAATGAATGGATCGCCCGGATAAGAACGCGGCGTTGGGTAAAAAATATCCAACTGGAAAAATATACATTCGATAATGAACTTAACACAGGAATTTTTACCCTAACCATTGCCTATTAATGAATAAACTCGCCGTTATTAACAAGCAATACTTATTATTAGGAGGCACATGCCTTTTATTAATAATTGGATACGAAATAGCATTTAAAAATACACTTAATTCGTGGAAATTAAACCAGAAACTACAGCAGCAGTTAACCCAAGCAAATGATATCAGCGCTGAACCCGGTTACCTTTCCCGTAAAAATAAAAACCTTGACCAGATCATTCGTAGCTATCAATTAGACTCTTTAGTTTTCAGAAATAACGTAATGAACAAAATTGCCGATTTAGCCGAGCCGCTGGGAATTAAATTAATCACGATACCATCCGATGATGTGGTATACCACACACCGCAATTTATCGTTCAAAAACTTGATTTCGAAGGCGACTTTTTTTCTTTACTAAAGTTGGTCAACAAGATACAAACTACCGCTGAGATCGGAATACTTCGCTCTGTGTCATGGAAGGCAAAAAAAACGCCTTTGCAAAACCTCAGCACCCCAAAACTGGATTTGGAAATCTATATGGAAATGTATCGCTAATTCATTTACTATTGAAAACTGTTGCTCATCTGAAATAAGGGAAGGTACATAGAGATTAATATCACGCCTACAATAAACCCCAGAAAAATAATGATCAGGGGCTCCATCATACTGCTTAAAGTAGTTGTCTTAAATTCGGCCTCCTCAATATATTGCTCGGCTATTTTTTCAAAGAAATAATCCAGTTGGTTGGTCTCTTCACCCACTTTAATTAATTGGATCATTTTTTTTGGATAGACATCAAATCGCTGTAAGCTTTGATGCAAGGACTGCCCTGTCAGGACATCTTTTTCCACCTGGAGTAATGACGAGGTTAGCGGGTAAAAATCGATCATCTCCCTGATCAGACTGAGGGCTCTCAAAAGCGGCAGTCTTGCATTAATCAACAACCGCATGGAATTGCAAAATCTGGCTAAATAGATCTTTTGGACAAGGTTGCCGATCACAGGAACTTTTAATATCAAGCGTGATGAAACCTTTCGGAAGGTGTCTGTTTTTCTGAATACAATGATACATGTGACAGATATGATCAACAATATGAAAAACGGAAAAAAATTATTTTCCATTGCTTGTGATATACCGATAATTTTTTCAGTAATCCAGGGAAGGTGCCCGCCAAATCGTCTGAATACATCACCAAACATAGGCACTATGAATTTTAACATAAAAAACACGGCTCCCAATGATGAGGAAAGTACAATGCAGGGATACGTTAAAGCAGAAACAATTTTTCGACGTTGTTTGATCTTGTTTTGGTAAAATCTGGCCAGATCTTGTAATACTTCGATCAACTTTCCGGTTTCTTCGCCTATCTGCAAACTGAATATCTCGTATAAAGAAAATTTCCCACTTTGATTTAACGCCTGTGAGAAACTGGTACCATTGATTACCGATTTTTGAATTTGCTGGAAAAGCAAATTATCCTTGCCTTTCAACTGATCGGCGGTGATCAGCTCCAGGCTGCTTTTCAAATTAATGCCCGCATGCAGCAGTGAACTGAGTTCCAAGTAAAGTTGTTCCTTTTTTTTATTACTGAATTCATTTTTGCCAAAGGTGATCTCTTTATGTAAAAAGGCAAAAATACTTTGATCACCACCTGTTCGGATCGGTGCACTTTTTTTACGCTGATATTGGCTGATGTCAATTGATGGCATTGTTATTCCTGTCGATCAGGTCCTCGGAGCTGTAATGTTTAAAGTAATAATACGGAAATTTATCGTTCCCGCTGATAATATTAAAACTTATTCCGTCAAGGCGGCCGTCTTCGGGATCATCTGTGGAATTTAAGAGTTCATTACCTTGAAAATAAGTTGCTAATTCAGCTGCTTTTACCGTAAAGGTATCTATACTGCCGGTAACCCGTAAAATATAATCAGGTTGAAATATATATTTGATGTCGGAATTGCTGGTTTTGATGATTATGCCATTGTTTTGCTGAATCATCACCCGGGCTTTTTCAATATCCCTGCCTATGACCCGATCAAATTGACTGATATCTGTTAAGCGTTTCTGGCGCAGGTTGAAGTCCAGGTAGCTTTTGTATAAAATATTGAAGCAAGTGTATGTAATGGCTATAACAACTGCCGCTAATAATAAGGCGATAGTAACTTCCATAATTGTAAAAGCCTTAACACGTCTATTCATTGCGAAAAATAATAAGTTTTTGTTCCTGTGCGACTTTAACCTGATTGCTGTCGTAGGCGGTAATATTAATTTGTTTTAATCCGCTAGCATTTGACACAGGTTCGGCCTTTATCTCGACATTAAAATCGTCGATCTTTACCAGCTGATTCTCCGCTTGATCTTTTTGCCCGATATGCAGCATCAAATTATTGATAATTGCTTGAGCTTTCATTTTTTTAACAGATAAAGAACTTTGGGTGACATGGGTAAATATCATCATCGCCATGCCGAATACTATCATAATGATTACCATGGCAACGATCACTTCCAATAAGCTCGATGCCCGGACTTTAATATGAAGCAATGCTAATTTAACCATTGTAAGATCGTTTTTTTCTTAGCAGTGACCGGGAAAAGATCGCTTGATATGTAGTATGGAGAAAGTTTTAATTGATCGATTTCAAGATTTATCAGATAATTTTCATAGCGCGTGTATGTTTGCTGATAAATAAACCGATTGGTAAATGCACTTCCAAATATATGTACATCGTCTTTCAGGTTAAGTAAACCCGGGACATACACTTGCCCCATAATTTTTACAGCTTTGCCTAAACATATCACGGGCGGCAATTTACTGTTCTTATTGTCGGTGATAAACACACCGCCTTTTATTACGGAATAGTCATTTATGGATATTTTATTTAGGGTATTATTTTTTTTGTCATTACCAATAATCCCAATTATTGAAGGATAATTAAATTGACAATTCTTATCTATATAAATCGAGTCAGCCGCAAAAAGCTGGCAGTTGCCCCGGAAACCGCTTTTAACAATTATGCCTTTGGCAAAAACAATTACATCTTTCAAATGAGTGGTGCTGTCAATCGTTAACGTAGTATCCGAAAATAAAATGATATTGCCGCTCAAGCTGAGGTGGTGAACAGTGCTTGATTTTTTCTTAAAATTAAACGATCTCGTCGGTGCAAAAAAAGAAACAGCGGTGGAATCATTTTTGATAAGGCTGCTATCAGAGATAGGCGAGCTATTCCATTCGGCTTTGAGATTTTTTAACCGTTCTTCCAACAATAGTGGCAATGTTTTAGTACTGTTTAGCTTTTTGCCGATCACAATCCTCTTATCGCCGGTATACGCCTGGTTATTGACGTATGCTTCTCTGATCCCGGCTTTAGGGATAAACACTGTTCCGCGTATATGTGTGTTTCCGCTTACCGATACAGACCTGTCCTCATCAATTAGATACACAGCGGCCCACTTGGTGGAATCAATATTATAGGCCAAGGTAAAAGACTTTTTCAATGAGTCCTTTTGCATAAATGAACAGACCGTTCCGATGTCATATATTCCCCAAATACTTTTTTTTAAAATCAGACTGTCGTTTTCATTTCCGAACAGACTTATCTTTATTTCCACCGGATAGCTTTCACCACTGGCAATCAGCAGGTTTATGCCAGATCCTATATTGTTTCTAAGTTGATCGTACCTAAAATTTTGTTCATAAAAGGATCGGTAATAGTAACCTACCGCTATCACTGCGGAACAAAGCACGCCAATGACCAGGGCAATGACAATAACCATATACAATGCCGAGGCTTTAAGCATTTCAGGTACTGGTTTTTTTTGGCGACTGGCTGATAGTTTTCGGCTGCTTTTTAAAAAGGTTTAGTTTATTCCAAAAGCTATGGGTGGCTTTATTGGGAACTGCTTTGCCGTTTTTGTATAGAGTTACACTAACAACATCCTTATTAAAAGTGCTTATCGGGCCCTCGAACTCGTTGTTTTTATATTTGCCGGACTGCTTAGGTTTTCCTGTTTCATCATATAACAGGAAAGGCCCTGATCTTATTCCTTTCGAGTAAGTAACGGTTTGAAGTAAAAGACCATTTTCGCTCCAGTCTTTCCATAGCCCGGTTTTTAACCCTTTGTTAAATACTCCCTGCTCTTTAAGATTTTTATTGAGGTAATACTCATTATAGGTGCCGTTTAAAAGTCTCGCACTGAAGCCGCCCTGGGTTTGATGAATAGTATTTGAGCCATACCAAAAATAGGTCGCGGCTGGGTTTATTTTAAACTCTGCATTTACAGCCTTGATCTCCGCAACAATGGTTTTATCAGCCTGGGTAATTCGTACATTAATCCCTGTCTCTGGGATTTTCTGACCGTAAGCCGCAAAGTTAACTGCAATTAGTATTAACAACGCAAGTCTCATAGGGAAACAGTATTCATAGTTATAAATTTAGTTTGTTTGTTGAAGACAATCATTACCGAATCTTTAAAATTTTTAAGCAGCTTTACATTTTCGGCTGTTTCACCTTCGGCAAGCATTGTGTTTTTGCCATTGATCGTCAATATGGCAATTAGTTTTTTAGTCCCGGGATTACGTACAAAACCGCAGTACTTGATAAAGTTCCAGTTAAAATTTGCCTTAGGACTCTTTGATAGTGCTATAAATATTTTTTCTTTGGTTTTAGGAATAGTATCCGGCGGAGCTGATAAGCCGAATGGATCTCTGTAATTTAGTAGTAAATGAGAGGTGTCCTTTGACATCGCGTAGTCATCGTATTTCTCTTTCACAAATGTTTTGTTATGGTCAGCAATATACTCATCATTATGATCTAATCCTGAAAGTATCCTGTAGGCGATAATTCCCCACACTATTAATACTGCAACCACCAGTACATATGTCATTCTTTTATTCTTCATGGTTTATTATTGAAGAACAAAACTTCGTAATTGGCTCACGAGACCTTCATTTCCCGCCGCATCTACGGCTGATACTTTCCAATAAACCCTTTCGCCCGGACTGCCCACGTTAAAGTTGTAGTTTGTGGTGATAACAGAAGCGGGAAAGGCAGAGTTATATAAAGTGGTAGAATCACTTTTCAAAACATAGAGTTTATATTTACTCGCGGTGGCCGTATTGTTCCACTGAAAATTTACCGGTTGGCTAATGGTCTGGTTATTTGACGGCGATAATAAGGTCACCTTCGCGGGAGGGGTATGATCATAAGTTATGGAGTTAATTGCCGACCACTGTGCTTGCGCAGTGTCGTTTTCTGCCCGTACCCGCCATTGAAAGATTTGATCTTTAGGAAAGGTAAAACTGAGCTGTTGCCCCGGTATAGCTTGGTTATAAATAACAGCGTTCTCATTTATAAAGTTATTAGTGTCTATTTCCAATTGGTACTTTGTTGCACCGTATAAATTGTTCCAGCTAAATGTCGCAATACCCTGGTTGGTTAAAGTATTATTTGCAGGAGCTAATAATTGAACCTTTTGGGTTTTGATAGATGAGTACACAATATTAAAACTATTAGTAGTGCTGTAGACAGTTTCCGAACTGCCATTTTGTGCTTTCACCCGCCACTCATAATTACCAGGGCTTAAATTAATGGAGAATTTGTTCGTTTTAACAACGGTATCTAACACTAAACTTCCTATAGCCCCAAATGACGGTGATACCACCTCGAGACGATAAGTTAGTGCATCACTGACCTCGTCCCACCAAAAATTGATATTATATGAAGTGCTTTGATAATTGTTGCCGGGCGCTTGTGTCTGAACCAATTTATCCTTAATGTTGGGTTCGATGATATCTTTACAGGAATCAAATAATCCTGCTATCAGGCATCCATACATAAAGCAGAAAAACACGGCAGGTTTCATCATAACAAATAAAAGCAATTTAGTTATTAATAATAGGTTCGGTTGAAAATAATATATTATTCTAAGCTACTACTAATTCTTAAATCTAAAATACTCATTTCATTTTTATTAAGTAGTAGGTGAACAAGTTAAAGCTTAAATTAAAACACTTTCCATTTCAGTTACTGCGAAAAATTCTTTTTTTATCAGCAAAAAGTCCTTTCTTCAATTGGAGAATCTAACAAATAAACATTGAAGGTGTATTTCACTTCAGTTTAAATAGCCTAACTGTTAATAGATAACTATTCTTACAGAAAATGTTAACATTTTTTTGAAAGCCAAATTAATAAGGCTAATTGTTTATGAGGGGCTGGCTGGGAAACATGGTAACATAAATATTACATAAAACTATTGTTTAGATAAATATTAATTTTCAATTTTAGTGCAGGCTAATATCACAACAGAAACCTTGTTCTTACTCAATCAATACCCCACCCTCTCTGTCTGACATTACACCTAAAAGTGCGGATTCTAAATTAGCTTCTTAAATTTTAAAAATATAAATATCATCTAATAGCTTTGCTATGTGTTGATTTTTACGAAAACCGGATCAATAATTTCTATTCTTAACTAATGCTGAAGAAGATTATAACCTAAACGATAATAATATGAAACACGAATTTCTTTTTCTTTTAGTTCTTTTAAAAACCGCATATGCTCAAACTTTTACATTGCCCAGCAATGGTAATTGGTATTTGGTAGCCACAATGGGTGGTAATCACGGGCACTTTGAATATATTTATAATCATGCTACCGGTAATAATCCTTCTATTGCTTCTGGTGAAATAGACTTCATCAATGCTGAGAATTTTATGTTTCAGCACCATACAACAATGGGCTATCAAGCCTGGAACCAGCCGCAGTTTGCTTTAATCAACTATGGCGACACATCGCAAGTATGGGTTAAAGCTACTATAGGTGTTGATGCCGATAATTTTACGGTATTAAATCATCTTAACGCTACTATTAGAAATGGCAGCACCAATATTTCAAATTTGTCGTCCACTGGTGGCATTGTTACTATATACGATAAATTAAAAGATAATGCCGCAACTTATTATGCTGATGTACTGATTCCGTCGAACTCTGTTGCAATCGGAACGTCTGATACGCATGGCTACAAACTGGCCGTAAACGGCACCATCCGCTCAAAAGAAATTAAGGTTGAAGCGAGTCCCTGGCCAGATTACGTTTTTACAAAGCACTTTCAATTGCGCCCGCTTGCTGATGTCTCCAGTTATATTAAAACAAATCATCATTTGCCCGATATGCCTTCTGCTGAAGACGTTAAGCAAAACGGAATTAATTTAGGCGAAGCGAATACATTGCTTTTAAAAAAAATTGAAGAACTGACGCTGTATATTATTAATCAAAACCAGGAAAAGATAAATCAGCAAAAAGAAATTGACCAGTTTAAACAGCAATTGAAGGCCATATCCTTAAAAGTCAGCAAAATTCGTTAACCTATAAACCTTAATGTATGAAACAATTTTTTAAATTTCTTTTTGTAATACTTTGCTTGTTATTTACAGTTCAAGGCTTGCATGCTCAAACCACTTGGGGAGAGAGTGGCAGCAGAACAGACTCCCGCGATAATGCAGGATTGCAGGGGGATGCAGGAGCTATCTCCGGCTTTTACCAAACGGCCAATCCCATTAATTTTCCGGCAGGGGCATCAAGTTGGTGGCATTTATTGGACGTAAGGCATTCAAATCCTGCCAATAATTACGCTATGCAATTTGCCGGTAGCTTTTATGATCAAAATTTATATTTCCGAAAAACAAACGGTAATGCTGCAGCATTCTGGTCAAAAGTTGCATTGACCAATCCGGACGGCACATTTGCAGATGGAAAAATTGTCACATCCACAAGTGCAGGACAATCTTTTTTTACCGGACACCAATTGGGGGGAACCTACTCATTCACTGATGGAATTTTCAGGGCCGTAACAGACAATGCTACCGGATCGGCAAATTTTTATTTTGACGGGATAACTAACGGCTCCCGTAACTTCTACGCCAGGGCAGACGGGCAGGGTTACTTAGCTAATAGCCTTGCAATAGGCACCACAGACGATCATGGTTATAAGCTGGCCGTAAACGGTATCATCAGGTCAAAAGAAATCAAGGTGGAAGCGGGGCCATGGCCTGACTACGTTTTCAAACCGACCTACAACTTGCCTGCACTTTCAGAATTAAAAAAATTTATTGAGAAAAATTACCATTTACCGGATATGCCGTCGGAAGCGGAGGTAGTTAAAGATGGTATCAGTTTAGGTGAAATGAATATGCAGCTGCTGAAGAAGGTAGAGGAGCTGACACTGTATTTGATTGATATTAAAAAAGAGAACGAGGTTTTAAAGAAGGGGTTTAACAATCAGAAAAAACAAATTAAACAGCTCAGTTATAAGATCATCAAACATAAGTAACTATAAATACAATATAAATTTAAAATCATTTCAAAATGCGAACTTAAGCATTCCAACAGCATAGGTTGGTTTAATTGGAACAAGAAATTAAGTTAATTTAAGAAAGATCTAATAGCAAACAAAAAAATGTAGGTGTTTAAAATTGATTTTTTTGTTGATTCAATTTTTGCTAGAAAAATATTCACAAACTTATAACGAAAAAAAGTAAGCTAAAATTAAGGCAATACAAAAGCAATTAAATATTCTCTCTGAGCTAATTGTTTAAACAATAACTTATAACCGAAATACTAAATATGAAAAAAATAAAACCTTTATCACTGTTTTTATTGCTGATACCTTACATGGTTTTTAGTCAGGATGTCAATAATATAAGTAACACCCGTCCCGTAGCTTCACAAAGTCTAAGTGCATCTGATGCGAGCAATAGCGTAGATCTTTTTACAGGAAAACTGAATTACGGTGTGAATTTGAAAACGGTTTCCTTAGCTGGTATTGGAATACCTGTCGGTCTTAGCTATACTACTTCCGGATTTAAGGTACAGGAAATACCTGGTAATACTGGCCTCGGCTGGTCATTGGCGGCTCAAATAGCCAGCAATGCGTTTCAAGGTAACATCCACAGCTTTGGTTCTGCGCTGGGTTATTTCGGCGTGGGGGCTTTATCCGGTGTAGCAGCCCTGGATGCCGGGCCTCTGGCCGGCGCTGCTATTTTAGGCGCAGGCAATAACCTGGTTTCACAAATTTCAGCTAATGGATTAGGCCATATCAACTGGGGGCAGGTGGCTACCTCTACGGCATTGAGTGTGGCAACCTCGTGGGCAGGTGGGCAAATATAGGCGGCTTGACGTCTACCTTTACCTCTAGCCTCACCTCGGCATTGCTAGCCCGATATTGCAGGAAGAGCGGCCACACAGGCCATTAATAACGGCATTACCGGCTTTGCACTTGGTACAGGGGTTTCATTGGCCGGCGGCAGCAGCGTATCTGATGCACTTGGCGCGGGTTTCAGCGGTGCAGCCGAAGGGTTTACCGTAGGGGCCATTACCGGCGGGGTGTCCGGCTATCAGGATGCTTCAAGATATAATAAAAACCCTTGGAACGGGAACAGTACCTTGCTGGAGCTGGAACAGGCGCGTGGCGGCAGGTTGGGAAATGTTGATACAAGAGAACAAATACAAGCAATTGGCCAAGAATTAAAAGATAGGGATATATACAATTATAGGTGGTGGTGGAGAGCGTGGTGAAGAATATTTAAAGCCATTGATTCAAGGAAGCCGAAGTGGAGGTTCTTATATAGATATTACTGCCACACACCCCGATTATCCTAATGTAAATTTAAGAATTAATACAGTGGATACTTACAAAAGCGGTGCTATAACTACACGTGAGTTAATTAACGCCGCCAGGATCAGGCTTCAGGCAAAACCAGGCGATCATCTGATATATATCAATCGCATAATACAAAAAGTATTGAGATTAATATTGGTGGTAAAATTATAGGTGCACCTATAATTTTAATAGCCGGACGAATAGCAACCATTTCAGAAGAAGAATTTTCGCTGAGTTTATATAAGCTATTTGCCACAAAAATAAAGAAGCGGTTTAAAAAGAGAGTCGGTTTGTTTTATGTAGAGCCGGAAGCCCAGCAGTTGTTAAAGGATGGCTGGCGGCTGGTAACCGATGTAAGAGATTCAAAAGAAAGCGATTTTAGATTTGAGCATCTTACTTAACAACTATGAACGGATAAAATTACCTACCGGTCAAAGCTTATAACATAGTTTTCGTTCTTTGAAATGACCCGTCCATCGGCCGCTGTAGCGTTGTGGACGCCCTGTCTGCCGATCCGCATCAAATCAGCCGCTCGCCCTATGCCTACGCGTGGAACAACCCGGTAGTTCATATCGATCCGGACGGCAACTGCCCGGTATGTGCGATTGTAGGCGCTGTAATCGGCGGCGTGGGTAACCTGGTAGTTCATGCTATACAGGGTAAGATCCACAATTTCAATGACGGGCTAAAGGCCTTTGGCATCGGCGCAGTGGCCGGCGCAGTGGCGGGGCTTACATTTAACCCTGCCCTGGCGGAAGCAACCGCGACGGGGTTAACCGCGTTTGAAAGCGGCTTTGTTGCCGGGGCGTTTTCCAGCGTTGCCAGTACAGCTGTAGAAGGGCCCTTTAAACATGCTGGCTTTTAATGATCCCTACAGCCTGCGCGATCTGGTAACC
>CAZZVY010000036.1:0-18494 GCA_964657585.1 uncultured Mucilaginibacter sp. | reverse complement strand
CCTTCAGGTCGTCCGCCTTTACCGCTGGCGCTGCTGCTTTGCCCAATATTTGGCGATAAGTCGCGCTTGCCATAAACTTCGCCTTTGCAAATCCACACTTTAACACCTATTTTACCATAAGTAGTTAAGGCTTCGCCTAAAGCGTAATCAATATCGGCACGGAAAGTATGCAGCGGGATACGTCCTTCCTTGTACTGTTCGGTACGGGCCATTTCGGCACCGCCCAAGCGGCCTGATGTCATAACCTTGATACCTTCTGCACCCATCCTCATGGTTGATGCGATGGTAGTTTTCATGGCACGGCGGAAGGATATACGTGCTTCCAGTTGTTTTGCAATGCTCTCTGCAACTAATTGTGCATCAAGCTCAGGGCGTTTAATCTCAAAGATGTTGATTTGGATGTCCTTTTTGGTCAGCTTTTTCAACTCTTCTTTGATCTTATCAACTTCCTGACCGCCTTTACCTATAACAATACCCGGGCGCGCAGTGTGTATTGTTATTGTAATACGTTTTAATGTACGTTCTATAACCACTTTTGATACACCACCCTTTGAAATACGGGCCTGTATATACTTGCGGATCTTTTCGTCTTCAACTAATTTGTCGGCATAGTGATTACCACCGAACCAGTTTGAATCCCAGCCCCTGATGATGCCTAACCTGTTACCTATTGGATGTGCTTTTTGTCCCATTTCAAATTAATTGTTAACGTTTTTACTATCCACCACCAATGTTACGTGGTTTGAGCGTTTGCGAATACGGTATCCCCTGCCTTGCGGTGCGGGGCGTAACCTTTTTAACTGACGGCCGCCGCCAACCAGTACTTCACTCACGTACAAACCGCTGTCCTCAACACGTTTACCTTCGTTTTTTGCTTCCCAGTTTTTAATGGCCGACAGCAATAGTTTCTCTACCCGGATAGCAGCTTCCTTATTGGTAAACTTTAATGTATATAGTGCCTTTTCAACGCTTTCGCCGCGTATCAGATCAACCACCAAACGCATTTTGCGTGGTGATGTAGGGCAGTTCTGTAACTTGGCAACAGAAGCGCCGCCAACCTGGGCTTTCGCCGCTTCTTTGCGCTGCCTGATCAGTACAGACTTTTTAATTTTTGTTGTTGCTTCCATTGCCTGTTATTTTTTCTTTTCTGCGTGACCACGGAAAGTACGGGTTGGTGCAAATTCACCTAACTTATGCCCTACCATGTTTTCTGTTACGTATACCGGTATAAACTTATTGCCGTTGTGCACCGCAAATGTATGACCCACGAAATCAGGAGAGATCATGGAACGGCGCGACCATGTTTTTACAACCGATTTTTTATTGGTTTCATTCAGGGTAAGTACTTTCTTATCCAGGTTATGATCAATATAAGGTCCTTTTTTAATTGAACGAGCCATTATTTCTTCCTTCTTTCAATGATGTAACGATCTGATCCTTTTTTCTTGTCGCGTGTTTTAAAGCCTTTAGCTAATAAACCTTTGCGTGAGCGCGGGTGACCACCTGAAGCACGGCCCTCACCGCCACCCATAGGGTGATCTACCGGGTTCATTGCTACACCGCGTACACGCGGCCGGCGGCCTAACCAGCGTTTGCGGCCGGCCTTACCTAACACTTCATTTGCTTTCTCGGCATTTGAAACCGTACCTATGGTAGCCAAGCAGGTAGCTAATATCATACGGGTTTCGCCTGAAGGCAATTTGATAACGGCATATTTACCATCACGTGCGGCAAGCTGTGCATAAGTACCTGCCGAGCGGGCAATAACCGCGCCCTGGCCGGGGTTCAACTCAATTGCATGAATTAACGAACCTAACGGTATGCTTTTCAATGGCAAGGTGTTGCCTACTTCGGGCGCTACGCCTTCGCCTGATAATATTACCTGGCCTACGGTTAAACCTGTGGGGGCAATCATATACCTTTTCTCGCCGTCGGCATATACCAATAAAGCAATACGCGCGGAGCGGTTAGGGTCATACTCAATAGTAGCAACAGTTGCAGGGATGTCAAATTTGTTGCGTTTAAAATCAATCAAACGGTATGATTGTTTGTGGCCACCGCCCATATAGCGCATGGTCATTTTACCGGAGTTATTACGCCCGCCCGATTTTTTGTGCGATACCACCAACGATTTTTCAGGAACGTTTGTGGTAACGTCAGAGTAATCGGCGCCTACCCTGAAGCGGGTACCCGGGGTAACCGGTTTAAATCTTTTAACTGCCATCTCCCTTTTTATATATTGTTATAAAAATCAATTGAATCGCCTTCTTTCAATGTAATCACTGCTTTTTTATAAGTAGCGATACGACCGGTTACTACACCTGCCTTGGTTGAACGGCTTTTTAATTTACCAGCATATTTCATGGTGTTTACCGCCGTAACAGTTACGCCGTACATTTCTTCAACTGCTGTTTTAATCTGAATTTTGTTGGCCCTGTGATCAACCTTGAAAACAAAGCGGTTAAGTTTCTCAGTTAACTGAGCCACTTTTTCGGTAAGTAAGGGTTTTGTTAATACTTGCATAATTACTTAGCGAATGCTTCCTCCAAAGTTTTAACAGCGCCTGTAGTTAAAAGTAATTTTCCAGCGTTCAACACATCATAAGTGTTTAACTGCTCAACAGCTATTACCTTGGTTTTCTTCAGGTTCCTGCTTGATAAATAAACGTTATTATTTTCAGCGCCAGCTATTACCAGTAATGTTTTATCGTTGGTAACGTTAAGGTCGGCCTCCATTTGTATATAGGTTTTAGTTTTGATGCTGTCAAAGCTAAAATCTTCTAATATTAAGATACTGTTATCCTGAGCCTTATAGGTTAAAGCTGACTTGCGAGCCAGTGATTTTAGCTTTTTGTTCAGTTTAAAGCTGTAATCGCGCGGCTGCGGACCAAATACACGGCCACCACCGTTAAATAAAGGCGATTTGATGCTGCCGGCACGTGCACCGCCTGTACCTTTTTGCTTATGTAATTTGCGGGTTGAACCTGCAATTTCATTACGCTGTTTTGCTTTGTGAGTCCCCTGGCGCTGGTTAGCTAAAAATTGCTTAACATCCAGGTATATGGCATGATCATTAGGCTCGATAGCGAAGATCGATTCAGGAAGCTGCACCTTGGCACCTGTTTCTTTACCTGAAACATTTAATACATTAACTTCCATCTTATTTATCAACTATAACGAATGAACCCTTGGCCCCCGGAACGGAACCTTTAACTACTAACAGGTTTTGCTCGGCAAATACCTTAACCACCTGCAGGTTTTGCACTTTTACACGCACATTACCGGTTTGGCCGGCCATGCGCATACCTTTAAATACACGTGACGGCCATGATGAGGCGCCCAAAGAACCAGGTGCACGCAAACGATTGTGCTGACCGTGGGTTTGCATGCCCACACCACCAAAACCATGGCGTTTTACCACACCCTGAAAACCTTTACCTTTTGATGTGCCTGCTATGTCAACAAAATCACCGACTGCAAAAATATCAACGGCAACAGTGTCGCCCAATGATTTTTCTTCCTCGAAAGTTTTGAACTCGACCAGCTTACGTTTTGGGGTAGTGCCGGCCTTAGCGAAATGGCCTTTTAAAGGTGCGGAGGCGTGTTTCTCCTTTTTTTCGCCGTATGCAAGCTGGATGGCTGCATACCCGTCTGTTTCAACAGACTTAACGTGTGTTACCACGCAAGGGCCAGCTTCGATTACTGTACAAGGAATGTTTTTCCCTGTCTCGTCGAATATGCTGGTCATACCTACTTTTTTACCAATTAATCCTGACATTTTCTTATTTTATTGTGTCCATCGAAGCAGTAGGGCCTCGTTCAAGACAATTTATCCCCCGTTAAGGGACGGCAAAGATAGGAACTTTGAATTAATTGTCAAATAGTTAGTGCGTTATTTTTTCAGAATTATTTTGGAGATAGAAAATTGATAATATTGATACGTCAAGCGGGACAAAGGGATAAAATGCATTTAACTTGATATCCAATGTTAACAAATGTTATTGCAATACAAATCATCTTACGCCGTAGTTGAAGTTAATCCTGACAACAATGTTTATTTACAAGCATTTTTTATTGGATATATCTGCCAGTAAAGACGAAACATTGGCAAATGTTAATATTGATTTATAAGTTATTGAAACTTACCAGTTACAAAATAGTGATGAACTTTACTTTCAAACTAAAAATTATGATGCTATACAACACATAACTTTATTACCGCAAGAAAATTACTAAATTCACTTCCCTATTTCCACCTCATGAAAAAACTGTTAGCTATCCTGGCCTTACTTTCCATATCATTTCATTTATCTGCCCAAAAAGCTACTCCTGCCCAGATCAGCCGCTATCAGCAGCAGGCAAAAGCAGTAACTATTATCCGTGATGATTATGGCGTACCCCACATTTATGCGCAAACAGATGCCCAGGTGGTTTTTGGCTTGATGTATACCCAATGCGAGGATAATTTTAAAGGGCTTGAACGTAACTACCTGTACCAATTAGGCCGCCAGGCCGAGGTGGACGGCGAAAGTAACCTGTATACCGATGTGCAGCTGCAGATGATAGCCGACAGCGCCGATGCGATAAAGGATTACAAGGCCAGTCCATTGTGGTTCAAAAAATTGATGGATGCCTTTGCCGACGGTATTAATTATTACCTGTACAAACATCCGGAAGTTAAGCCCCTGGTATTTAAACACTTTGAACCCTGGTATGCGCTGATGTTTACTGATGGAAGCGTAGCTGCCACTATAACCGGCGGATTAAGTTTAAGTGAAACTGCCCGCTTTTATGCCAATGGCCCCGACTTGGGCAAGATCAAATTACCCAAAGAAAAGACGATACAGGAAGAACTGGACGGCCGTGAGATCGGTTCAAACGGGTTTGCCATTTCGCCTAAACTTTCGGCTTCCGGCCATGCCATGCTGTATATTAACCCGCACGTGCCGTTTTACTTCCGCAGTGAAGTGCAGCTGGTAAGTAACGAGGGATTAAACGTATACGGCGCAGTCACCTGGGGCCAGTTTTTTGTTTACCAGGGTTTTAACCAGCATTGCGGCTGGATGCATACCAGCAGTAATGCCGATGTAGCCGATCTTTATGCCGAGAAAGTAAGCAAAAAGGACGGCAAATGGTATTATGAATATAATGGACAGCAAAAACCGGTTATCGTACGCAAACTTACCATTAATGTAAAGCAGGGCGATCATCTGGCGCCTAAAACATTTACCGGCTATTATACGCATCATGGGCCGGTGCTGGGCACCCGTGATGGTAAATGGCTGGCGCTGCGTAATGATAACCGCTCTTACCCGGCCCTGCTGGAATCATGGTTGATCACCAAGGCCAATACCTTTGCCGAATATAAAAAGGCGATGGATATTGGCCATAATGCCACCAACAATACCGTTTATGCCGATGACCAGGGGAATATTGCCTTTTGGTACGGCAATTTTATGCCTAAGCGCGACCCTAAACTGGATTGGACACAACCGGTTGACGGCACAATATCTGCTACCGAATGGCAGGGCCTTCACAAACAGGACGAGATAGTACATATATTTAACCCGGCTACCGGCTGGATAGAAAATTGCAATTCTACCCCGTTCACTTCATCCGGTACAGCCAGTCCTGATAAAACAAAGTACCCGGCCTATATGGCCCTGGACGGGCAGAATTACCGCGCCGTGAACGCTATCAGGTTATTTAGCGATGCTAAGAATTTAACGCTGGATGAACTGATAACCAAAGGCTATGATAAATATTTGACGGCCTTTGATGTATTGTTGCCGCCATTATTTAAAGCTTATACTGCCGCGCCCGACAGCGTGAAGGCAGCTTTAAAGCAACCTGTGCAGCTATTGCAGCAATGGGATAAGCGTTCTGCGGTTAATTCGCCGGCTGCAACGCTGGCCTTTGAATGGGGAACCCGCATAATGCAAAACCTGCCCCGCGCCAGATCATCCGAAGAAGGCACTTATCAGACAGAGCGTACCGAAGCCATGCTGAAAGCCACTTCACCCAAACAGCTACTGGACGATCTGAGCGCCGTAGTTAAAAACCTGCAAACCCGTTACGGCGACTGGAAGGTGCAATGGGGAGATATTAACCGCTATCAAAGGCCGGCCAATGGGGTGTTTGATGATACTGCAACAAGCCTGCCGGTAGGCCAAATGTCGGCTACATTTGGTCAGCTGCCATCATTTGTAAGTCGTCCGGTGGGTAAAAAGCGTTTTGGCACTTCGGGCAACAGCTTTATTGCCGCTATTGAGTTTGGCCCTAAATTAACCGCTAAAAGCATCATGACCGGCGGCCAGTCCTTTAACCCGCAATCTCCACACTTTACCGATCAGGCCGAAGGCTATATCAACGGGAAATTGAAGGATGTATTGTTTTATAAAGAAGATGTGCTGAAACATGCCGAGAAAACATATCATCCATAAATATCAGATTTCGCAATTTTGATTTATTTATTATAACCTGCAGGTCTTAGAGACGCAATCTGGCCTGTATAATCTTAAAGTTTAAACTTCATTGCATTTGGCAAAATTAAGCGTATTTAAATATACAGCCTTTAAGCTAATGCTGCAGAAGAAATCGAGGATAACGGATTGCGCAAATTACAGCTATCAGAATAGCGTTGTGATGTGGCGAAAAATTGATTGCCACTGTGTTGTCTGTGAATAAAATAGCTCTACAAGGTGAGAAGCAATCAGCATACCCCAGGCAATTAAATAGGGCGGATATACTTTTTTTAACTTTAACCGATCATACAGGATTAAACTTATCATAATCAGGTGAATGATAGCCAGGGCGATCAAGGGGCCAACCGGGCCAATCATCCCACCTAAAAACCGGGCCATGCTGGGCGAAATGAGCACCAATGCAGCGGCGATAATATAACGCATGTGCCAGGCTGCTTTTTTTCGGTAGATCATACTTAAAATGTAAAGCACTACAAACACAATAGTATCTACCAGGGGTAGAATAAGATGCCCTGCAATTTTCGGAAAAGGAACTGTAGCTTTATCTCTCGCATAGGATAATCTGATCATTTCCCAGATGGTGAATACCAGTACCGGCACCAGGAAGTATGAAAACTTGCCCAATAAACGGTGCAATGGCAATTGCTTATACCTGATAAGCAGCGGTTGCACAATAAGCAGCAATGCCCATGCTGCAAATACTACAGCGTGGACATGCACTATTAGCGGGAAAGTTTCAAACCTGGCGATTTGAGAAAAATAGCTTTTGTAAAACCCAAGGAAAACACAAATTGCTATAAATACAAATAAAAAAGTGACGTTACGGTAGGCTCTCTCCATGTAATAAAGACAACTATTAGTTAACAACAGTCTGAACATTAAAAGCACTTAATCGGATCAGGGATTTATTAAGTTGTTCAAGCTGTAACAAATGTAAAAAATGTTTCTCATTTACAACTATTTAAACAAACAAATGGATATTAAATTTTCATTATTCCAATGTGTTTTGCAGGTTTGCTCGGAGAGGATACTGTGCAGCCTTGCTGCCGGTTCAAGTGTCATACGCTGCGTTAATGATGTTGTTTCCGCCTTATAGCCTGTGATTTTTTGACAGCGTTTACAAAATAAAAGAAAAATTGAAACGGTGATATCACTGTGTCAGTTCTCCGCTTTGCTCCATACTGGTCCATATTTTGTGAAGAAGTATACTACTGTCAGAGCGTTAACCCAACCCCTGCATAATAATTTCTTAAAGGCGAAGGATTAAAATAGCGGTTACCAACCGCATTCAAGTCATTCCCCAGGCTGTAATGTGAATTTAAGATATTATCTGCACCGGCATATATCTGCAATTTTGTTTTGGGATTGAGGGTAACTGTACACCCTGCTTTGGCCTGCACTAAATGGTATTGCGCTGCAAATACGGTACTGGCGTCATTAAGCGGAATACTTGAGGTATAATTATGCTGTACAAATACATAAATAGTATGCGGCAGCTTTACCTGCAAACTGCTTACAATTACATTACGGGGTACGCCGGTTAAAGCATTGCCCGAATAATTGGTGGCAGCATCGCTATAATCCCTAAAAAAATAACGGCTGAGTGTATATGCGGTATTAAACTGCAGGCCCCTGATAAAACTGCTGTTATTTTGCCGGATGAGCCAATCGGTAAAGGCCAGCTCAAAACCGTTTTGATCTGTACCGCCCGCGTTGATATAATATTCGGTTTCATCAGGGTTCAGTCGGCGCACAATGGCGTTTTGTATGCGGTAATAATAAACAGAAGCATCCAGCATCAGGGTTTCATTGCGGTTACGCAACCGTATACCGGTCTCATAGTTCCAGCCGCTTTCCGGTTGCAGGCTGGTGTTAATGATATAATCGGTAGGCCTTACTTCGGCAGTAGTAGGTGTGGAATATCCCCGGCTTACCGATGCTCTTGT
Organism: uncultured Mucilaginibacter sp.; assembly: GCA_964657585.1. Taxonomy (GTDB): domain Bacteria; phylum Bacteroidota; class Bacteroidia; order Sphingobacteriales; family Sphingobacteriaceae; genus Mucilaginibacter. The sequence continues at coordinate 10,064 of CAZZVY010000036.1, read as the reverse complement.
GATCAGATCGTTAGTTAAACTGTAGGATAAAGCCAGTCGCGGCATCAGCTGCGGTGTGAAATTACGCGGCATAAACCCCGACTGGTTTAAAGGGTAAATGTTTTTAAAAGTATAACCGTAATAGTTTAAACTCATTGCGCCTTCCAGGTGCAGGTGCGCTGCAATGTCGGCAGTGTAACGCGCAAAGATGAAATGCTGGTTGGTGTTGATCTGGTCCAGCGCTTGCGGGTTGCCTTTTACGCCGGCATTATTATCATAATTGTTTATGGCGGAGTTAGTTTGCTGCCACTCAAGGCCAACATTAGCCTTCCAGTTATATTGCTGTTTGCCGCCGCTCAGCTCAAAATAGGTGCGTATGCCATAAGTGTTCTCGGTGCGCTGCTCGTAATTGGTGATAAAGGGGTTGGCAAACCCTACATGCATGCCATATACCGCCAGTACATTTTTTAGCCGGTTGCCGATACGGCCTTCATTAACCAAACCGCCTGACACAAGCTTTGTGGTAATGCCAATATGCTGGTCAATAGCGCCGGGGATAGTAGCAGTTGCCAGCCTTGCCGATTGCGGGTTAGCCAGCATTTGTGCATAGGTTAAGCCCCCTGGCGTTTCATAGCTAAGGTTGGAATATAATGCCAAAAGCTTCAGCTGATCGTTAGCCGACAAGCTGTATTTATCAGCCAGTTGAAAATACTGCCTTTGCATATAGCTGTTTTGCCGGTAACCACCATAGCTTTGATAGGCCTGGCTGATATTTAACTGATTGCCGGCACTGCTATTTTGCAGGGATGCATTTTGATGCAGTAACCCGTATGATCCTCCGTTAAAACCAATGGTAGCAATGTTGCTGTCGGCTGCTGCAGCCATGGGCCGCAAAATAACCACTCCGCCGGTATTGGCGCCAAATAAACTGCCGTCGGGCCCTTTTAAAATTTCCAGGCTTTTAACGCTGTTTACATCTATAGCGTTCAGATAGGTATTTCCCCCGGCATCAGTTAAGGGTATTTCGTCAAAATAAATCTTCACATCGCGCACGCCAAATGGCGAGCGCAGTAAACTACCCCTGATAGAAAGGCGGTAACTGCCCGGCGAACGTTCCTCCATCTTAACCCCGGGAATGGTATTTATAGTCGGAACAAGCGAATTATCGGCCTGCAGTTTCAATTGCGCAGGCGCTAAAACACTTACCGATGCAGGTATACTCAGTACGGGCTGATCGGACAGATAAGCTTTAATGGTAACGGTTTTAAGTGTTTTTGAAGTATCGGTAGCTGGTTTTTCCTGCGCATACACAGCAAATATATTTGGCAGAATAAAAAGAAAAAGCAGGTAAAGTTTCTTCATTAGGCTAAAGATAATAATTTAGGCCGCCTTTATGAAAACAGAGCTTCAAACGGCACCTGATTTGATCCTGTTTGGCTAAAATTGTTGATATAAGGTGATTAATTATCAGGGAAATAAATTGATTATAACAGCTACTTTATTCTTTAGCGCTGATAATAGATTTTGTATCCGGCCGTTAAACTATAAATAAAAAAATTAATCAAATAACTAACTTACCTCTATTTGATTAAGCATGAAGGACCTTTACTATATTCTTGGGCAGGATATTAATGCTACACCTCATGAATTGAATGCAGCATATCGTAAACTGGCTAAAAAACTACGGCCGGATGGTGCTGAATATGATCCTTTTTTAGAAAGCCACTTTTGTGAAATAGCGGCAGCTTACCAGGTATTGAGCGACCCTGACAAGCGCCGCAGATATGATGCCGCATTAAGAAAAAACCATAAACGGCGGTTATATTGGTTTCAACTAAGTTACCTGAGTGTTGCAGCTGTACTTACGCTGGTTGGCTTTACTGCGTTGTTCGGATTTTATGTGATAAAAATGATTGCCGGCAGTAAAACAAAACCCGTTGCACCAATAATAACTGCTGAAAAAGCTGTTATTCCTGTTAAGCACCATAAAAAGAAGCATAAGGCACTATCCGGTTTGGTTACCGTCCATAAAGCTATCAAACCTGAAATTATAGGCAAACAAGCTCCGGTTAAAAAGGATACCATGCTTACACGGGTAATAAAGCCTGCTTATGTTGCTACGGTTATCAAGCCGCCGGCTGCGGCCAAGCCCCCGGTTGTAATTAATACGCCGGCTTATGTTAATAACGTTGCACCCGCTAATACAGCCGTTAAAACATATTTGCAAGCCAACGCCACCGGCGTAGTATCATTACACCAACTTGCCAGCTATCAGTCGGCTATTATTACTTACATCCCCAATCATTCAGAAGTGCAGGTACTGGAGAAGGGACCAAGTTTTTGCAAGGTGACCTTCCATGACCAAACCGGATATGTGCCTAAGTGGACAATTCCTGAATAACCAAACAATTACTCCTTTAAAATACTAAACTCAAAGTTTAGGGGCTGGAAATTACGGATCAGTTCGTCAATAAAAGCTTGTCCCCATTTTACATAAAACAGGCCAAAGTTTTCGGTACGTTCCTGTAGGCTGTCTTTTGGGAATAACGTTGCTTTGATGTGGTCTATCTGTATAAGCCGGGTGCTATAATTGCGCTTTTCAGCGCGGGTAAATTTTTTCTCCAGGTTCTCTATCGCATGTTTGAGCCGGGCCTGCACGGCTTCAGCAGATGGCGATAAGGTAGGGTCTATTTTAAAGGCGCGTTGTTTAATGCCTTCAAAAATATCTTCAAGCTGCGTCCATTCTTTCGCTAAACTGAGATCATGACCGGTATTTTGCCTTATCCAATTGTTCTTTAATTCATCGGTAGGGCTAAAGAAGTCCTGCGCGGTTAAGCCCATCTTATCTATTTTGGCCATAAACTCCTTAGGTACAATCAAGCCCGAATTGCGGAGGATGAGGATTGGAAAATCAACTTTATAATGGTCAAAATTTGCTTTAAGCTCCAGCCAGTATACTATTTCGGCCCCGCCGCCAATATAGGCTACGTTTGGTAAAATCACTTCCTGGTAAAGCGGGCGCATTACTACGTTGGGGCTAAACCTTTCGGGGTGCTGCCGTATTTCTTCCTTTAATTTTTCTTCACTGAAACTGATACCGGTATTCAGGATCTTATAAGTGTTATCTTCAAAAACAATGCGTTCGCGCAGATTATCTTTCAGATAAAAAAAATTGATCTCACGCGGGTTCACCTGGATATGCACCCCGGTACTTTGCAGCAGTTTATTGGTCCCGGTAATATTTTTAAAGCTGTTTTGCTCAATAACATCCTGTTCAATTACCGGCGCAAAATGCTTTTTCAAGCCATAATCGTCGGCATCAATAATAATCAGGCCATACTGGCCAAAAAGGGCATCAACCATATAGCGAGTGGCATCAGCAAGCCGCTCAAATTGGGTATAAGCGGTAGTCACTATCTCAGCCAGTTCTGCGGAGTGGCCTTCCAAACCTAAAACGCCTTTGTATTGGTTCAGCGCCTCCCGTATAGTATCCGGGTTAAGGCGGCCAGTGGCGCCGCTGGCCTCGTGCCACCAATGTACCTTTTTGCCGCCGATGTTGGTATAATTTATCTCGGCAAAATCGTGATCTTCTGAAGCCATCCAGTAAACCGGAACAAAATTTTTATCGGGGAATGCCTCTTTTAGCTGCCGGGCAAGTTTAATGGCGGTTACTATTTTATAAATAAAGTATAGCGGCCCGGCAAATATATTTAACTGGTGCCCGGTAGTCACCGTAAAGGTATTTGCCGATATAAGCAGTTCGATATTTTTAGCTGCTATTACCGAGTTACGGCTTTTGGCTTTTCCGTTGTCAAAATATTGATCGGTTAAAACCCGTGCAAGCAGTTGGCGGTCGGCAATTACTTTTTTATGGTTGAACAATTCTGCAAAACCCTCCAGCGTAGGCCGATGGCTGTAAAATGAACGAAGATCGGGCGTATCATTAAGATAATCAATAACCGTTGGGGAAAAGAACCCGGTATCTTTGTAGCTTATACAGTCAACGTCCATCTTGATCAGTTTGGATTTCGGAAGTCCAATTTCGGAATACTCCTATAATCGGTACCAACAGAATTTAAAAAGCCCCGAATTTAGTTTTTAAAATACGAATACTAACATTCAAAAACCCAAACATGGTTATTTTACAATTTGTCCATAAAGATCAAAGTCTTCAGCCTTCAATACCTTTACGTTAACAAAGCTGCCAATGGTGGCATAATTCACCTTGGCATCTATCAATACTTCGTTATCTACCTCGGGAGAATCAAACTGTGTGCGACCGACAAAGAAACCGCTGTCTATTTTGTCTATCAGTACTTTGAAAGTCTGACCGATCTTTTTCTGGTTCTTATCAAACGAGATACCCTGCTGAATTTCCATAACGGCATCGGCACGCTCCTGTTTAATGTCTTCGGGAACGTTATCAGTTAACGAATAGGCGTGTGTCTTTTCCTCATGCGAGTATGTGAAACAACCCAGGCGGTCAAACATAGTATCATGTACCCATTCCGCCATTTCCTCAAAATCCTGCTGCGTTTCGCCGGGGTAACCGGTAATCAAAGTGGTACGCATGGCAATTCCCGGCACCTTATCACGTATCTGGTTCACTACATCAATGGTTTTTTGTTTGGTGATGCCGCGGCGCATTGACCGCAGCATATTATCACTGATGTGCTGCAAAGGCATATCCAGGTATTTACAAATGTTTTCACGCTCGTTCATGGCATTTAATATTTCCATCGGAAAACCCGATGGGTAGGCATACTGCAGCCTGATCCATTCAATACCATTGACATCACTTAAACGGCGAAGCAATTCGTCCAAATTACGCTTGCCATATAGGTCCAAACCATAATAGGTAAGGTCCTGCGCAATCAAAATCAGTTCTTTAGTACCGTTTTTAGCCAGCGACTGGGCGTTACGTACCAATTCGTCCATAGGTGTACTTAAGTGCTTGCCGCGCATTAAAGGGATTGCGCAAAACGAACATGGGCGGTTACAGCCCTCGGCAATTTTAAAATAAGCATAGTGCGATGGGGTGGTCAGCATGCGTTCGCCCATCAGCTCATGGCGATAATTTGCACCCATCGAACCTAACAGGTCCGGCAGATCATTAGTGCCATGCCACGAATCTACATTAGTGATCTCGGCTTCCAGTTCAGGCTGATAACGCTCGGATAAGCAGCCGGTAACAATGACCTTACCTATTTTACCCTGTTGCTTCAGTTCGCTGTATTGGAGAATAGTATCTATTGATTCCTGCTTGGCATTATCAATAAAACCGCAAGTGTTAATAACAACAATATCGTTTTTGCCTACCTTGTCTGCCTCGTGCACTACATCAAAAGCATTGCCGCGCAGCTGCCCCATCAAAACTTCGCTATCATAAAGGTTTTTTGAGCAGCCGAGCGTTACAACATTTACACGTTGTTTAACGGGTGCTTTTAGCAATGTGCTTACTTCCTTTGTTTTCATGTATATTCATATCAGCCTCCTCTAAATCTCCCCCAGGGAGGGGATACTTTGAAAGCAATGTTTTAAGCCCTTCCTTCAGTGTAGGGTTTGGGTGGGGCTGCTTGGGAGATTGCTTTGTTCCGTGCAATAACGTTTTATATTTATCTGAATAAAGATTCAACGAATGACTTACGGTCAAACAGTTGCAAATCACCCATACTTTCACCTACGCCTATATACTTAACCGGTATCTTAAACTGGTCGGATATGCCTATTACAACGCCGCCCTTGGCTGTACCATCCAGTTTAGTAAGGGCTAAGGCATTAACTGCAGTGGCTTCGGTAAATTGCTTGCACTGCTCAATGGCATTTTGCCCGGTAGATGCATCCAGCACCAGCAAAATTTCGTGCGGTGCGCCGGGAACTACCTTTTGCATCACGTTTTTGATCTTGGTAAGTTCGTTCATTAAACCTACTTTGTTATGCAGGCGGCCGGCAGTATCAATTATAGCCACGTCATCGCTATTGGCCACGGCTGACCGCAGAGTGTCATAAGCTACCGAGGCCGGGTCCGAGCCCATAGGCTGCGCCACCACGCGTACATCTACCCGTTTGCCCCAAAGTAACAGTTGGTCAACTGCCGCTGCACGAAAGGTATCGGCCGCGCCTAATACTACCTGGTTGCCGGCTTGTTTTAACTGGTGCGCCAGTTTGCCAATGGTGGTGGTTTTGCCTACACCATTTACACCAACCACCATAATTACATAAGGTTTATGTGCGCCGTATTCAAAGCTATTGAAATCACTACTATTGTTTTCGGCTAATAACTGCTGTATCTCAGCCCGCAGAATGCCGTTCAACTCGGACGTGCCTACATACTTATCGCGGGCTACACGGGCTTGTATACGCTCAATTATTTTAAGGGTAGTTTTAACGCCAACGTCTGATGTTACCAAAATTTCTTCCAGTTCATCCAGCACGTCATCATCAACGGTTGATTTACCTGCAACGGCCTTGGTAAGTTTGGAAAACAGGTTATCCCTGGTTTTTTCCAAACCGGTATCCATCGCCAGCTGCTGCTGCGGGGTAACTTCTTTTTTCTTAAAAAAATCAAATAATCCCATAAATCAGAATTTAAGAATTAACCAGAATTTGAAAGTTCCCGGAGTTAGCTGATACAAATACCTTGAGTATTCTAACATCCTGAAAATCCGATTCAGACCGTTAACAAAAAAAGCCCTCTCGCAAATACAAGACGGCTTTTATTAATTTTATTAAAATTAATTATGCTTTAGCAATCACATCCTTAACCTGATCGTTAGGGACAATGGTTGTTTTGAATGAATAAGCGCCGGTTTTTAGCGACCTGCTCATGGTAATTACCTTTGAAAATTCTTTGCCTTTACCTGTTTGCAGGGTTGCAACTGTTTTCTTTGCCATCTCTTTATGTTAATTATAAGTATTTATTTAATTATCAAGTTACCTGTTATTGGGTTACGGAGTGTATTAATATATCAACTCAATAACACACACTAACCATAACTACTTAATTTCTTTATGGGTGGTCACTTTCCTTAATACCGGATTAAATTTTTTCAATTCTAACCTTTCTGTGGTATTTTTTTTGTTTTTGGTAGTGATGTAACGGGACATACCGGGCATACCGCTTTCTTTATGCTCGGTGCACTCTAATATTACCTGTACCCTGTTGCCTTTTTTTGCCATTTTATTGAGTTATTAGGTCATTAAGTTAATGAGTTATTAGTTATTTGGCTGTAAAACCAACAACATAATAATCAGTAACCAATAATTATATTGATCCTGTTTTTACAAATTTGTTAATGCACGCAGTGATGCCCTTTTTGCTGATAGTTTTAACAGCTGAAGTTGATACTTTCAGCGTAATCCATTTATCTTCCTCGGGGATGTAAAACTTTTTCAGTTTTAAATTCGGGTAAAATTTGCGTTTGGTCTTAACGTTCGAGTTAGAAACGTTAAAGCCATTCATCGCAGCTTTTCCGGTTAAATCACATATTCTTGACATGACAAATCTTTTTAATGATATTCCTTTTCTTAAAAGAGTTTGCAAATATCAGGATTTTAGGTGAATGTGGCAATAGTAGATTAAAAATATTTTGATCCTGCATTTTTTTGATCTGATTATAATCACGTAAAGACTTTGAGATAATTGAGTTTCCCTTAATACATCAAACAGAATTTATTAATTTACGCCCACCATTAATAAACTTATGAAAATTAACAATTTTGACGAATACAAGCAAGTATACCAGCAAAGCGTACAGCAGCCCGAGCAATTTTGGGAAGGCGTAGCCAACACTTTCCAATGGCGCAAAAAATGGGATACTGTGTTAAACTGGAACTTTACAGAACCCAGAGTACGCTGGTTTGATGGGGCTAAACTAAATATTACCGAAAACTGCCTTGACCGTAACCTGGAAAAACTGGGCGATAAACCGGCCATCATTTGGGAACCGAATGACCCGACCGAAGACCATAGGGTACTAACTTACAAACAACTGCACGACAAGGTTTGCCAGTTTGCCAACGTACTAAAAAACAACGGCGCCAAAAAAGGCGACCGCATTTGTATATATATGCCCATGGTGCCCGAACTGGCTATTGCCCTGCTGGCTTGCGCCCGTATCGGCGCTATCCATTCGGTGGTGTTCGGGGGCTTTTCAGCCCAGTCCATTGCCGACAGGATACAGGATGCCCAATGCAATTTAGTGATAACTGCCGATGGCGGTTTCAGGGGCGCCAAGGATATCCCGCTGAAAGGTATAATAGACGATGCCCTGGTACAATGCCCATCGGTTAAAAAGGTTATTGTATTAACCCGCACCCGCACACCGGTAGCCATGATAAAGGGCCGTGATGTTTGGTGGGAGGATGAGGTACGCAAGGTTGAAACACAAGGCAATGCCAACTGCCCGGCCGAAGAAATGGAGGCCGAGGATATGCTGTTCATCTTGTATACTTCAGGCTCAACAGGCAAACCCAAGGGAGTAGTGCATACCTGCGGCGGCTATATGGTATATACCGGGTATACATTTGATACTACTTTTCAGTACCAGCCTGATGAAATATTTTTCTGCACGGCAGATATTGGCTGGATAACCGGTCACTCGTACATAGTTTACGGGCCGCTATCGCAGGGGGCAACATCGCTGATGTTCGAGGGCGTACCCACCTGGCCCGATGCCGGGCGTTTCTGGGATATTATAGATAAGCATAGGATTAATATCATATATACAGCCCCCACGGCTATCCGATCGCTGATGAGCTTTGGTGATGAACCGCTGAAAGGGAAAAATCTGAGTTCGCTTACCAAACTGGGTTCGGTTGGCGAGCCTATTAACGAGGAAGCCTGGCACTGGTTCAATGAAAAGATAGGCCATGGTAAATGTCCTATTGTCGATACCTGGTGGCAAACCGAGAACGGCGGCCACATGATAACGCCCATTGCCGGCGTTACTCCTTTAAAGCCGGGTTATGCCAGTTTCCCGCTGCCGGGGATACAGCCGGTGTTGGTAGATGAGAAAGGCAACGAAATTGAAGGCAACGGCGTAAGCGGCAACCTGTGCATCAAATTCCCGTGGCCGGGAATATTACGTACAACCTACGGCGACCATGAGCGCTGCCGCCAGACCTATTTTGCTACTTACCCGGGCATGTATTTTACCGGGGATGGCTGCCTGCGCGATGAAGATGGTTATTACCGCATTACCGGCCGTGTGGATGACGTGCTGAATGTATCTGGTCACCGCATTGGCACTGCCGAAGTAGAGAATGCCATTAATATGCACAGCAGTGTTGTTGAATCGGCCGTGGTGGGTTACCCGCATGATATTAAGGGACAAGGAGTATATGCCTTTGTGGTAAGCCCTGATCAGCATGGAGATGAGGAACTGGCCCGCAAGGATATTATGATGACGGTACAGCGCATTATAGGCGCCATAGCCAAACCCGATAAAATTCAATTTGTAAGCGGCCTGCCAAAAACCCGTTCTGGCAAAATCATGCGCCGCATTTTACGTAAAATTGCCGAAGGCGATACCAGCAACCTGGGTGATACGTCTACCCTGCTTGATCCGGGTGTGGTGGAGGATATAAAACAGGGGGCGTTATAGAATGAATATCTACAGAAAACTCCGTTTGAAGGTATTGGCAAGCCCGATGCTTTAATGCATACTGGATAAATCAGACCTGATTAATTAAATTATGACACACTAACAGTTAATGAGTTAAATATCATATTAACGAATGGGAACTGAAATTTATTCATTGAAATGACTTGATAATTGAAACTAACAGATGCTGATGGCTGTTATCAGATAAATAAATATATCATGGACAAGTTAGAAATAAAAGGCGGCTGGAATGAGTTGAAAGGCAAGATCAAGCAGGCCTATGCCGATTTAACAGATAATGACCTGACCTACGAGGAAGGACAGGACGATGAACTCTTAGGCAAACTACAGCAAAAGACCGGCAAAGGCCGAGATGAGCTGGTAAAGTGGATAAATAGCTTGTGATAGCACCACTTTTTTAAGCTTTAAATTGTGAGATTTAGAGACATCGTTTCACTTAATTAACTGACAGTCAACCCA
>CAZZVY010000035.1:0-18509 GCA_964657585.1 uncultured Mucilaginibacter sp. | reverse complement strand
GATCGTGCTGCCGCTCTAAATAGGCATAAGGATAATTTGCTATCCTAACAATTTTTAAGCATTGTTTACTTGTTGTAAATTTTTTAGGTGTATATCTGCATTCTAAATAAATATGCTAACGAATCGATACCTATATGAGTATAAATTTAAGGCAAAACCGTCTGTACTTTTATAGCAGCTATTTTGCACGTCAATAAAATCGAAAAATGAAAATCAGAAACCTATGCATTGGTTTGATCTTATTTTGTGTTGCGCTTGAGGCGAAAGCTCAGGCACCAACTTATTCCAATAGCAACTTTATACATCCTGGATGCTGGCAAACCGAAACCGACCTTGAGCGGATTCGAAAAAATTTGGCTGACGGCATGGAGCCCCTTAAAAGTGCCTGGGAGGCGTTTAAGAATACCGAAGCTGGCGTTGAGTACAAAACTAATTTGGTAGCAGATGAAACTAATGCATACCATATACAGAATGATGGCCATGCCGCTTGGGTACTCACTATTAAATGGGTGGCTTCGGGCAAAAAGGAATTTGCCGATGCAGCTATTGATATTATTAACAGCTGGGTAAACACTGTAAAAACGGCTCCCAATACAACTATGCGTAATGGCTTAGGGGCCAACCAAATGGCTAATGCTGCCGAAATTTTAGCCTGGGGCTTTAAAGGTTCTTCCGGGTGGCGCACTAAAGATATCGACAAAGCTAAAATATGGTTTAAAGATGTTATTTACGCGCGTACTAAAAATGGTGCTTCGGCTAACTGGGGTACGAGCTGCATGGCCGGAAATATGTCTATGGCGGTTTTTTGTGATGATAAAGAAATGTTTGATGCTGCTGTTGCTAGCTACAAATATGGTTTTGTAGTCATGGGGTCATTAAAAGATGGTTGTAGCGGCGTTACCCAGTACATTGATGCCACAGGGGAAAATGCTGAAAGCGGCCGCGACCAGGCGCATAGTCAAGGTGGTATAGCGCATTTGGTCGAAGTAGCTTTAGTAGCCTGGAACCAGGGCGTTAACCTGGTTAGCTATAATGATAATAATGGTGTGCTAAATTATGGTGTTAGTGGGGCAAACCGGCTACATACCGGGCTGGAGTATACTGCTAAATACAATACAGGGAATGATGTAGCCTATCACCCATTTTTTGAGTACTGCAATAATGTAACCAAGTATCCCAATGGCATATCGGCTATAAGCCGCGGATATTTTTCGCCTATATGGGAGATGGCAGCCTACCTGTTTACCAAAGCGGGCTTAACGTCAATATATACCCACGAAATAATTAATACAACGGGGTATAGGCCTGAAAAAACAAACAGCGATCATCCCGGATTAGGAACTTTATTATTTAGTACGCCTGGAAAATACAAATAACATTAATCACCAAATAAGGCGCGTATAAGCGACAGCCGTGTATCGTTTTTTAGATAAAGCCAAAGCATATTTATTTCGAAACTGATATATTACAAAGCCCAATTTTGTATGCTGCTTTACCAAATCAGTACTTATATATTTCGTCATATTTTTACCGTTGTCTGCTGCATAAATGAGCTGTTTCGTGATGTTGCAGATCGGGCATGTCAACAGCCGCATCGCCCATTATATTATGGCGTAAGGTATATCATATTCACAATAGTATCCCAAATTCTGCGCTCCCAATAATGTATGCAGGCACTTTTAATTGCGTGATGGTTTGCATCTGATTAAATATAAACCTATTATTTATTTGTGCCGGATCGAAAAAAAACCTGAATATAAATCCTCACCCTTATCGAGGACGTAGACGGCAACAGTATCTTTATTTTATCGCTCATGCGGGTTCATCGTTTTATAACAACCTTGGGTGATACCCCATCGCCAGACAACACTGCCCCTATCGCATTTTTATCAATGACTATATGCTTGCAGCCTGTTCCGTCAATCCCCAAAAAATTAATACTGGTACCACCGCTTTGCTTTATAGCTGATAGCGTGACATTTCGGGCCGACTCCAGCTTAATCAACGGATATGCTGAATCTACGACAGGCAGACTTAAAGTTTTAAGCAATCCATTTTCAATATCAAAGGCAAAAATTGCAGGTCGTTTATCTGATTTATCCATCGTAATTCGTATGTTCGTCATTTGTAAATTTTTAGTGTGCCTGACGAACAGTGCATATGCAGGCAACTTTCCAAAAATATCCGATTCCGGATAAGCGTTTATTTTTTCTTCGGGCCGCAGTTCAGCCTCGTACTCTGTACCGCCACCATGCAAATGTATACTAACATTTTCTATAGATAAACCATCAATATTGTGACCTGGTATGCCAGTAATGAGCATACCGGCCGAAGATGCGTCTACTACATTGATGTTTTTAATGTGAATATTTTTTATGGTACCAATTTCACGTTTGGTGTCTGCCACGCGAAATGTTTTTAAACGGGCACCCAATCTGATCATAATAGGTAAATTAACCTTATTCATAATCATGTCCGAGATCTCAATATCTTTCATGTTAGACCCATCTACTGAAAATAATTTGATACCGCCGGAACGTGAAAAAATGATTTGGCAATTTGACACTTTAATATTTTCAAAATCACCTACTGATTCTGTCCCGATTTTTATAGCCCCCTGCTGCGTATTAATAGATATACCACTTACGGTAATATCTTTGCAAGGCATCGGACTTGTAGTTTTAAAACAAATTGCATCGTCGCCACTGATAATAGCGCAGTCCTTTATGGTGACACGCCGGCTACCATCTACATCGATCCCGTCATTATTACTTAGCCCAATGCTATTTATCTTAATATCAATAACGTTAACGTTAACGCACTGAAAGAGATGAAATGTCCAAGCTGCCGAATTGATCAGGCAGATATTTTTAATGTCAACCTTCTTGCAGCGCACCAGACGCAGCAAAAATGGGCGCTTACCTGTTCCTCCTGTGGCATGTACCTGCTTACCTTGCCCATCTATTACACCTTTGCCTTCTATACCAATATTTTTTGCCCCTACAGCTCCAATAAAACAATAGCCCATTGTGCTGCCCGAACCATCTTTAAAAGGTTCAATGATCTGATAGTCATTGATGTCGCTGCTACCACGTAGTGTCGCTCCTGAGTCAATAAATAACGTTACATTATCTTTCAAAAGTAAGGTGCCGGTTAACCAGTTACCAGGCCCAAAGTATACTTTGCCACCTCCTTTTGAACTACATTCGTCAATTACTGTTTGTATGGCTTTGGTATTGACTGTTGTACTGTTATTTAATGCGCCATGTTTGCTTACATCATATAAGGTTATTTGAGCAAAAGCATAATTAACAAACAAAATAAATATTGCCGGGATTGATAATTTCAGTAATTTTTGCATGGTATACTCTATTTTTAATTTAGTAAGGCACTTTCAAAAGGCCAATGTAATTGTAATGTATTGTGCCATGGCGTTACAAGATGGGGATTTTGCTATAAACAAAAACTTGTCCTCATTATATTTCGTGGTGGCTGTAAGTTAGCTTATTTAAGTCGTTTTGCCCCTTTTCTATTCTTGCTATACAAATACTCAAAATTCAGTAATAAACGTATAAATTAATTACGATAGATATTTATTACTGTTCGAAAAACGTTCTTCGATAAACTGAATAAATTACACATGAATAAAACCCAAAAATTCTTAAATCATATTTTAAAAGGCTTTTTGGTGGTGGTTGATACCGCTTAAGTAGAGACAGCGAGTTCAGATTGCAAAAGGTGTAGGTGCTAAATATGTTTGTATTTCATCAGAATAATTTCGTCAATAAAGTTTAACTTTAATTTATTAAAGTTTATTTGTTTGCGCAATTGCCTGCTCAATTATAACCTAAATTACATATGGCGCAAACTGTATGCTATTAAATTGGGCGTTGCTTTCTAAAACGTAGATGCTTTGAAGTAACTAATTCTCGCTTTGAAAATACATATTAAAACGTTTATCATTTTTATTTTGTTTACTGGGTTAAACAGAAAAAACGCTTATAGTCAATCGTTATCTTATTTGGGAATAGAGCAGGGATTATCAAATAATACTGTTACAACCATCCATAAAGACAAATTTGGATTGATGTGGTTTGGTACAATGGATGGTTTGAATCGATTTGATGGATATAACTTTAAAATATTCAAAAATAAATTCGGGGACTCCACTTCCCTTCCTTATGATATTATTACCGCTCTAAATTCTGACAGGGCAGGTAATATCTGGGTAGGTACCCAAAAAGGTTTGGCCGTTTTAGATAGCAAAACTTTTCAATTTTCTAATATTTATTATAAAAGCAACACAGGAGTGAAATGTGTTGATACAAAATGGGTAAATGCTATTAAAACTGATAATAAAGGTAATATGTACATTGGTTCGGCCGAACTGGGATTATTAGTGTACAATGAAGGTATCAAAGCGGCATCCCAAATACCACTTATTAATCAAAGCAACCAGCAAACATTTAAATATTCCGTTACTGCTATTGATGTCCTTGACGATAATAACAGCTGGCTCATGATTGAAAATGTTGGCTTGTGTTATTTTAGCAATAAAACAAAGGTTGTAACAATATTAGCCAATACGACGCAACTTTCTTCGTGCATTAAGCCGGATAACAAGGGGAATTTATGGATTGGAACTAACGCTGGACTGTTTTGCTTTAATATAAAGGCTAACCGGCTCGAAAAATTTGAGTTGAATAACACTCTGTTTAGCAATTGCCGTATTTCAGATATTTTAGTTGATAAAAATGATGTTTTGTGGGTTTCTACAAATGGGGATGGAATTTTTGTGATTGATAATAAAAAAAATTACCATGTGTTAAAACAAAACAGACCGGAAACACTGTCAAGTGACGCTATCTATACAATTTATGCAGATGAACAGGATCGTAAATGGATAGGTACGCTTAGAGGTGGAATAGACATTATAGACAATAAAAAAAATCAATTTTTAACCTATACCCACCAACCCTTCAACAATAACAGCCTTGTCAATAATTTTACTTTCTCCTTTTGCGAAGATGCTGAAAAAAATATTTGGATCGGAACAGATGGCGGCGGAATAAGCATATGGCATCGAAAGCAAAATAAATTTCAAAATTATGTATTTAAAGCCCCTAAAGGCGAAGAATTAAATACAAACCGGGTACCGAGTATCGTAAAAGATAAAAATCAAGATATATGGGTGGCAACCTTTGGAAGCGGGGTAAGCAAATTTAACAAAACCACCAGCACCTTTGAAAAAATACCTTTTCAAAAAAATCCAAAAGACAATGCCGTTTGGAAAATTTACCCTGCTCAAAACGGTGATATTTGGGCTACCTGCTTAAGAGGTTTTAAACCAGGGAACGAAGGAAACAGATTGTTTAAGTATGATAATATGCAAAAAACCTTTATCCCTGCGCCATTTTTTGTAACCGAAGATATTATGTCCATGATTGATGCAGATAGCGATAATTTGTGGCTCGGAGGGCTAACAAGTTTGATGCATGCGAATAAAAAAAATGGAATAGATAAGGTAATTGATTTTAAAACAACGGTCAGGGCTTTACATAAAGCTAAGTCGGGATTATTATGGATCGGCACTTATGGCCGTGGATTAATATCATATGATATCTTGAGCAATCGTTTTAAAAATTATACAGAAGATAAGGGACTATGTAATAATAAAGTTTTAAATATTGAGGAAGATAGTAAAGGCAATATATGGGTAAGCACAAATAATGGTATATCTAAACTCGATCCAATTACAGGGAAAATTGAGAATTTTTATTCAGCAGATGGCTTACAATCCAATCAGTTTTATTTTAATGCCGCCGCCTGTATCAGTACAGGCGAAATTTTGTTTGGAGGTATTAAAGGATTCAATATTTTCAACCCGGACAGCATTCGTCAATATCATGATTTTCCACCCTTAATATTAACATCATTAAGTTTAGCAAATACATCAATTAATACCCAAAGTGATTTGGTTTCCGGGTCGAAAAATCTATATACAATAGATCATTTAAGGCTGCCTATTGATAAATCCATCATATCAATAACATATGCAGCGTTAGAATATTCGCTTCCAGAAAAAATACAGTACGCATACCTGCTGCAGGGCCGTGATAAAACATGGAATTATGTAAATAGTCAACGTAATATAAACTTTTCAAGACTAAATGAAGGCGACTATGTATTAAAGATCAAGTCAACCAATGCTTATGGAATCTGGAATCCGACTGAGAAACAGATTTTCATAACGGTACTTCCTGCATGGTATAGAGCCTGGTGGGCTTATTGCTTATACCTAGCCAGCTTAGCGGCAGGGATTTATGGTTATTTGTTCTATCATAAAAAACAAACACAGTTAAAATACGAGGTAAAATTGGTAAAGGAAGTAAATGAGAAAAAAATCGCTTTTTTTACTAATATTTCCCACGAACTAAGAACTCCGCTAACCCTGATTGTTAATCCGATCAAAGACCTGTTAAAAAGCAACGGCGCAAATTTAGATCTGATAGACATAAGTTCGGTTTACCGAAATTCCCGTCGCTTATTAAGTCTTGTGGATCAGCTTTTATTATTCAGAAGTTCTGAAAATGAAATAGCCAATTTTGCGCCGGCTTTACTAAACTTAAAGGAAGTGTGTTATGAGGTTTTTCTATGTTTTACCAACGAGGTAAAAGCTAAGAATATTTCCTATCAATTTATTTGCCTTCATCCTAATATTATGGTATATGCCGATAGAGAGAAGCTGGACATCGTCCTTTTTAATTTACTTTCCAACGCCATTAAATTTACACCTGAAAATGGTATGGTAAGCGTTGAGTTAGCTACGACCCGCGGATTTAACCAGATTTTGGTAAGTGATAATGGGTGTGGAATTCCAAAAGATACTGGCGATAAGTTATTTGAGAAATTTTATCGTTTGCCACATGAAAATGAAGCAGTTACACAAAGCGGATTTGGAATTGGCCTGTTTTTGGCAAAAAAGTTTACGGATATCCACAATGGGCACATTTCTTACGTAAGCGAAGGTGGCAAAGGAACAATATTTAAATTGCTTTTACCTATGGTTGATGAAAACATGGTACATGATTCAACCAATCATCAAGCATCCAATACGCTTACTTTAATAAAGGAAATGATAACGGATCACGACAATGAATATCCAACAGAGTTATATAACGAAAAAGACTATATTCAAGAGATTTTAGGAGGTGTTGTAAATGAAAAGTCTATTCTTCTTTTGATAGATGACGATTTAGAAATGCGAAATTATATAAAGCATTTATTAAAAGACAGTTATGTTATTTACGAAGCTAATAATACAGATGAAGGTTTTGAAATGATTTTGGAGCAAGAGCCTGACATAATTGTTTGCGATGTGATTATGCAGGGAACAACCGGGGTTGAATTTTGTGCCAAAATGAAAGTATCCCCGTCATTTAATCACATCCCTATTATACTATTGACCGGGAGCTCGTCGCCTGAAATAAAATTGAAGGGAATTGAATGCGGAGCGGATGACTATATTACAAAACCTTTTGAAAGTGATTTATTAATAGCCCGCATAAAAAGTTTATTAAAAGGGAGGCATACGTTAAAAGACTACTTTTTTAACGAAATTACCCTTAAAAATACTCCACAGAAAATACCGGTTGACTACAGTGATTTTCTGACAAAATGTATCGGTATTATTGAACTCCATTTGAATGATGAGAATTTTGCGTTAAGAACATTTACAGAAGAGATGGCTATGAGCCGTTCAAAACTGTCTCGTAAAATAAAATTAATTTCCGGCCTGTCCATATCTGAATTTATAAGGTATATACGACTGAGAAAAGCAGCGGAATTGATGATTCAAACTGACTTGCAAATAAAAGAAATCACTTTTAAGGTTGGACTTCAGGATATGAAATATTTTAGAGAACAATTTTATAAGTTGTTTGAAATGAACCCTTCAGATTTTATAAAAAAGTACAGAAAAATATTCGCCCCCACCGCAACACTAAATACTAATATTTCTGCGCATAAAAATAAACACTGATCGATTTACACCCTTTTTAGCCCAATAATACCGATTTTGTGGATTTTAACCCCTGTAATTGGGCTATTACCCCCCTTTCAGTTACATTTTTTTAGGTCAGTTTTACTTACCAATTAGCAAGTAAGATAAATTAGCGCTCACATTAAATTTTAAAGTAACCAGCTTTTACAAATAATTTAACAGCAAACAAAATATTTTAAAAATGTCTGTTAGCTAATTACTAAAACGTTTTAGATTCCGTTTTATTAATTATATGTATAATTATCTTAAAATTATATAATGTTGTTTTTGAATTACTAAATCGTTTTAATTAATAGTGGCTTTCTTTTGAAAATGTTTTATGATTAATTTAAATAGTTTATGATATGCAGCAGGTAGTTGAGTATTCATTGAGGAATTTTCGGAAGAACGAAGCAGTAGATTTATCAGCGGGTGTAGAGCGAGATATTGCGGATAGGCATTTGGCTAATCTTTGGGCAAAGGCTTGCAAAAATGATTTAAAAGCCTATGAAGGACTTCATGAAATGTTATACCCGCAGCTATTTAATTATGTGTCCTTCATTTTAAATAGCTCTATAGCGAGTGATTTAATTATTTCTGATGCCTTTATTAAATTTTGGCAAAGAAAGGGAACTATAAACGGAAGTGATATTAAGATATCTTTTATCAGGTACGTTCGTCACAAGCTATTGGCTTATTTAGCCAATAAAAGCCATAAATGGATTGATAAGAATAATCTGATAGACAAAGAACTTTCTGAAATAAGCTTATTAACTGTTTTAAACAGTTCACTATTTAAAGAAATGGAAGCAAGCTTTTTTTTAAACGAATTAAAGCTGGATCATACTGCGGTTTTGAAGATCACAAACAATGATATGTATTAAATTTTTAATACTTGTGAGTATATAAAATGGCTTTTGCTGTCTCTTCAATATGAAGAAAGCAAAACCTATAAATGAGCATGAAGAAGAACGTTTGCCGTTTTCTTTTTTAAAAAAAGATTTTGATAAAACAAAAATAAAGGCACACTGGCGGACGATTGAAGAGAAGATCAAACCGGAATTACCTGAACCAACGGGTAATGAAGAAAAGAGTGATTTAATGTAAACCAATTAGAATATATTTTACTTGAACTCATCAGCTAAAAATTCGGATTTGTGGGCAATGGCCTGCGGTGGTGATCATGACGCTTATGCCTCACTTCATCAAAGCCTTTATCCGGGGCTGCATCATTATCTATTTAAAATGATAAGGGACAGTGATGTGGTTGACGACCTGCTGCAAGAGCTATTCGTCAAATTATGGCGGAAACGTGACCGAATTGGCACTATTAAAAGTGTGAAGTCCTATTTTTTTACTGCTGCCAGATCTATGGCCATCAATTACTTCCGGCAAATCAAATCTCAAAGCCTGCGGCTTGCGAATTTTGTACAGCCCGAAATGGAATTTTCGGCAGAGGAAATTATGATATCCGGTGAAATTAATACTGAACTCAAAACTTTCATGGTTGACGCTTTAAATCAATTGCCGGCCAGGCAGCGTGAGATCGTCTATCTGAAATACTACGAAGAAATGGATTATCAAAAAATAGCCGAGGTCACAGGGATACAATACCAATCGGTGATTAATCATGTATTCCGCGGCTTACAAACCTTACGTGCTGGACTTAAGCAGGCTAAAAATGAATACTTATATAGCTTTTAAAATTTGATAGAGTATAGAGAACTGGCGGCGTTGTCTTTATGCTAAAAAAGAGGTAGCCAACACAATTAACTAAGACCAATACAAACACTCTGTAATAATAAACCTAATAATTAATTAAATAAATATGAGAGATTTTACTTTAAAAAGAAAATGGGAAAGGTTTATCCTGGTCCTGATTTTCT
Source organism: uncultured Mucilaginibacter sp. (assembly GCA_964657585.1). Classification (GTDB taxonomy): domain Bacteria; phylum Bacteroidota; class Bacteroidia; order Sphingobacteriales; family Sphingobacteriaceae; genus Mucilaginibacter. Next base: position 8,582 of record CAZZVY010000035.1, on the reverse strand, counting down.
GTTTCACAGTTTGCGGGAGTGCCTTTGCGCAGAACGCTTCTATCACAGGCAAGGTTACCGATGCTGCAAGTAATGAGCCTATACCAGGCGCTACGGTGCAACTACAAGGTACAAATATTGGTATCAGTACCGATCTTAACGGCAACTTTAAACTTTCGGGCCCGTCAAATGCTGTGCTGGTCATCAAAAGCATCGGGTATGAAACATTAACCCTTAAAGCAGTAATTAACACAACAATGGTGATTAAACTGACCGCAGTTAACAAATCTTTGGATGAAGTGGTAGTAGTAGCTTACGGAACCCAAAAGAAAGCTACGCTAACCGGTGCAGTTTCCACAGTGTCTTCAAAGGCATTTGAAGACAGGGGCCCGATCAATAATCCGCTCGAATCATTGCAAGGACAGATTCCCGGCGTTACGGTTACCCGTACCTCTGCGCAGCCCGGGCGTGAAAACTGGAATTTCCAAATCAGAGGGGCAACTTCCACTAACGGGCAGGACCCATTGGTAATTTTAGATGGTGTAGCCTTAAACAGTAATGCCGAGTTAAACTCTATCAATCCTAACGATATTGATAATATCTCGGTTTTGAAAGATGCTGCTGCAGCTATCTATGGGGCCAGGGCGGCTTTTGGCGTAGTATTAATTACTACTAAAAAGGCAAAAGCCGGCAAGCTGATTGTTCAATATGATCTTACACTATCGCAAAAACTAGTCGGCCTTGTTCCTCAATTAGCCAGCGACAAACAATGGGGCGAAGGGTTAATGCAAGCGTTGACTAATGATAACTACGGGATAGCTCCAACCAGTTATTTATGGTATCAGTTAGCTGCCCTGGCGGCAAACCCACCCGCGTCAGGATATATTGATGTAACCAAATTACCTGGTTATGCAGGTTCGGCCAATGGGGTGTTATACAATGGCAGCCCACTTCCAGCATTTGGCGATGTAAAGGATTTTACCTTTTTTGATACTAATATGGAAAAGATTTTATGGGGGCCTACATTATCGCAACAACATAATTTAAGCTTTTCTAACAGATCAGAAAAATCCGGCTACCGAGTGTCTTTAGGTTATTTAAATGATGGAAGCCAACTAAAATACGGGCTTAACGGTAATCAAAGATACAATCTGAGATTAAATAATGATTATACTTTTAGTGATAAAGTTAAATTAGAAACTAATATTTCATTAGAACAAAATAATATCCAGCAGCCCTCCCAATTGAGCTCCAGTTACGGTGCGCTGAGCAACTATTCACAACCGGGTATCCCTGCATTTAATTCGCAAGGTGCCCCCTATGCCTGGGGAACTGTTTTAAGCGCGCCGGCATCTTTAACTCTGGGAGGAGATAATAGAGAGAAAAATACCCGCATATTACTAAATACTACTTTGAACTATAATTTTGCCAAGCACCTTACCTTTACCACTACACTTGGTTACAATACTTATTTTCAGGACAGCCGCATACAGGTAAAACAGGTGCAATATTACAACTATACGGGCGATATCTTGGTAACTACCGCTAACCCGGATGGCGCCAGTAATGGCAGCTACTATCAAAGATCTAACATTACTGAACCATATTATAACCTGATTGGCAGGGTAGCTTATACCAATACCTTTAATCAGGTGCATAACGTAAATGTTATGCTGGGCAGTTCTTACGAAAGGGATGAGTATAATTCATTTTTAGCAAAGACCTATTCACTCGGAAACGCAAATGTTCCATCCTTAGGCTTAGGGACAAATAGTAATACCGGTGGTTTTGTTCAGGATGGCGAAACTCAAAATCATTATGCCTTGGGTTCTTATTTTGGCCGTGCAACCTATGATTACAAAGGAAAATATTTATTTGAAGCCATTGGCCGGTATGACGGTTCTTCAAAATTTATTGCAGATAACAGATGGAAAGCCTTTGGTGGTGTGCAAGCCGGCTGGCTGATCACGGAAGAAAGCTTTATGAAAAAACAAAAAATATTTGATCTTTTGAAGATTCGTGCTTCATACGGCACAACCGGAAATCAAGGAGGAATCGGCTTATATGATTATGTGCAATCACTAAGCGTTGGTAGCGGAGCATTATTAGGCTCGGCAGTTGCAACTAATGTAACCACTTCTGGCAACCTGGTTGCTTTAAACAGAACTTGGGAAACAGTAAGAAAGGAAAATTTAGGCTTGGATTTTGCATTTTTAAACAATCATTTAACCGGTAGTTTTGATATTTATCAAAATGAAAATACCAATATGCTGCTTGGCCAGACCTATCCAGGCACTTTAGGTGCAGGTGCTCCCGCACAGAACATTGGTGACCTGAAAACATGGGGAAAGGAATTTCAGATCACCTGGAAGGATAAAATTGGTTCCGTTAATTATAGTATAACGGGTACCATTTTCGACAGCCAGAACAAGTTGATCCATTACGGCGGCGCTAACACCTTAGCTTCCGGCATTAACAGTACTGTAGAAGGTTATCCGCTCAATTCTATTTTTGGCCTGCAGTATGATGGCCGCCTGCAAACCCAGGCGCAGGTTGATGCTTACAACGCCAAGTTTGCACCAGCAGGCAGTACAAATAACGTCAATTTACCTGTCCCTACCACATTAGCTAATCCAGCTGGCCAGGTTACCGGCCTTCGCCCAGGCGACAATATGTTTAAAGATGTTAATGGAGATGGTAAGTTAAGTATTGGCGGCAGTACTTCCAATCCCGGCGATTTAGTTTACCTTGGCACTACCGATCCACGGTATAGCTTTGGCCTTAATTTGGGGTTGCAATGGAAAGGGTTTGATTTTTATTCTATTTTCCAGGGCGTTGGCAAACGCACAGTTTTTAGAAGCGGTGTATTCCGTGTACCTTATTCGTCGATATTTCAAGGTCAATCCGCACAATGGGTAGGTAATACCTGGACTCCAAGTACCCCAGATGCTTTTTATCCCAATTTACATGCCAATAATCAGCAAGGTTCACAGATCAATAATTATAACTATCAGGCCTCCAGTTGGTCAATCGAGAATGGTGCTTACGTTCGCTTAAAGAATGTAGTCATTGGCTATACACTTCCGTCTAAATTAATCAAAGGCCTTTCAAAAATAAGGGTTTATGTATCCGGTAGTGATTTGTTTGAACTTACACATATACATGATGGCTGGGATCCAGAAGCCACTACCAGCGTTAGCGGCAATGAAAGATACCCATTTTACCGTTACATAGGCGGCGGACTTAATGTTACTTTTTAATTAAAAAATACTATTTATGAAAAAGATAAAAATTAAATATTTGTTGCTGGTGTTTGCTACAATAATCGGCGGCTTGTATGGTTGTAATAAAGCGTTGGATCTTAAACCCCTTGATCAACTTTCTGACGCAGCATATTTTCAAACACCAACTGATTTTAAAACCTTTGCTAACCAGTACTACGGTTATCTTAAAACGTTTGCTACATTACCTGGGATAGGTGATAGTAATCATTCGGACGGCCGTTCAGATCTGCTTGGCGGCGGCGGGTCTTATGGGTCAGGTACCAATACGATACCTACCACCGATGCAACTTATACCACAGATTATACCAGGATTAGGAACTGTAATTACTTGTTGAATAAAGCGGCAACTTATTCTAACCCTGTAGCTATTGCCCAGTACGTTGCAGAGGCGAAATTTTTCAGGGCCTATGTATATTTAGACCTACTGGAAAGCTATGGCGGCGTACCACTGGTTACCACTTTACTTGACCCCACATCTCCAGAATTGTATGGCCCCAAAGCTAGCAGAGACGCCATAGCAGACCAAATCATCGCTGACCTGCAGGCAGCAATACCTGATTTGCCATTGTCTTTAGCCTATGGATCTGCTGATTATGGCAGGGTTACTCAAATGGCCGCTCAGTCGTTGCTTGCCAGGGCTGCTTTGTATGAAGGTACTTGGCAAAAATTCAGGTCTGGTGACGCGACGCGATATAACGGTTTGTTGGACAAAGCCATCACAGCTTCATCCGCTGTGATAGCCAGTAATCAATATGCGTTGTTTGGCACGGCAGCTTCAAATGCACTTGGTGGTGGTAACAGCACAGCATTGGGAGATTCGGCCCAAAAATATCTGTTTATATTGGAAAACCCAAAATCAAACCCTGCAAGTATTACTAAGGCAGCAAATCATGAATATATATTAGCTACTAGGTATGACGATGTATTAAAAGTTGCTAATAACAATATCAGTCACTCTGCCGGCTCAGCAGTTAATCGCAAGTATGCCAACATGTTTTTGTGTAAGGATGGGCTTCCGGTAGAAAAGTCTCCGCTTTTCCAAGGTTATCAAACATATAAATCTGAATTTCAAAATCGGGATAACCGCATGCGTTATACTTTAAAAATAGTAGGCAACTACTATTGGTCTGGTAATATTAACTACCGGATAAACTGGACGGATGATGCAACAGACCGGGCTAATTCATTAGGTCCGTTAATACCGCAGACAACTTATATAAGTCAGAAATGGATATCTGAACGACAAGTAGCCGATTTTAAGGAATCTGAAGATTGCCCTGTAATAAGGTATCCTGAAGTTCTATTGACTTATGCAGAAGCTTTATTTGAACGGAATGGCGTAATAAGCGACGCAGATTTAGATAAATCGTTAAATGTGGTTCGTTTACGGGTTAATATAGATAATTCAATGCCAAAATTAAGTAATGCTTTTGTGAGTTTAAACGGTTTGGATATGCGTACTGAAATACGACGTGAGCGCACGGTAGAGTTGTTTAATGAAGATATGCGCCTTGATGACATTAAACGCTGGCATAGCGCCGCTACAGATCTGGTAACCAATGTTGGCGGTACAGCCTATGGTAACTTAGCGGCTTTTGTAAGCCCGTGGCCGGTTGGTATTAAATATACCGGTACCCAGGCGCAACTTGGTCCTAACCCTATAAATCCTGTTCCTACTAATCCGCTAGATGGCAACGGCTGCCTTATCACAGATCAAACTGCCAGGCAGTTTAGTGAAAAAAATTACCTGTACCCATTTGCTTTACAGCAATTAACATTAAACCCGCAATTAGTTCAAAACCCAGGATGGTAATGTTAACATTTAACAAATTTCAATCGATATTATGAAAACTTTAAGTAAGCCGGTATTTACCGGCTTACATTTTATCTAATGCTACAAATCCATTAGTTATATGAGAATAATAATACGTTTTTTTATCGGATTGCAAATAGTGAGTTTAACCGCCCAGGCCCAGCTTATTACTTATAAAGCGCCTACTGGCAGTTTGCTCAATTCCGATTTTACCGTAAAAGTTCGGCAGAAGGGTAAAGCCTGGCAACCGGTCGCCACTTATCTGGCCAACGTGGCTAATGTGCCTGCTACGGCCAGTATTATTGAAAATACGTCATTTGCTTATTTCGACTTTAAGGGCGAGGTAGAGGTGTCGGTCACCCTTAATAATGGACCAATCAAAGCTGCACGGATAAGGCCGCTATCCTATAGCACCATATCTAAACTATCAGGAAATATGATAACCTTTACTTTAAGCGAACCGCGTAATTTATCAATTGAGATCAATGGTGATATTTTTCATAACCTGCAATTATTTGCTAATGGCATTGAAACGCATAAACCAGTGCAAACGGATACCAGCGTTATTTATTACGGGCCGGGACTGCACCGTGCGGGTACAGTAATCGTGCCCTCAAATAAAATAGTTTACATCGCCGGGGGGGCGGTAGTTATCGGCCAACTGCTGATTAATAAGGTGCAAAATGTGCGTGTTTTAGGCCATGGTATTTTAACCCAGATAGGTTCTACCGATGCATCCGTTAATACTTTGACCGGCATCGGGCAATACGAACCCCGACAGGTACGTAATGATGAGCTGACCATTAACTTCTCTAAAAATGTCGAAGTGGACGGACCAATAATTTTACCGCATAAATACAGTGTATTTATAGGACAGTCGCAAGGAGTTAAGGTGAGCAACATCAAATCTTTTAGTTCTGAGGGGAATGCAGATGGGTTGGACATATTTTGTAGCACTGATGTAACCATTAATAATATATTTATGCGGAACGCAGATGATTGCATAGCTATCTATGGGCACCGTTGGGGGTTTTATGGAAATACAAAAAATATCAAGGTGACCAACTCCATCCTTTGGGCTGATGTTGCTCATCCGATAGTGGTAGGCACACATGGCGATCCTCCGCATCCGGATACTCTTGGCACCATGGCATTTTCCAATATTGATATCCTTGATCAGCATGAAAACCAAATCGATTACCAAGGCTGCATCGCGCTGAACGCGGGCGATGCCAATCTGATTAATAACATCGTTTTTGATAACGTCCGCATTGAAGATATCCGCAAAGGCCAGTTGTTTAACCTGCGGGTAATGTATAACCATAAATATAATACCGCGGCTGGACATGGCATAGAAAATGTAATATTTAAAAATATTTCCTATACAGGTAAAAATGCAAACATGTCTGTAATTGCCGGGTATGACGAAAATCACCTGGTTAAAAATATAACCTTCGAGAACTTAATAATAAACGGGAGATTAATAACTGACACCATGCCGGGTAAACCGGGTTTCTATAAAACCGGTGATATGGCCAATATTTTTATTGGTGAACATACCGAAGGCGTTAAGTTTATAACCCTGCAAAAGTAATTTCATTAGAGGTTGTGAAGTATTATGAACTTGAAAATTAAAATATCGTGTTTTTTTTTGGTATGCTCATTGGCTATGGCGAAACCAGATTATGCCGGTGCGCAAACTATCAATATAGATAAAAATATTGCCTATTGCGTACAGCAGGCAGCAAAAACCCTGAAAGATATACCCGAAGGTACAACAACCAACATACCCCGCCGGGTATTAAATGGCGAACATGGATGGCAGTTTTCCAACTACAACGACTGGTGCAGCGGTTTTTGGCCCGGAATACTTTGGTATTTGTATCAAGATACCGGGGACAATAAATGGAAGATGGAGGCTGATAAATTTACCAGGGAGTTAACGCCGCTATCCGCCAAAAGCGGTTTCGATCATGATCTTGGGTTTATGATTTTTACCAGCTTTGGTAAAGGATACCAATTGGACAAAAATCCTGAATATAGGAGCATAATTCTAAAAGCAGCAGATTCACTGGCCACCTTGTTTAACCCTAAAGTGGGCACCATTTTATCGTGGCCTGCTATGGTAAAAAAAATGAACTGGCCGCACAATACGATCATTGATAATATGATGAACCTGGAGTTATTATTCTGGGCATCAAAAAATGGAGGCGGCAAGCGTTTATTTGATATAGCAGTCAAACATGCTGAAACTACGATGCAAAATCATTTCAGGCCCGATTATTCGGCTTACCATGTTGTAGTTTATGATACGGTAACCGGGAAAAAAATAAAGGGTGTTACCCACCAGGGATATGCAGATAATTCTATGTGGGCCAGGGGGCAATCCTGGGCTATTTATGGTTTTACGATGTGCTATCGTGAAACCCAAAAAGCTGAATTTTTAGATTTTGCACAAAAAGTGGCCGATATATACCTGAAAAGATTACCCGTTGATCATATTCCCTATTATGATTTTGACGATCCTGCCATACCAAATGCCCCGCGCGATGCATCAGCTGCTGCAATTACTGCTTCTGCCTTATTGGAACTTTCAACCTATGTGCCAAACAAAGTAAAAGCCGAGGCATACCGTAAACAGGCTATTGCCATGATCAGTGAATTGTCAACACCTAACTATCAAAGCCGCGATAAAAATGACGCATTTTTACTGCATTCCACCGGAAGTAAACCAGCCAAGAGCGAAGTGGATGCCTCAATAATTTATGCAGATTATTACTACCTGGAAGCATTGACCCGACTAAAAAAAATTGCAAATACAAAAAAGGCTGCCTAAGTAAAATATCAACTTCGTTATAAGCACATATCATGATGATCAACCTGCTAAAGATTTGTTTGCCCATTGTTTTTTTACTCGCAGGGGAGGTTATGGCCCAGGTTAAAAACGATACCATTAAACCAGCCGAGATTTGGCCTGATAATAACGGCAGCCATCTGCAGGCCCATGGCGGCGGCATTATAAAAGTGAAAAAAACCTATTACTGGTATGGCGAAGAACGCGCAAAAGGCCTTGATACCAACTATCGTTACGTAAGCTGCTATCAATCAACCGACCTGGTGAACTGGAAATTTGACGGAGATATCAAGTTTAACAATCCTAATTCAGATACGCTTAGCCATTGGGTACTTGAACGCCCAAAGGTATATTACAATATAAAAACCAAAAAGTATGTGATGTACATGCACATCGATGGCGCGGTAAAAGATAATACCGGAAAAATACACGGCGGTTATGCTTATGCCAGAGTGGGTACGGCGATTAGCGATAGTCCCGAAGGACCTTTCAAGTTTCTACGCTGCTTCCGGCCTCTCGGCCATGAAAGCCGCGACATAGGGCAGTTTGTAGATGACGACCAGACCGCTTACCTGGTATTTGAAGACAGGCCCTTTGGCTTTCGTATCGCCCGGCTTTCTGACGATTATTTGAATGTTGAAAAACAAATGTG
>CAZZVY010000034.1:0-18666 GCA_964657585.1 uncultured Mucilaginibacter sp. | reverse complement strand
AATTAAGCGCCAAGGGCGGGCGTATATACTCTGTCGAGCTGAAAAAGTATAAAACTTTCGACAAAAAACCGGCTATATTATTTGAAGGTACAGACAATCAGTTCGGGTTAAATTTCAGGGCGGGCGATAAAACCATTAACACTAACAATTACTACTTTAAGCCAAGCGCCCCTCATTTAACCGTTGGTGGTGCAGATTCGGGCTCGGTAACCATGCGCCTGAATTATAGCCCTACACAATATATTGATTATATATACACACTTAATGGCAGCAGCTATAAAGCAGGCTTAGTTATAAAAACAACCGGGCTCGATCAGGTAATGGCCAACAGCAGCGCTGTTAACCTTAATATGGTTGTTAACCCCTTGAAGATGGAAAAGGATATGAACCTGGAACGCCAGTATTCCTCCATCTACTACAATACCTTTGATGGGGATAATAATGATGTAGGCGATACTAAAGACCAGGATAAGGACTTCCCTGATGGTAAAACACAATGGTTATCGTTCAAACAGCATTTCTTCTCAAGTGTGCTGATAAGTAAGGATGGCTTTACCAAAGCAAGCCTTTCGGTTAGCCGCGATACCAGCGACCATGCGGTTATTAAACACATGAAAGCCAGTGTAATGCTGGCCCGCAGCGCCGACGGTACTTTTCCGCTTACGTTTTACTTCGGCCCTAACCAGTACAAAACATTAAAAGATCAGGGTTACGATCTGCAAAAACAGATCGGCATGGGCTGGGGTCCGCTTAAATATATCAACAGGTTTGCAGTGTTGCCGGTCTTCAACTTCCTGCAGCAGTTTGGCTGGAATTATGGGATCATCATCCTGGCGCTAACCATTATCCTGAAACTGGTATTATCGCCTTTAACTTATAAATCATACCTGTCAATGGCTAAAATGCGGGTGCTTAAGCCGGAGATGGACGAAATAAAAGCCAAGGTTGGCGAAGATAACCCTACCCTGCTGCAACAGGAGTATCTGAAGCTGTATAAAAAAGCAGGGGTAAACCCGTTGGGCGGCTGTTTACCTTTGATAATACAAATGCCTATAGTTATTGCCTTCTTCCGCTTTTTCCCAAGTTTATTTGAACTGCGCGGACAAAGCTTTTTGTGGATGCATGACCTGTCTACTTATGACTCACTTATTACTTTTAGCCCTATTCCTGTCTTGGGCGATCACATTAGCTTAATGTGTTTGTTAATGACGGTCAGCACGCTCATCTATACTTATTTCAACAATCAGATATCCGGCGCCACCGGGCAAATGAAATATATTGGGTATATTACACCTATCATTTTCTTCGGGGCGCTTAACGGTTATCCTGCGGGTTTAAATTATTATTACTTCCTGGCTAACATGCTTACCTTTTTACAGCAATACCTTATAAAGTTTATGGTTGATGATAAAAAAATACATGCCCAGATACAGGAAAACAAAAAGAAACCTGAAGACAAAACCAAAAAGAAGTCAGGTTTTCAGGCCCGCATGGAAGAAATGATGCGCCAGCAGGCCCAGTTACAGACTAAAAAGAAATAAGGATTAGGGGTTAGTTGTGGATCAGATTTAAATTTAAACGTCCCTGCATCGGGACGTTTTTTTATTTATAATAGTTGTCAACGCCAACAATTTTTGAACTAATTATTGGGTATCGTTTTTTATAGTGATCCTGATTTAAGTAATTAATTAGTCCTTATCGCTTCAACAGGGTCAAGTTTTGAGGCAAACCAGGCCGGTATAATCCCTGATATAATACCGATAATTACAGATATGCTTATGCCTTTTATGGTATTATGCACATCCAGCACAACGCTTACATCCCAGGCCCATTTTACCAGGTAAGTGCCCAGGTAAACTATGGCTAACCCTACAAGCCCCCCCATTAAACAAAGCACAATAGATTCAATTAAAAACTGAAGCAGTATAAAATAATTTTTTGCCCCAAGCGATTTTTGGATGCCTATGATATTGGTACGCTCCTTTACAGATACAAACATAATGTTAGCAATACCAAAGCCGCCCACTAATATGGAAAAGCCGCCAATGATGCCGCCGGCAATATCCAACAAATCAAACAACTGGTTAAAGTTTTGGCTAACAATGGTGGTAGTATTCAAAGCAAAATTATCTTCCTGGCCCGGCTTCAGCATCCTGATAGACCGCATTGTACCTTTCAATTCATTTTCTACACCGCTTTCAGCAACACCATCTTTACCCTTTACCACTATTTGCGTGTTATATTTACTGCTTTGCACGTCAATAATATTGCGGGCAAAATTAAGGGGCATCACAATCAACTGGTCGCTGGTAATACCCAGCATGTTTTCTCCCTCTTTGGCAAATACGCCTACAACGGTTACATAACGGCCCATTACTTTTATACGTTTGCCTACAGCTACTTCATGCGGGAACAACCCGGCGGCCACATCTGCGCCAATTAATACAGCGGCGGCCCCCGTTCGTGACTCATTTTCGGTAAAATAACGCCCGTCCTGAATATCAAAATTCCGGGTAAAGTGATAATCATGGGTAACCGCGCTAATGCGGGCATTCTCTACAAAATTGCTCCCATATTTAATAGTACGGTTATCAATATACACCTGGTATGTAATCCCTTCGGCGCTTTCAATGCGGTTATGCAATTTGTCAAAATCGCGCAGGTTAGGTGTGGGCCGCTGTATATATTTCCACCAGGGCGAGTCGCCGTCCATCATCCAGGGCATTTGGGTTACATAAATGCTATTGCTGCCCAGTTTGTCTACGCTGCTTTGCAGGTTATTATGCAGGGTATCTACCGCCGAATAAACCGCAATTATTGTAAAAATGCCTATGGTGACCCCCAAAAGCGATAACATGGTGCGCAGCCTGTTTTGCCGCAACGCATCAAACGCAAACAGAAAGCTTTCCCTTAATAATTTAAAAAATATCATACCTGTTTTGATTAGACGTTCTCTCTGCTGTTAGGTTACAATGTTTGTTCATTTTATTTAATATCCCGTAAATGCCACACAAACAACTGTTTTATGCGTTTAAATTTGTTAAATTTTCATACATTTGCCCGCTAAAATTTATATTAAATAATACGCATGAAATTATCTCAGTTTAAATTTAACCTGCCCGAATCGTTAATAGCACATAACCCCTCATCCGCCCGCGACGAGGCACGTTTAATGGTGCTGCATAAAGATTCGGGTAAAATTGAGCATAAAATATTCAGGGATGTTTTGGACTATTTTGATGACAAGGATGTAATGATCATTAACAATACCAAGGTTTTCCCTGCCCGTATGTATGGCAACAAGGAAAAAACCGGTGCTACCATTGAGGTTTTTTTACTGCGCGAACTTAATAAAGAACTGCGTTTATGGGATGTACTGGTTGACCCTGCCCGTAAAATACGTGTGGGCAATAAGTTATATTTTGGCGATGACGACCTGCTTGTTGCCGAAGTAGTGGATAACACTACATCCCGCGGACGCACTATACGCTTTTTGTTTGACGGCAGCGATGAAGAGTTTCGCCGCAATATTGAGATACTGGGCGAAACGCCGCTTCCAAAATACATTAAACGTAAAGCTACTGCCGAAGATAAAGAACGCTATCAAACCATTTTTGCCAAGCACGAGGGCGCTGTTGCTGCCCCTACTGCCGGCCTGCACTTTAGCCGAGAACTGATGAAACGCCTGGAACTAAAGGGTGTTGAGTTTGCCGAGGTTACGCTGCACGTAGGTTTGGGCACCTTTCGCGCTGTGGAGGTGGAAGACCTGACCAAGCATAAAATGGATTCGGAGCAGATTATTATTGAGCAAAAACAAGCTAACATAGTTAACCGAGGCATTGAGGCTAAAAAAAGGATATGCGCAGTTGGTACAACTTCTATGCGGGCTATTGAGTCGGCGGTATCGGCAGGCAGGTTGTTAAAACCAATTAACGATTGGACCAGCAAATTCATCTTCCCGCCGTATGAATTTAGCATTGCCAACTCTATGATCACCAATTTCCATACACCCGAATCAACATTATTGATGATGGTTTGCGCATTTGGCGGTTATGAGCATGTAATGAATGCCTATGAGGTGGCAATCAAAGAAAAGTACCGCTTTTACAGCTACGGCGATGCCATGCTGATCATTTAATATAGATTTGAGACATTAGATGTGAGACTGAAGTAGCCAGTCTCATATTTTAGCTCGGTTATTGTAATAATATGACTCACGTCTCAAATCTAAAATCTCAAATCTTAACGTATGCCATCATCGTTGCCGGGGGTTCGGGTACGCGGATGCAGTCGGTTGTGCCTAAGCAATTCTTGCCATTAAATGGTAAGCCTGTGCTTATGTATACAATAGAAGCTTTTCAGCAGTCTGCTTACCATCCTCAGCTGATAGTAGTATTACATGCAAATTATCATACCTATTGGAAAGAGCTTTGCCTTGAACATCATTTTACCATCCCGCATACTTTGGTTAATGGCGGTGAAACACGCTTCCATTCGGTTAAAAATGGCTTGGAACTGGTTGATGAACATAGCCTTGTGGCCATACAAGACGCAGTACGGCCGCTCACCGGAATTGAAATAATTGATATGGCCTATGCAGAGGCGGCCAAATATGGCAACGCCGTTGCGGCCGTTAAAAGCCGTGATTCTGTGCGCAGTTTGCGCAATGGCGTATCGGAGAGTTTGCTGCGCAATGAAGTTTACCTGGTGCAAACACCGCAGACTTTCAAATCAGATCTGATAAAAAAGGCTTATCAGCAAGTCTTTAACAATAGCTTTACAGATGATGCCAGCGTAGCTGAAAAAGACGGGTTAGCTATCCATTTAACGGAAGGAAATTACCAGAATATTAAGATTACCTTTCCTGAAGATATTGCCATAGCTGAAATGTTGCTGGGTATGAGAGGATAGTACGGTTGATACTGACTTGCTCAGCACCCACAATGCAGTTTAAGCTACAGCCATCTTGGCTTCTTTATAATCGCCGGATTTAAGCTTCTCTGCCACATCGCTGAAAGCTTCCAGTGTGCGTTCCACGTCGGCAAGGGTATGCATTGCAGTAGGTATCAAACGCAACTCTATAAGCCCTTTAGGGATAACAGGGTAAACAACAATTGAACAGAAGATGTGGTACCGCTTACGCAGGTCCATAGTGAGGCTGGTGGCTTCGTGCAGGTCGCCTTTCAGAAATACCGGGGTAACCATGCTATTGGTTATGCCAATATCAAATCCATGTTCACGCAGTCCGGTTTGTAAAGCGGTAGCAACCTGCCATAATTTATCCCGCAGTTGCGGCTGAGATCTTAAAAGCTCAAACCGTTTCTTTAAACCCAGCACCATTGGCATGGGCAATGCCTTAGCGAAGGTTTGTGAACGCATATTATAACGCAGATAATCAATAATTTCCCGGTTTGATGCTACAAAAGCGCCTATCCCGGCCATGGATTTGGCAAATGTTCCGAAATAAACGTCTACCCCTTCAACACAATTTTGTGCTTCATGGGTACCTGCGCCGGTTTTACCAAGCGTACCAAATCCATGTGCATCATCTATCAATAACCTGAAGTTATACTTATCCTTCAACGCAATAATTTCTTTAAGCTTGCCCTGGGCGCCGGACATGCCAAACACACCTTCAGTAATCACTAAGGTTGCACCGCCGGTTTGTTCGGTTAGCCTGGCAGCGCGTTCTAACTGCTTTTCGCAGCTTTTTATATCATTGTGCTGATAAACAAACCGTTTACCCATATGCAACCGTACGCCGTCTATAATGCAGGCGTGAGATTCTGCATCGTAGACGATCACGTCGTTACGATCAACCAGTGCGTCAATAATAGATACCATTCCCTGGTAACCGTAATTCAGCAAAAAAGCATCCTCTTTACCAACAAATTTTGCTAAATCCTGCTCTAACTCTTCGTGATGGCCCGAGTTGCCCGACATCATACGGGCACCCATAGGATAGGCCATGCCAAATTGCGCAGCAGCATCAGCGTCGGCCTTGCGTACTTCCGGATGATTTGCCAGGCCTAAGTAATTGTTCAAACTCCATATCAGATGTTCGGTCCCGTTAAACAACATGTGCGGTCCAATCTCACCTTCGAGTTTAGGAAACGAAAAATAACCGTGCGACCATTGCTGATGCTGGCCTATCGGCCCGCCCATGTTCTTTGAGATCTTATCAAATAAATCCAATGCGAAATCGTATTAATTTACAATATACAAATATAATCTTTAAAGCAAATACGCACAAGGCTATAACTTATTATTATGGGTTATAACAAAAAAGCCCTTGCATTATTATGCAAAGGCCCAGCATTAAAAGTATAAGGCATTAGTCAACATTATCGTGTAGAAAAGAGTTATTTCTCCTGATTTCGGTATTTCCGTCGGCATCTGCTAAAAGCGAGAACCGTGATATTTCGCTTTCTGCTGATGATGGTGTTTGCTGCAATGCAATTTCTTTACGTTTGTAGGCAGGCACGTTTTCCAGTTCCTGTACATTACGGTTTTTTAAGGTCAAATCCTTTAAACGCATAATACGTTCGCGGGCTTTACGCATCTGCTCCTCCACCGTATCATTGGTCTTATGGTCGTCTGCACCGACAGGTACCACAGGTTCTGGTAGTGGCTGCAACGGGGCAATAGCTTCGGCTTTAAAGTTCTCAAACTCCATTAAGCTTTCGCTCACTTTAAAGGTAAAATCGACAGGTTCGGGTTCGTTAGCTGCAACAGGTTCTTCTTCAATCAGGTTGTGCTTTATTGTCTCACTGTTATCCACTGCGGCGGCAGGCAAGTCTGGTGCAAACAAGTCAAATAACCCGGTTTGCTTTTCTGTTACTTTAATATAGGGTCCGTTGTCTGCGCTATCTTCAACGGCCACAGGTGTAATAAACTCATTTACCGGGCGTACCAGTGGCACAGCTTTTTCCTCGGGCACCAGCATAGATACAATACGCTTGGTGCTTTGCTCATACTCGCGTTCGTCTTTGGTTTGGAAACCGGTAGCTATAATTGTCACACAAAGTTTTTCGCCCAGCGAATCATCCTGGCAGTTACCCCATATCAGGTCGGCAGCCAAACCGGCTTCTTCCTGTATATAATCGGTAATTATGCTTACTTCGTCCATGGTCACTTCCAAAGTACCTGAACTAATGTTCAACAGGATATAACGTGCCCCCTCAATCTCATTATCTTTTAATAATGGCGATGCCAGCGCACCTTCAACCGCTTTTAATGCACGGTTTTCGCCCTCTGCAGCACAGCTGCCCATAATAGATACGCCGCTGTCTTTCATTACAGTGCGCACGTCTTTAAAATCAACATTGATATAGCCAGGTAGGGTAATGATCTCGGCAATGCCTTTGGCAGCTGTAGTTAAAATATTATCTGCCTGTGCAAATGCCGACCCCAGGGTCAGGTTTCCGAAAATCTGGCGCAGCCTGTCGTTAGATATCACCAAAAAGCTGTCTACATATTTTTTCAGTTCTTCCAAACCTTCATCGGCCTGCATTTTACGGCGTTTACCTTCAAAACTAAATGGCGTAGTGATAATGCCTACGGTAAGTATATCCATTTCGCGGGCAGCCTTGGCAATTATAGGGCTGGCGCCAGTACCTGTACCACCGCCCATGCCCGCAGTAATGAACAGCATACGGGTATTAACCCCCAGCATTTGTTTAATATCATCAATATTTTCAATCGCAGAGTTTTTGCCTACCTCAGGAATGGAACCTGCTCCCATACCTTCGGTTAAGCTGGCGCCCAATTGTACTTTATTGGGTATCGGGCTTAATTCCAGCGCCTGGGCATCTGTATTACAGATTATAAAGTCCACACCGGTAATACCTTGTTTATACATATGGTTCACCGCATTACCGCCGCCGCCGCCCACACCAATAACCTTGATGATAGACGACTTTTCTTTTAACATTTCAAACTGCATGTTCCTTATTTTCAGCTTTATAAAACCTGATGAATTATTGTTTCCGCTATCGTAATATTATATCTTTTTCAACAATAATTATTAACAAAAGTTAATATGTTGAAAATTTACCTCTTGTTAATAATTATTTCAGAAAGTCCTCGTCCTTAATATCATCCTTAATAAATTTCTTGCCTGTCTCCAGCAATTTGCTGAATAAACCAAAGCGTTTCTCGTCGCCGTATTTTGGTTTCTCGGGTTTTTGCGATGCTTCCGGCAGGCTTGCCTGCATTTCATATTCCATTTTCTGAATGCCTTTTATCAGCAAACCAATACCGGTGGCAAACATCGGGCTTTGCAGTTCCTCGTAAGTTGGCTTGGGCAATACCTCGTTCCGGGCTAAATGCTCGTTAGGATATCCTACCCGGCAATCCAGACCGGTAACAAATTCAACCAATTGCGGCAAATGTTTAAGTTGTGCACCGCCGCCTGTAATTACAATACCTGCTATCAGCTTCTTTTCGTACCCGGATGATTTGATCTCGTAGTATACATGCTCCACTATTTCTTCCATACGCGCCTGTATCACAAAGGCCAGGTTCTTTACCGATATCTCTTTGGGCTCACGGCCGCGTAAACCGGGTACGCAAACAATTTCGTTCTCTTTATTTTCATCAGCCAGTGCCGAACCGAAACGCAGCTTTAACTGCTCGGCTATATTGCGCATTACCGAGCAACCTTCACGTATGTCTTCAGTTACGCTGTTACCACCAAAGGGGATAACTGCCGTATGACGAATAATGCCTTCGTGGAAGATGGCTACGTCGGTTGTACCGCCGCCGATATCAACCAATACCACGCCGGCTTCCTTTTCCTCGTCGCTCAAAACAGATTCAGATGATGCCAGGGGTTCCAGTATCAGTTCCTGGCTGTCAAGGTGTGCCTTATTTACACATTTTACAATGTTCTTAATGGCAGTAACCTGGCCGGATATGATGTGGAAGTTGGCCTCCAGACGTACGCCTGCCATGCCTATAGGGTCTTTAATACCCGGCTCATTATCAACCGTAAACTCCTGCGGTAACACATGGATGATCTCTTCGCCCGGCGACATGACCAGGTTGTACATATCCTCCACCAGCTTCTCTATATCTTTACGGCTGATCTCGGTATCCAGTGCCCGGCGGGTTATTAAACCGCGGTGCTGCAGGCTTTTAATGTGCTGGCCGGCAATACCTACATTTACCACCTTTATTTCCACGTTTGATTGTGTACCGGCTATATCAACTGCCTGCACAATGCCCTGCACAGTCTTATCGATATTGGAAACCATGCCACGCGTTACCCCGGCGGACTCGGCCTTGCCAATGCCTAATACCTCTATTTTGCCGTTCTTACTGCGACGGCCAACAATAGCACAAATTTTAGTGGTGCCAATATCCAATCCAACCGCAATCGGCGCACTTTTTTCCTGAGTTGAGCTTTTGTCCATATAAATATCTATTATGCTTACTTTTTTAGTTTGCTGCTTGTATCCTGCACAGCTGCGGTTAACGTATCCTTTTTTATAGTTTTAACCGTTGCCGTATCATTTTTTATATTTTCGTTCTTTATCCCGATAACCTGGTTGCTGTATTTAAGGTTTATTGCTTTATAAGCCGCCCACCCAACCTGCGGTACCACCTGCTTATAAAATGCCAACAGGTTCCTGAACTTAATATCAAGCGAATCGGCATTGCCTAACAATATGCGCTGGTTGCCCACACGGGGTATCAGTTCAATCTCATGCTGCTCGTTCACATATATCTGCGCTACCTGCGCCAACCACAAGGAATCCTTGCTGATAAATTCGGCGGTTTCAAATATGCCCCTGGCTACCTGTGTGCGCAAAGTATCAACCTTACTGGCAAATAACTCATCAATAAAGCCATTGGCCACTAATACTTTGGCAGTGAAATTTGCCGATAAAGGCAATTTGAGCCCATGCTGGTCTATATAAAAATCCTGATTAAACCGGTTCATTACCCGCATCAGGGGTTGCCGCTGGCTAATTTCAACCACAATAACCCCATCCATGTCGTTATATATACTTGCACGTTCTACAAACGGGTTTCGCCTTAACCGTTTCTCTAATTGATGAATGTTGATATTCTCTAATCTTCGCCCTATCAGCAAATTACTGTTCAAACCCAGAATATTGTCCACTTCCTGCTTATCTATAAAATACTGGCTTCCCGAAATGATCACCTGTACGTCTTTACATACCATAGTGGATTTCTTAATCTCGATAAAACTCATCAATGCAACCAGGCCGCCCAGGCTTGCAACCCAGATTATACCAAATAAGATATACCGCCAGATGCGTTTATTCTTAAACATTTTCAAGTATATTTTTAAGTGGTTGCACCAGTTGGTCAATATCGCCCGCACCAACCGTTAAAAGTAATTCAGGTTTCTCAAATCGCACAATGTCAAGGCTTTCTTGTTTTCCACATTTGCGTTTATTCCACAATTCCATGCGGCTTAGTATCATGTCTGCGTCCACACCCTCAATAGGCAGTTCGCGCGCAGGGTAAATATCCAGCATTAATAATTCATCTGCCATATCCAGCGCTTTGGCAAAACCATCCGCAAAATCGCGGGTGCGGCTATACAAATGCGGCTGAAAAATGGTTGTTAGCTTTTTACCGGGATACAGCTTTTTTACCGATGTTATACAAGCCCTCAATTCTTCAGGATGGTGCGCATAATCATCAATATAAATATGCCCTTGCTCTTTTACTATATATTCAAAACGGCGCTTAACACCTTTAAAGCTGCCTAATGCGCTCTTAATGTTTTCGGGCGCTGCATTCAATAACAAGGCAGCTTGTATGGCGGCAGTTGCATTTTCTATATTATGTATACCGGCAATGCCCATTTTGATATTAATAATGTGCTGATCTTTGTTTATAAAATCAAAATAAAAATCACCATTATCCACACGGATATTGGCTGCCATGGCATCTGCCTCGTTTGCCGAAGCATAGGTCAATCCGGCACGCCCTACCGCCAAACCTTTATGATATATTAAAGTGGAACGACTCGGTTAAATGTGAATGATCGCCATAAATATCCAGGTGGTCAGCATCCATAGAGGTAATAATGGCAATATCCGGGTGCAGGGTTAGGAAAGAGCGGTCATACTCATCGGCTTCTACCACCATTATGTTATTGTTGCCATACAACACATTGCTTTGATAATTGGCAGCTATGCCGCCTAAAAAAGCAGAGCAATCCATTCCGGAATCCTTCAGTATATGCGCTATCATGCAGGAGGTGGTAGTTTTACCATGTGTACCGGCAACTGCTACGGTATACATGCTTTTACTGATTATCCCTAATACCTGCGAGCGCTTATACAGTTCAAAACCTTTTTGCTGAAAGTATTTGATAATAGCCGTATCGCTGGGCAGCGCAGGGGTATAAATTATCAGCGTGCTATCGCAAGGCTCGGTAAAACTAATGGGTATAAAATCGGCCCGGTCATCATAAATAATGGCCATACCTTCACTTTGCAAAGCAACGGTTAAATCGGTACTGGTTTTATCATACCCGCAAACAATACAACCCAGGTGGGCAAAGTAACGCGCAAGGGCACTCATGCCAATGCCGCCTATGCCTGCCAGGTAAACCCGTTGTATGTTGCGTAATTCCATTTCTTTTATTTCACCGATGTTGTTTTCGATTTCACCGTTTCGTTTCTTTCCCTGTCATGCCGAACTTGTTTCGACACCTTATATAATAGTCGCCTGCGCTGTGGGTCCCCGAACAAGTTCAGGATCACTTTTCTTTTCCAAATAATAAAACAAGGTGCCCGCAAAAGCGGAACACCTTATTAATTGTTGATAGTTACTTGGGTAACTTCCTGCGCAATTACATCATCGGCATTTAAAATGGCCAGCTTACTGATGTTAGTGCTTAATATCCTTTGCTTGTCTTTATCCTTAAATAATTCCAGTGCTTTATCAATCAGGGTTGCTTCGGCATCCCTGTCGGCCACAAAAACTGCGGCGTTCTTTTCTATCAGGGCCAATGCATTTTTTGTCTGATGGTCTTCGGCCACATTCGGCGATGGCACCAGTATCACTGGTTTACCAACCACACAAAGTTCGGATATGGTACCACCTGCCCTTGATACAATTATATCAGCGGCCGCGTAGGCCAGATCCATCCGGTTTAAAAATTCCATTATGCGGATGTTGGGGTGATAGTTGTTGCCCAATTGATCTATAATGCCCTGATAATAGAACTTACCAGTTTGCCAAACTACCTGCACATCAGCTTTTAACAATTTATCCAGGCCGCCCATAACTGCTTTGTTGATAGTACCTGCACCCAAACTTGCCCCTGTTACAAAAATGGTTTTCTTATCCGCCGATAATTTAAACAGCTCCAGCGCCTGCAAACGTTTACCTTTAATATCAACCGACTCCCTCCGAATAGGGTTACCCGTTTTAATGATCTTATCTGCAGGGAAAAACTTATCCATCCCATCATAAGCCACGCATATCTTTTGAGCTTTTTTAGCTAACAGCTTATTAGTGATACCTGCATAAGAGTTTTGCTCCTGTATAACATATGGTACCCCTTTTAACGATGCTGCATATAATAACGGACCGGATGCATAACCACCTACGCCTACCGCAGCATCTGGCCTAAAATCCTTAATTATCTGCATGGCCTTTAGTAAACTACCAATCAGTTTAACAGGGAACATCAAGTTTTTTAAGATAGATTTACGTTGGATACCCTGTATGTCTAACCCGATGATCTTATAACCGGCAGCAGGTACTTTTTCCATCTCCATACGGCCGTTAGCGCCTACAAATAAAATTTCGGTAGCAGGGTCAAGCCGTTTCAAGGCATTGGCAATAGCAATAGCCGGGAAGATATGCCCCCCTGTACCGCCGCCGCTAATAATGATCCTTTTTGATGCCACTGGTTTATTATTTGATTACACTATTTTACGCCAACGTCAAATCCCCTACAATTACCTTTTCACTCTTTTGTTCAACAGTTTCATCTATATGCCTGCTTACCGACAGGATGATGCCGAAGGCAACGCTTGTAAATAAAATAGATGTCCCCCCCATGCTTACTAAAGGCAGCGGCACTCCCGTAACCGGGCCCAAACCTACTGCAATGGCCATATTGGCAAATGCCTGTATACATAAGCTAAAACTTAATCCTGCTGCCAGCAGCGCCCCGAATGCTTTTGGCGCTTTGGTTACTATCTTTACACAGCGGTAAAGCAGAAATACATATAAGCCCACTAATATCACTCCGCCTATCAACCCGTACTCTTCCACAATTATGGCATATATTTCATCAGAATAAGCCTCGGGCAATGAATTACGCTCGGTACTGCCGCCCGGGCCTTTGCCAAATAAACCGCCGGTAGCAATGGCAATTTTAGCATGTTCGCTTTGGAATGACTTATCCGGCGCGGCCAGTTCAGGATGCCGCCAGGTGTTGATACGGGTCATATACAAGTGGCGGCGCGGGCCTAACATGGCCACCACCACTACCAGAAATGCCCCGGCCACGCACGTAATTGCAATTTGCTTGATACTAACCCTCCCCATAATAAGCAGTAGTATACTTACCCCAAACAGCATCAGCGCGGTAGACATATTGGCCCACATAATTAAAAAGAACACCACACAAACCGCACCCATAATTGGCGCAAATGATTCCTTTACATCCCTGATGTTTTCCTGCTTGCGCGATAACATACGTGCCAGGTAAGTTATAAGCGCAAGTTTGGCAAAATCTGAAGACTGAAAGGTAAAGCCGGTGCCCGGTATAGCTATCCAGCGGCTGGCCCCATTCATGTGGCTGCCAAATAGCAGGGTAAATAACAGTAATGGCAGCGTGACTACCATTAATATCTTTGATATACCAGCGTAATAACGGTAATCGATCTTATGCGAAATGTACATTAAGGCTAAGCCGCCAAATATCATCAGCATATGTTTAAACAGGATGCTCTCGTTAGCCTTACCTTGTTTATAGGCCAGCGTACCTGTTGAACTATAAACAGCCAGCATGGAAATAATAGACAATAAGATAACGATCAGCCATATCCAGCGGTCGCCTTTAGTATTATTGAGTATGTTGTTCATCATTTTTGTCTGTGGTTTTACCAATTATTTATTGATACTACTGATGATTAATCATGTAATGCTGAATTTTTTCCAGCACCTCGTTTGTAAATCGCTATCCTGATGGGTTCCCGAAACAAGTTCGGGATAACTATTTTTTACTATTTATTAATTTACCGATCAACCTACAACTGCATCACCGCTTCTTTAAACTGTTTGCCCCTGTCTTCATAATTCTTAAACAGATCAAAACTGGCGCAGGCCGGAGATAACAGAACCGTATCGCCTTTTTTAGCCAGATGGAAAGCGATTTGTGCAGCCTCGGCAGCTGATGATGTATTAACGATGATCTCTACCATATCGTCAAAAGCGTCATGTATGCGTTTATTGTCCTTGCCTAGACAAACAATTGCTTTCACCTTTTGCTTAACCAATTCGGTAAGCATGGTATAATCATTCCCCTTATCCACGCCCCCTAAAATCAGTACCACATCAGTGCTCATACTCTCCAGTGCGTACCAGGTTGAGTTAACGTTGGTAGCCTTGGAATCATTAATAAAGCCGATGCCCGATATCCTCGCCACAAACTCCAAACGGTGCTCAATGGGTTGTATATCCATCATACTTTCTCTGATGGTTGAGTTGCGTAGTTCCAATACCTTGGCTACTATTCCAGAGGCCATAGAGTTATAAATGTTGTGTTTGCCCTGCAGGGCCAGTTCTGTAATCGACATTTGAAAATGGTCGTTAGTTACGTTTATGACAATATTGTCGTTTTGGAGATATGCTCCTGTTTCAATGGTTTTTTCAATAGAGAATGGCAATTGCTTAGCTGCAAACGTGCGGCCTTGCATACCTTTTATTGTTTCAGGATCATCAGAGCAGTAGATAAAATGATCAGCCCCGGTTTGATTTTGCGTTATCCGGAACTTGGACGCGGCATAGTTTTCCAGTTTGTACTCATACCTGTCCAAATGATCTGGCGTAATGTTTAGCAATACCGCTATATCCGCCTTAAACCGGTACATATTATCCAGCATAAAGCTGCTGATCTCTAATACATAAGTGTCAAACTTCTCGGTAGCCACCTGATAGGCAAAACTTTTGCCTATGTTACCGGCCAGCCCTACGTTTAATCCTGCCTTACTCAGGATATGATAAGTTAAGCTGGTGGTAGTAGTCTTTCCGTTTGATCCTGTTATACAGATCATCTTAGCATCTGTGTACCTGCCAGCAAATTCAATTTCGGAAATAACAGGTATCCCTGTTTCCCTTAACTTTTTTACCAGCGGTGCCTTATCCGGTATCCCCGGACTTTTAATCACTTCCACCGCTTTCAGTATCTCGGCCTCAGTGTGCTGCTGCTCTTCAAACCGTATACCCCACTCCTGCAATTGCTGTTTGTATTTCGGTGTAATTACACCCATATCCGATACAAAAACATCGTATCCCCGCTGCCTGGCCAGGTATGCTGCCCCAACACCGCTTTCGCCGGCGCCAAGGATAGCCAACAGCCCCCCGGCCCTCTCCAATGGAGTGGGGGCAGTAGCTTGTATGTTTGTGTTTTCGTTCATTATTTATTTAAACATTCATTTTGTCATGCTGAAATTATTTCAGCACCCCACTTGCAGTTTACTCTTCCTGTGGGTTCCCGAAACAAGTTCGGGATGGCATTATTCTTTATGTTACCTTTTCGTCCCCCTTCGAGGGGCCTTTCCTTACCTCAACTTCAATGTTATCACCGTTATAATAGCCAGCATAATGCAAATGATCCAGAACCGGGTTACGATCTTTGCCTCATGGAAACCTTTTTTTTGATAATGATGGTGCAGCGGCGCCATTA
Organism: uncultured Mucilaginibacter sp.; assembly: GCA_964657585.1. Taxonomy (GTDB): domain Bacteria; phylum Bacteroidota; class Bacteroidia; order Sphingobacteriales; family Sphingobacteriaceae; genus Mucilaginibacter. Next base: position 2,753 of record CAZZVY010000034.1, on the reverse strand, counting down.
AAAATATACGGCGCCCTTCACCAAATTTTTTACGGGTGAATTTAAACCAGCCTACCTGTATAATAACCGACGCATTTTCTATCACAAAAATTCCGCATAATATGGGCAGCAGCAGTTCCTTGCGGATCATTACGGCAAATACTGCGATTATGCCGCCTATGGCCAAACTGCCGGTATCGCCCATAAAAACCTGCGCCGGATAGGAGTTATACCAAAGGAAACCAACGCATGCCCCAACAAATGCCCCGGCAAAAATCACCAGTTCTCCTGAGTTTGGGATAAACATAATATTCAGGTAGTCAGACATAATAATGTTGCTTGATACATAGGCCAGTATAGCCAGGGTAATGCCTATTATAGCCGATGTACCTGTGGCCAACCCATCAATCCCGTCGGTAATATTTGCTCCGTTTGATATGAAAGTGATAATCGTTATCATAAAGAAAAGGAATACCATAAGGGTATATTTTTCATACCCATGACCGAACATTTTAAGCACTTTGCCGTAATCAAACTCGTTGTTCTTATAAAAAGGGATGGTGGTTTTGGTTGATTTTACATCCTGGGTATAAACGGGCTTGTCATTCTTCATGTGAAAATCAACCGGAGCATCGTATTTAACCGGCAGTGTAACGGTTTGCCTGATGGTTATATCGTTGTGAAAATACATTGTCCACCCAATAATTAATGCCAGCCCTACCTGACCGATGATCTTAAACCTGCCGGCCAGTCCTTCTTTATTCTTTTTAAATACCTTGATGTAATCATCAAGAAACCCAATAGTCCCGAGCCAAATGGTAGTAACCAGCATCATAATCACATAAATATTATCCAGTTTGGCAAACAGCAAGGTGGGCACCAATATGCCCAGCAAAATAATTAAGCCACCCATGGTTGGCGTGCCCGATTTTTGCATCTGGCCTTCCAGGCCCAGGTTACGTACCGTTTCGCCCACCTGCTTAAGTCGCAGGTAATTAATTAACCGGCGACCATAAACTGTTGTAATCAACAACGAAACTATTACCGCCATAGCCGTCCGGAATGTAATGTACTGAAACACCCCCGCCCCGGGAATATTGTAGTTTTTATTCAGATAGCTAAACAGATAGTATAACATTGATCTCTTTTGTTTTCCTTATATCAGTTATTGGTTATTTCTTGTTTTACTTCACTCTTTTCGTAATGCCAACTTGTTCAGCACCTCACTTATAATCTCTACCTGCCCTGTAGGTTCCTGAAACAAGTTCAGGATGACGTACTTTTTTATTCACTCATCAATTTGAATTGATCCATCAATTCTTCCTTATCATCAAAATGGCTTTTCACACCCTTTATTTCCTGGTATTTCTCATGTCCTTTGCCTGCCAGCAAAATAATATCTCCTGGTTTAGCCAGGTGGCAAGCGGTTTTAATGGCCTCACGGCGATCTGTTATACTGATGGTTTTCTTTTTGTTAGCGCCGGTTACGCCTGCTTCCATTTCTTTAATGATGGCAGCCGGATCTTCTGAACGGGGATTATCCGATGTAAGGATCACCTTATCACTCCAATCGCAGGCCATGGCTGCCATTACCGGGCGTTTGGTTCGGTCACGGTCGCCGCCACAACCAATAATGGTAATCACCTGTTCTGTCCCTTTGCGCAGGTCATGAATAGTGGTAAGTACATTTTGCACCGCATCAGGCGTATGGGCGTAATCAACAATGCCTATTATTTTATTAGCTGAAATTATAGCATCAAAACGTCCCTCTGCTCCTGAAAGCTTGCTTAAGCTAACTAACACTTTGCGTTTATCCTGCTCCAGCAACATTGCCGCCGAGTAAACAGCCAGCAGATTATAGGCGTTAAAACTGCCAACCAGTTTAAACCAAACTTCGTCGCCATCTATATTTAACAGCAGCCCGTTAAAGCCATTCTCTAATATCTTTACCTTAAAATCGGCCATGTTTTTTAGGCCATAGGTTTTTTTGTGCGCTTTGGTATTTTGCAGCATTACACTGCCATTTTTATCATCAATATTGGTCAGCGCAAAAGCTGTTTTAGGCAACTGATCAAAAAATGTTTTTTTGGCCTTTAAGTAAGCTTCAAATGTTTTATGGTAATCCAGGTGGTCATGCGTAAGGTTAGAGAATATTCCCCCTGCAAACTTTAACCCATCTATCCTGTGCTGTGCCACGGCATGCGAACTTACTTCCATAAAGCAATAATCGCAGCCCTGCCCTACCATATCATTCAATAGCCTGTTCAGCTCTACCGGGTCGGGTGTGGTATGTGTGGCAGGTATAATATTTTCATTGATCTGGTTCTCCACGGTAGACAGTAACCCGCATCTATAACCCAGATCGCGAAAAAGCTTATATAATAAGGTAGCAATAGTTGTTTTGCCATTGGTACCGGTTACGCCAACCAGTTCCAGCTGTGCCGATGGCTTCTCATAAAAATTTGAAGCAACAATACCCAGCGCCATAGCCGAATTAGCCACCATCAGGAAATCGGCGCCATCTGCTGTGTGGCCGGGCAATTCTTCGCAAATAACAGCAACTGCACCGTCTTTCACGGCCTGTTCAATATAGTTGTGCCCGTCAACAGCGGTACCTTTTACAGCTACAAACAAGCAACCCGGCACTACCTTGCGCGAATCGAAAACAACGGCCGTAATCTCTACATCGGCGCTGCCCTGTAATTCAGTAAATGGTAAATCTTCCAGTAATTCGCTTAAGTACTTCATTCCAGCTCTATTATTATAGTTGATCC
>CAZZVY010000033.1:0-18947 GCA_964657585.1 uncultured Mucilaginibacter sp. | reverse complement strand
GCCAATTCATTCAGCAACGCCGAATTCAGGACACGCACCTTTATAGTTGGCGTAAATTTATCTTTATAATTAATCGTTAAAAACAACATTTATGAAATCTATATATAAATTTCTTGTTATCATTCCCATTCTGCTGTTAAGCGTTACGGGATGTAAAAAGTATATTGAAGAGTATAACCCTGCAGGCCGTACCGATGCTACTTATTATAATACAGCCCAAGGTTTTGAAGATCTGGTAAAGGCAAATTATCCTAATTTGCGCGGGGTAATTAATTATCCCAACCTGTACTTTTTGGGTACCGATATTTTTAGTTCTTATGGAATTAATGATAACAACGGCCTTAACCTGTATAACAGCAGTTTAACACCGTCCGACGGTAATTTCAGCGGTTTATGGAACCAATTGTATTATGCCGTTAACATAGCCAATACCACGCTGTACTGGGCAACGCAGGTAACCGGCGAGGACCCTACCCTATTGAATGTTAGGATAGGTGAGGCAAAAGCATTAAGGGCATATTATTACTTTTTACTTGCCGAAACTTTTGGCGATGTACCTTTGAAGCTGACTTTAACTACTGACCCTACCTTTGTTTTTACCCGTACGCCTGAAAGCACGGTTTATACACAAATAATCCAGGATTTAACTGACGCAGTTGCCGTGTTACCGCCAACGACCCCGGATCAAGGCAGGATAACATTGGGTGCAGCGCAGCACTTGCTTTCTAAGGTATATTTGACCAAGGCTTATAAATCATATGGCGCAGGAAATGCCGATTTTCAAAAGGCTGCTACTTTGGCGGATGCGGTAATAGCCGGTCCATATGCATTAAAGCCCGTATTTTCAACCTTGTTTGACCCTACAATTGCTAATTTTCAAAGCAATAATGAGGTAATACTTGCTGTTCAGTATAGTAGCACAACCACTACTAATGGCAGCGGAAACAACCTTAATCAATTGGCGCTTTGGGACACCCAGGCCATACCTTACATAGCAAGAAGTGGTTTATACGGAAAGCCAAGTTATGCCGTATCACCCACTTCTTACTTGTTCAGTTTGTTTGATAAGGCTAAAGACAGCCGTTACTCGGCCACTTTCTGGAATGTTTTATACGCCCAGGTTGCCACCGGCGGATTTGCGGTAGGCGATACGGCTGTATATTATCCAAGCGTTCCTTTTACACCTGCGCAAATAGCCGCAAAGAAATATACGGTTATCAACCCTGATCAATACCGTACGTCGCCATTTTCGGGTTTAACAAGGTCTTACCCTGAGCCTAAAAAATTCCGTGAGTTAAATATGCCTTACCAAGATAACGGGGGTTTCCGGAACACTTATGTATTTCGTTTAGCCGAAACATATCTGATGGGTGCTGAAGCAAATTTACAGTTAGGTAATACAGCCAAGGCCCTGCAGTTATTTAATGCCATCCGGGCTCGGGCTGCAAATCCCGGAAATGACCCTGCAACCGGTATACCCTACGCTACTGAAATGCAGGTAACCACCTTATCGCTTGACGACATACTTGATGAAAGGGCGCGTGAGTTATTTGGTGAAGAGCTAAGATGGTATGAGTTAAAACGTACGGGCAAACTTATAACCAGGACACTGGCCCACAATGATGAGGCTAAAGCGGCAAATAAGTTGGATGCGCATGATTTGTTGAGGCCTATACCACAAACAACAATTGATTTGAACCAGGCGCCTTTCCCACAAAACCCTGGATACTAACAGTTAGGAATGTTAATTGAAAAATGGTAAATCCCCCGGTTAACACGGGGGATTTACTATAAGATAATGCTAATGAAGCGGGCTTGTATCTTTATTATTTTATTAGTCGTTAGTGCAATTGGCGGTCATTTGCAGGCATCACCGATATTGGCCGATACTTCACGCAATATTGCAGTAAATATTGGCCAAGTGAAAGGAGTGCGCAGCAAGGTATATCAGCAGTGTATAGGCGCCGGGCGTGCCGCGGAGGGTTTGCGGGCCGACTGGCAACAGCAACTGGCTATGGTTAAACACGATATCGGTTTTAACTATATCCGTTTCCACGGTTTGCTAAACGATGAAATGCATGTATACACGGAAGACGCAAACGGTAACCCTATTTACAATTGGCAAAATGTAGATAAGCTGTATGATTATTTGTTAAGCATTAAAGTGCGCCCCTTTGTGGAACTGGGTTTTATGCCGCCTGCCCTGGCCAGCGGCGACAAAACAGTTTTTTGGTGGAAGGGAAACATCACCCCGCCAAAATCATACGATAAATGGGCAGCGCTGATAACTGCGCTGGTTAGGCATTTTGAGGAGCGCTATAGTAAAAAGGAAGTAGAACAATGGTACTTTGAAGTATGGAACGAGCCTAACCTTACCCAGTTTTTCGCTGGCGACATTAATGAATACTTTAAACTTTATGAGGTTACCGCAAAGGCGATAAAAGCAGTATCGCCGACGTACAGGGCTGGCGGCCCGGCAACATCAGGCAGCACCTGGATTAGGGAAGCTCTGGAGCGGTTTGCACAATACCCTAATCTGGTAGATTTTATTTCTACCCATGCCTACGGTACCAGGTCCGTGTTTGACGAATATGGCAAAAGGCGCACTCAAATGCGCGAAGCCGATGGTATTCCAGTTCCTATGAAAATTTTGCGTGATCAGGTAGATGCTTCTCCGCTTAGGGGAAAAGAAATACACATTACCGAGTGGAATTCATCGCCCAACCCGCTTGATCCCTTGCATGATACTTATCAGAATGCCGCTTATGTGCTTAATGTATTGAAGAAGACCGAACACCTGGTTAATTCCATGTCATACTGGACGTTTACGGATATTTTTGAAGAGGCAGGTCCGCCGGTAAAGGCGTTCCATGGCGGGTTTGGTTTGCTGAATTTGCAGGCAATAAAGAAGCCATCGTATTGGGCATTCAGATATGTGAATGAGTTGGGTGATAAAGAGTTGATTAACCCTGATCAAAACTCATGGGTATGCAAGGATAACAGGAATAATGTGCAGGCCTTAATATGGGATTACCATTTATTATCACCTGATACCGCTTACAACCAGCAATTTTACAGCAAGATTTTACAACCGGTAAAAGCATCAGTGGTTAAATTGCATTTAAATCACCTTAAAAATGGCAGGTACAGGATCAGTACCTATCGTATAGGATATTTAAAAAATGACCCGTATACCGCTTATTTACAAATGGGCGCCCCACCGCAGCTTAATTTGCAGCAGGAAGGTCAGTTAAGGAAATTATCATCTGGGCTGGCCGATAATGAAGTATATGTGAATGTAAAAAACGGCAGTTGGGAAAAAGAACTTGATATGAAGCAAAACGATATATTTTTAATAAAGCTGGATGCTGTTAATTAAAATAAGGCTAATGAGGTTACTAAAAAAGGTGATTTTGGTAGGCGGCTGTTTGTCGGTAACATTTGCCTGCGCCCAAAAGCAATACTCTATTACAGCATATGGGGCAAAAGCGGGTTTAAGTATTAATAATGCCATCAGCATACAAAAGGCAATTGATGCGGCTGCCGCAAACAATGGCGGCAGGGTAATGGTGCCTGCCGGACTATTTGTCACCGGGCCGCTGGTGCTGAAAAGCAATGTGGAATTGCACCTTGATAACGACGCTATACTTTTAGGCAGCGCTAAACGTATGGATTATCCTAAAGATAAGATGGCCGTAATATCAGCAACAGGCCAAAACCGTATTTCCATTACCGGCCACGGGATAATAGACGGGCAGGGCCGCGAACTTGTTGAGAATGCTTTGTTATTATTACGCCAGGGCTTGATCACCGACACGGAATGGCTTTTAAAAAGGCCTACCGAAGCTAACCGACCGGGTGTCTTTCATTTTTATGGCTGTAAAGATGTGAATATATCAGGCGTTACCGTAAAAAATTCAGCCGGTTGGGTGCAAAATTACAGCAATTGCAGCGGGGTAGTTATAGATCATATCAGGGTGGAAAGCACCGCTTATTGGAACAACGATGGTATTGATATTGTAGACTCAAAAGATATTCGTATAACCAACTGTTTTGTAAATGCCGCCGATGACGGTATTTGCCTGAAATCAGAAAGTGTAACCGGGCGTTGCGAAAATATTTATGTAGATAGCTGCACCATCCGTTCCAGCGCAAGCGGTTTTAAACTGGGTACGGGCTCGGTAGGCGCTTTTAAAAATATAACGGCTAAAAACCTGCTGGTGTATGATACCTACCGCTCGGCCATAGCGCTGGAAAGTGTTGACGGGGCCGCGCTGGAAGATATTGACATCCGCAATGTGGTTGCCCGAAACACGGGCAATGCCATTTTTATACGCCTGGGCCACCGTAATAAAGACGAAAGATATAGCACGTTAAACCATGTATATATAGGTAATGTACAAGCCGAAGTACCAGCCGGCAAACCTGATATAGGTTATCCAATAGAAGGGCCGCCGCCAAAGATACCTCCGCACAACCTAATGCCTGCCTCAATTACGGGTATACCAGGACACCCGGTTACCGATATTGCGCTTGAAAATATCAGCATAACTTACGCCGGCGGTGCGAATCCACAAATAGCAAAAATCACAACCGATGCTTTAAGCACCGTACCAGAAAATGCAGCTGGTTATCCGGAGTTTACCATGTTTGGCGAATTGCCGGCCTGGGCTATTTATGTGAGACATGCAGCAAACATCAAATTGAAAAATATTGAAGTCAAACTATTGGCCGGTGATTTCAGGCCGGCCTTTGTTTTTGATGATGTAAAAGGCCTGGGTGCCGATGGAATTAGCATACCAGCAGGAGCGGTTATTCCGTCGGTAATATTGAATCATGCTGAAGCGCCTCTGTTAAAGCATGTTGAAGCTGAAGGTAACAAAAACATCGTCAAAATACAGTAAGCGATGAAAGGGCACAATCAAAAAAAGGCATCAGGTACGGATAAATTTAACCACTTTTAAACAACTAAATATAGCTAAATTATGAAGCACCTTTCATTAAGCGACTATGTTGTTTTTTGTATCTATTTTGTACTGATAGCAGGTTATGGTTATTGGGTATACCAGCGCAAAAGGTCTGTCAATAAAGACACCAGAGGCTTTTTCCTGGCTGAAGGTTCACTTACCTGGTGGGCCATTGGCGCATCAATTATTGCCTCGAACATCTCATCGGAACATTTTATTGCCATGTCTGGCTCAGGCTTTGCCATGGGTTTAGCTATTGCCAGTTATGAGTGGATAGCTGCCGCTACCTTAATTATCGTGGCCGTGTTTTTTTTACCAGTATATGTAAAAAATAAAATATACACCATGCCGCAGTTTTTATCAGTAAGATATAATGATACGGTAAGTTCAGTGATGACGGTTTTCTGGCTCCTTACCTATGTGCTGGTTAACTTAACATCCATCTTTTTTTTAGGGGCAAGCGCTATTGAAACAATATCGGGCATTCCGTTTAACGTCTGCATAGTTGGCCTGGCTGTTTTTTCGGTTATCATTACCCTCGGCGGTATGAAGGTGATAGGTTACACCGACGTGGTGCAGGTAATAATATTGATAGCTGGCGGTTTGGTAACCTGTTACCTGGCAATGCAACTCGTGTCCGACAGGTTACACAGCGGCGGTGTGATCAATGCCTTCGGTACATTAAGGTCTCAAGCCGGCGACCATTTTCACATGATATTTGCTAAAGGGAGTAAGTTTTATGATATACTGCCCGGCATATCGCTGCTGGCGGGCGGTATGTGGGTAAATAATCTAAATTATTGGGGCTGCAACCAGTACATTGTACAAAGGGCACTGGGCGCTGATATTAATACCGGGCGTAGCGGACTGATATTCGCCGCGTTTTTAAAACTGCTTATCCCGCTGATAGTGGTAATACCGGGTATTGCCAGCTACGTTTTGTATCAGCAAGGATATTTTCATGCCGAAATGGCTGATGCCGCCGGTGTGCTCAAGCCCGACCATGCTTACCCGGTATTGATGAATATATTGCCATCAGGGTTAAAGGGTTTGGCTTTTGCGGCGCTTACCGCAGCCATTGTGGCATCACTGGCGGGTAAAAGTAATAGTATTGCTACCATTTATACGCTGGATATTTATAAAAAATATATCCATACAGAAGCTTCCGAGCGCAGGATGATAGTTATAGGGCGCTGGGCCGTCATACTATCCGCATTAATAGCGGTAGTTATTGCCCCTTCATTACGCAGCTTCGACCAGGTGTACCAGTTTATCCAGGAATATGTAGGTTTTATATCGCCGGGGGTATTTGCCATATTTTTGTTAGGCTTGTTCTGGAAAAAAACAACCTCGCCGGCCGCCCTGACTGCAGCTGTGCTCACTATTCCTTTATCGGTAGTCTTTAAATTTTTGCCCGAATTAACCGGCAATCTGATAGCGCCCATTCCTTTTTTAAACCGGATGATGTGGGTGTTTGTAATCTGCGTTGCCTTAATGGTAATTATTACGCTGGCCGGTACGCGTACAGAGAGTACCAGTATCCAAACAAACCGGCAAATGTTCAGGGTCAATACTTCATTTATGGTGTCGTCAGTGCTGATCTGCGGCATACTCGCCGCTTTATATATAGTATTTTGGTAGTTAATTAAAATGATATACAATGGAAAATTTAACAAAGAGCGAAATATCGCCATTGTCCAGCATCGAAGATTGGGATGACGATGTGTTAAAACGATACCCTGAGCCAGGCCCGGCTAAAACCAGGGAAGAGTTTAGAAATTATGACAAGGCGGAAGACAATCCAGTGCGTGAGTTCTATAGGTTAAACCATAAATATCAGACCTATGAGAACGTATTGGCTAAAAAAGCCAATTTCTTGAAATTTAATAAAAAGGAAATGCCCTGGTGGCAGGCTATGGAATACCTTAATACCCTGGTAGATGATTCCGACCCGGATACCTCGCTTGATCAGCTGCAGCACTTACTGCAAACTGCCGAAGCGATCCGCGCCGACGGCCATCCAGACTGGTTTGTGCTCACCGGTTTTATCCATGACTTGGGTAAGGTACTTTGCCTGTTTGGCGAACCTCAATGGAATGTGGTCGGTGATTCCTTCCCGGTAGGTTGTAAATTTTCAGACAAGATCGTATATCCGGAGTTTTTTGCCGACAACCCGGACACTTATGATGAGCGTTACAATACCACATACGGAGTTTACACCCATCAATGTGGGTTAGATAACGTACACATGTCATGGGGGCATGACGAGTATTTGTACCATCTGACTAAAAACTACCTTCCCGAACCGGCTTTATACATGATCAGGTACCACTCTTTTTACTCGCAGCACCGCGAAAACGCTTACGATCATTTATTAAATGCGCACGATAAGGAGATGTTCAAATGGGTAGATCAATTTAACCCTTATGATCTGTACTCAAAAAGTCCAAAGGCGCCGGTTGTAGCCGAGTTGAAACCTTATTACGAAGATCTGATAGCTAAATACCTTCCGGCAACAGTAAGGTTGTAACATGAATGGGTATGCTTAAAGTTTTTCTGATAGTTTGTTTACTGTTTTTAATAAGTGGTGTCCTTGCTAACGCACAAGGGCCTGGATTATTAAAGTATGTAAATACAATTGCCGGTAGTGCAAGCAGCACAACGCTATCAGCATTGAAGCATGGGTCAGTTCAGGCCAATTATGCCAATACTATTCCATCAGTGTGTACACCCTTTGCCATGACACAGTGGACAGCGCAAACCCAGGCTGCAGAAAATAAATGTATACCCCCTTATTATTATAAGGACGATCAGTTTAGCGGCTTCAGGGGCTCACACTGGATAAGCGGCTCCTGTATGCAGGATTACGGAAGCGTTACCATAATGCCTGTTAGCGGCAAGTTAAAAGTAACGGGTTTTGCAGTTAAATTTTCTCATCAGGACGAGTTGGCGACACCTTATGTATATGAACTGAAGCTTCCATCTCAACACCTTAAGGCTGCGGTAACGGCTACCCCACGGTGCAGTATGATGGAATTTACCGCCGATATTGCCGATAGCTTATACCTGTTGATTAAACCAAACAGTGATTTTGGTGAAGGCTATGTTAAAGTTGACAGACAAAAGAACGAGATTTATGGCTACAACCCTGTGCACCGCATTTACCAGGGATGGGGGAAACCAGCTGGTTTTAACGGCTACTTTGTAATAAAGTTGGAGAGAACTGCAGGAACCAGCGGAACATTTGCCGGAAATAAAGTGAGTAGGTCAGACAGCATAAGTTTACAAAAAGATATTGGCGCTTATATTGGCTTTAAGTTGCAAAAGGGCGAAAAACTGCATATAAAAGTTGGCACATCCTTTAGCAGTATGGCAGGTGCCCGCAAAAACCTGGATGCGGAAATTAAAAACTGGGATTTTAATGCGGCTACGGCACAATGTAAAAATATATGGCAAAAAGCATTAGCCCAGATTAAAGTTACCACAGGCAATGAAACCGACAAACGCATTTTTTACACCTCGTTTTATCATGCTATGCAACACCCGCGTTTATATAATGATGTAGACGGCACTTACCCGGCATTTGCATCAAATAACCGCCTGGAAAATGCGGGCAAGGGAAACTATTATGATGATTATTCCCTTTGGGACATCTACCGGGCCCAAATACCGTTATTGGAAATATTGCAGCCTGAGCTTGTCAATAATATGGTACAATCGCTCATAATCAAAGGTGAGCAGGGTGGCTGGCTGCCCATTTTCCCCTGCTGGAATAGTTATACATCCGAAATGATCGGCGACCATACGGCATCGGTTATTGCTTCTGCTTATTTAAAAGGCATCAGCACAACTAATGTACAAAATGCTTATAAACTGATGCGTCAAAATGCATTTGAAACACCGGCTAACCACCAGGATTATATAGACGGCAAAGGCCGCCGGGCTTTGAATTCTTATTTAAAGTATGGATATATCCCACTTGAAGATAGTGTTAAGGACGCTTACCATAAAATGGAGCAGGTAAGCCGCACGCTGGAATATGCCTATGACGATTATGCGCTGGCGCTACTGGCCAAAAAGACCAGTCACATACAGGATTACCAATTACTGATGAAAAGGGCAAAGAACTACAGCAATGTATTTGACCCTACAGTGGGTTTGGTACGCGGGCGGTTCCAAAACAGGACTTGGGTAAAGCCATTTAATGCCGATGCCAAACAAAGTTATATCACAGAGGGAACACCCCGGCAGTATACTTTTTATGTACCGCAGGATGTTCCCGGCCTGGCCAAGTTAATGGGCGGCCCCAACAAGCTGGAAAGCGCCCTCGACAGTATTTTTATTAAAAACGAATATTGGCACGGTAACGAGCCTGGCCACCAGATACCCTTTATGTACAACTACACCGCCAGCAGCTGGAAAGCCCAAGTCGAAGTAAGAAAAATATTGGCTGCCGAATACAGTGACGGCCCCGGTGGCCTGGGCGGCAATGATGATGCCGGGCAACTATCGGCCTGGTATATATTTGCCGCTATAGGGTTTTACCCGCTCAACCCGGTATCCGGCGAATACCTGCTGTGTTCGCCAATATTCGATAAGGTCTCTGTTGCGCTTGCTGGTGGTAAAACGTTCCGCGTTATAACGCATAAAGCATCTAAAACATCAGCTTATATCAATGCGGTAAAATGGAACGGCGGCACTTACCGCAAAAATTACATTACTTATAAAATTATCACAGCAGGCGGTACACTGGATATTTATTTGCAGGATAAACCGAATAAAAACTGGTGCACCAAACCATCACAACAGCCAGCGGGCTTAACCGCTGTTAACTAACGGGTATGCAGGTAAAACAATTGATATATCTGTTAACACTGCTGCTTTTGGTAAATACCGCCCAAGGCCAAAAAATATTTGATATTACCCGCTATGGCGCCCGCGCCGATGGCAAAACGAACAACGCTGCCGCCTTGCAGCGGACTATTAATGCTTGTTCAGCAGCAGGAGGGGGCAGGGTTTTAATATCAGCTGGCGGTACATTTCTGTCAGGCCCGTTCAGGCTTCAATCCCATGTGGAACTATATGTAGCAACCGGTGCTAAACTGCTGGCCAGTCCTGATGAACGGCTTTATCACGAAAGCGCCTTTCGCGATAATAAAGGAGAGGGCACCATGTGGATAAGCGGCACTAACCTGGAGCAGGTAACTATTTGCGGCGGCGGTATTATTGACGGGAACGGCATAGCCTTTATGGGCAAGGAACTGGAGGACTCGTACGAGTTAAAACCATTTAATATCATTGATCCGCGCCCGCATTTATTAACCTTAATAGGCTGTAAAAATATAAAGATACATGACCTTACCATCCGCAATTCGGCCTATTGGACGGTACATCTGGCGGGCTGCAACGATGTTGTAATTCAAGGCATCACCCTTTTAAACAGTGTTAAAGTGCGTAACAGCGACGGTATTGATATAGACCATAGTAAAAATGTGCGTATAGCCAACTGTTACATAGAATCGGGCGATGATTGTATTTGCCTGAAGAACCGGCGCGAATACCAGGAGTTTGGCGCATGCGAAAACATTGCGGTGAGTAATTGCACCATGACGTCCAGCTCATGCGCCATAAAGATCGGTTCAGAGAATATGGACCGCATAAGCCAGGTGGTGATTAATAACTGTATCATCAAGAACAGTAACCGGGGCCTTGGTGTCCAGAACAGGGATGAGGGAACAGTAGGCAATGTGGTGTTTTCCAATATTACCATTGATTCTCATCTTTTTACAGATGTATGGTGGGGCAAGGCTGAACCTATTTATGTAACGGCTTACCGCAGGGCTAACACCAACACTAAGGATGCGGGCTGGCGCTTGCCAAAAGGACAAACGGAAGGCAGGGTAGGGGAAGTGAAGGAAATATATTTCAGCAACATTAAATGCCGGAGCGAGAACGGCGCTTACATCAGCGGCGAAACGGCGGATAAGGTGTCAAATATCTATTTTGATAACGTAGATATGCATATTAACAAAACAACCGAATTGCCTGGTGGCGTATATGACCGCCGTCCGGCCAATGTGGAAGGCTTGGTAAAAGGGCGAACATCCGCTTTTTATATAGATAGCGCTAAAGATATTTTTATCAGGAACTGCTCGGTTAGCTGGGGTGAAAACCTGCCCGGGTATTATGCACATGCTATTGAAACGCATGGAGTAAATAATATCATAATAACCAACCTGGAAGCTCGGTCAGCATTCCCGGACAAAACGGAAACGGTAAAGGATTATAATAAGGAATAGCGTTGAAACGGTTATTGATCATATTGCCATTAACATTTTGCAGCCTGTTGGTTTGGTGCCAGCAGCCTTATTATAGTTACGTTAACCCAATGATCGGTTCGCAGGGATTGGGGCATATTTTTGTAGGGCCGTCTTGTCCGTTTGGTATGGTGAAACCTGGGCCCGATTGTGGCGACGGCGGCTCGAACAGCGGTTACCAGGCCGATATGTCGCAGCCGGTCATAGGCTTTAGCCAGGTGCATGTGAGCGGAACAGGTGGCGGCGCCAAATACGGCAACATCCAGGTGATGCCTTTTGCCGGCGAGGCAGAGGTAACAGACCAACGTTCGCTGCGCGAAAATGAAATGGCAAAACTGGGCTATTATAGCGTATTATTAAAAAAACATCAGATAAAAGCCGAATTGACGGCTTCGTCTAAGGTGGCTTTTTACCGTTATACCTACCAAAATAATAATAAGGGTATTAAGATAGATGCCGGTTTTTTCCTGGGCGAAAAGCCGGTGCCTGATTACCGCGAAGCACAACAATTTGTAGGTTCCGAGATAGAAATAGTTTCAGCAACAGAAGTGCGCGGCTACAGCCGTATACGCGGCGGCTGGAATAACGGCGCAGCTTATACAATTTATTTTGATGCCGTTTTTAACCAACCTATAAACCACTACACTACCTGGAAGAATGCCAAGCTTTATCCGCAGCAAGCGGTGCAATATGATTCGGGCGAAAAGACGGGGGTTTTATTATATTTTAATAAAGGTGGTGGTAATACAGTTCAGGCAAAAATAGGCATATCGTTTATTAGCACACTTAAAGCCAAACAGAATATATCGGCTGAAATACCGGGCTGGAGTTTTGACCAGGTACTGGCGAAAACCCGTCAAACGTGGGAAACTTTGCTGAATAGGATAGAAATTGACAAGGACGCTTCTACAGAACATAAAACAATGTTTTATACGGCTCTTTACCATACCATGCTGATGCCGGTTGACCGTACCGGTGAAAACCCCCTGTGGGTATCAGACCAGCCTTATTATGATGATTTTTATGCCATATGGGATACTTTCCGGTCATCAAGTCCTTTGATTACGCTGCTTACACCGTCGCGGGAAACGTCTATTGTGAACGCTTTATTAAACATATATCAGCACGACGGCTATCTGCCCGATGCGCGCAGCGGTAACTACAATGGGCGCACGCAAGGCGGTTCGCACGCTGAAGCGGTTATTGCCGATGCCTATGTAAAAGGGTTAAAAGGTATAAACTATGAACTGGCGCTGGAGGCTATGCTGAAAGATGCTACCGTTCCCCCCGGGAATAATGAGGAAAAGGAGGGGCGCGGAGGCTTAATAGATTATAATACTTTAGGCTATGTGTCTTCCAACTTTGTTCGCGCAGGCAACCGTACGGTTGACTACGCGTACGATGATTATTGCATTGCGGCAGTTGCTAAAGGGTTAAACAAGCAGCCTGTTTATCAGCAATACTTAAAGCAATCAGCTAACTGGAAAAATTTATGGCGGGCCAATTACAAAGATCATGGTGCCACCGGTTTTATTATGCCTAAAGATGCCGCCGGGCGCTGGATAGACAGTATTCCGTTTTCAGTAACAGATAAGGTGAAGTATTTAACCTATACTCCACTGACCAATGAATATCCGAAATTATGCTGGTGGTGTTGTTTCTTATATGAAGGCTCGTCATGGGAATATTCCCTGAGCATGCCGCATGATGTTCCTGAAGTTATTAACTTATCTGGCGGTACTGCGGCCTTTATTAACCGGCTGGACACTTTGTTTGCCAACGGTTATTATAACGTAGCTAACGAACCATCCTTCCTAACACCTATGCTGTATCACTGGGTAGGTCGGCCTGACCTGAGCGGCAGCCGTATCAGGGACATCATTAGCAAAAATTTCAATAGTTCAGCGGCAGGCATACCGGGTAATGACGATTCCGGGGCAATGTCGTCTTGGCTGCTCTTTCACCTGATGGGTTTTTATCCTAATGCAGGGCAGTCATACTACCTGCTGCATGCGCCGTTGCTGAAACGAACGGTGCTTCATCTGGAAAATGGAAAAGATTTTATACTGTCGGCGCAGAATTTATCAACTAAAAACTGTTACGTACATACTGTAACCTTAAATGGCAAACCCTTGCAACAGGCCTGGTTAACACACCAGGATATTATAAATGGCGGTGAACTTACTTTTAAAATGGATGCAAAGCCTTCTGACTGGGGGACAATAATAATGCCCCCGGCTAAATAATCAAATTAGAATAATATGATGAAACAATTATTGATGGCAGTTATATGGTGCGGATGTATGGCACAGGCAATGGCCCAGCCGGTAAAACCAAGTGCAATGGAAGATAAAAAAATGGAATGGTGGAAAGAAGCCAAGTTCGGGATGTTTATCCATTGGGGCGTATATTCCGTTCCTGCGGGGGTATATAAGGGAAAAAAGATTGAAGGTATAGGCGAATGGATCATGAACACAGCCAAGATACCTGTGAAGGAATATAAACAATATGCCAGACAGTTTAACCCCGACCATTACGATCCCGAAGCCTGGGTGAAGATGGCTAAGGATGCCGGAATGAAATATATTGTAATAACCTCCAAACACCATGACGGATTTGCGATGTTTGATTCAAAGGTGAGCAACTGGAATATCAAAGATGCTTCGCCTTATGGTAAAGACGTGTTAGGCCCTTTAGTAGCAGCCTGCAGAAAACAGGGTATTAAGATTGGATTTTACTATTCGCAGGCGCAGGACTGGAACCATCCCGGCGGAGCGGTAAGCGGCGGGGCCTGGGACGAAGCGCAAAAAGGTGATTTTGATGCTTATCTGGATACCATAGCCGTTCCGCAGGTAAAAGAAATATTAACAAAATATGGTGAACCAGATATTATATGGTGGGATACTCCGCAAAATATGACACCGGCACGCGCTAAAAAATTTGCTGATATGATCAAGCAGCACCCTAACCTGATCACTAATAACCGCTTGGGCGGTGGTTATGATGGCGACACAGAAACCCCGGAGCAGTTTGTGCCGTCAACCGGTTTTCCCGGCCGTAACTGGGAGGCCTGCATGACCATGAACGATACGTGGGGCTATAAATCTTACGACGAGAACTGGAAAAGCACTAAAACATTGGTGCATAATCTGGCGGATGTAGTAAGCAAGGGCGGTAATTTTTTATTGAACGTAGGCCCTGATTCGCATGGCCAGATACCACAGGCCAGTATAACCCGCTTGGCACAGGTGGGCAACTGGATAAAGGTTAACCATGAGGCTATTTACGGTACTACGGCCAGCCCGTTCCCTTACCTGTCATGGGGCAGGTGTACACGCAAGGGGCAAAAACTATACCTGCATGTGTTTAACTACCCTGATGGCGGTGAACTGCGATTGCCTATGTTGAATAAAATAAATAAGGCCTATTTACTGGCAAGTCCGGGCAAAGCAATCAAGGTAAAAGCAATAGGTGACCGATCGCAGATCACGCTGCCTAAACAAATGCCCGATACTTTGAACACGGTAGTGGTGGTGGAGTTTACTGGTGAACCAAAAGTAGCGCCATCGCCGGTTGCCGGTAAAAATATTACGGCATCGTCCCAAAAGCTCGGCTCGCCGGCAAAAAACCTGCTTGATGGGAACCGTTTAACAGGCTGGGAAGCTGCTAAAGGCGAAAGAAGCGCTGTTTTGAATTTGGATATGGAGCAGCCGGTAGCCGTGTCAACCCTGATAGTGGATGAGCCCTGGCACCCCTGGGAAAATAAGAAACAACACGTTATACTACAATATAAGGAAGGCAACGAATGGAAGGCCATTACTGAAACTACGACCGGTGGAGTAGGCGGTACAAAAGAGTTCAAAGTAGTAAAAGCCCGCTATTACCGCCTGCTAATTGATAATAAGGATACCGAACCGGCATTGCTGGAATGGCAATTATATGGGCTTGAATAAATAACATAATTAACACTTTGTGAAATGACCAAATACTCACTGCTGATATTATTAATACTGTCGTTAACGGTAAAAGCACAGCAACCCATTGTTACAAATTTAACATGCGAATATCAGCATAATCCGATAGGGCTTGATGTGCAGCAGCCGCATTTAAATTGGGAAATTACAAGTACGCAGCGAAATGTGATACAATCAGCTTACCGTATATTAGTGGCCGATAATTTAAAAATCCTCAACCAAAACCGGGGAAACATTTGGGATTCAAAAAAAATCAGTTTAGATGCATCGGTTCAGGTGCCCTATTCCGGCACAGCCTTAAAGCCAATAACTGCTTACTATTGGAAAGTAATGGTTTGGGATAATAAAGGCAGTGCCTCACAGTGGTCAAAACCTGCTTCATGGCAAACAGGCATATTAACTGCAGCCGGTTGGGAAGGCGCTAAATGGATAGGCTATAATCAACTGCCTGATTCCTTACACGTTGTTCCGTTTATGCCTGAACTGGGTGATAAAAGATGGAGTGATGTAACAGATGTGTTGCCTTTGATCAGAAAGGAGTTTACAACAAATAAACCGGTTAAAAAAGCGCTGGTATTTATATCGGGCCTGGGGCAGTTTGACCTTAGCTTGAACGGTATTAAGGTCGGTGATCATTTTTTAGACCCCGGGTGGACAAAGTATGATAAACAGGCATTATATGTAACCTTTGATATTACTGATCAATTAAAAGAGGGTAAAAATGCTATAGGCGTTATGCTGGGTAACGGAATGTACTTTATACCGGGTGGGCGTTACCGCAAAATGAGCGGGGCTTTTGGGTATCCAAAGATGATATGCCGCGTAGTTATGCAATACCAGGATGGTACCAGTAAAAGCATTATCAGCAATAATACCTGGAAAGCAGCGCCGGGCCCGGTAACATTTTCAAGCATTTATGGCGGCGAAGATTATGACGCTAATTTAGAGCAGGCCGGCTGGGATAAACCCGGCTTTAACGACCAAAACTGGAAAGCAGCCGTTACGGTTGACGGCTCGCCACAACTTAATGCGCAGGCCGAACCACCGTTGAAGGTATTTGAACATTTTAAACCTGTAAAGATCACGCAGCCTAAACCAGGGGTTTGGGTTTATGATCTGGGGCAAAATGCCTCGGGCATACCATATCTGTCTGTACGTGGCACTAAAGGTGCAGTTGTAAAACTCTCGCCTGCCGAATTGCTGGCAAATGACGGAACCATAACCACCCAGCCAATAGGTACTCCAGTCTATTTTAAATATACCCTTAAAGGCGGTGGCATTGAAACCTGGCAGCCGCGCTTTATGTACTATGGTTTCAGGTACATACAGGTGGAAGGCGCTGTACCACAAGGCAAAGCTAATCTGAACAACCTGCCTGTTGTAACCAGTATTGAAGGCTTGCACACCAGGAGCGCGGTAAAAAAGGCAGGTGAGTTTGAATGCTCCAACGAACTGTTTAATAAAATATTTCATTTAATTGACTGGGCTATTCAAAGCAACACGGCCAGCGTATTTACAGATTGTCCTCACCGTGAAAAGCTTGGCTGGCTGGAGGAAGCCCACCTGGTTGGCAGTTCCATCAGGTATAATTATGATATTGCCAGTTTAGGCCGTAAAATAATTATGGATATGCGCATGTCGCAAACAGCCGAAGGGTTAGTACCTGATATAGCACCCGAATATGCCGTGTTCGGCGGCGGTTTCCGCGATTCGCCGGAGTGGGGCAGCAACAGTATCATACTGCCCTGGTATTTATATCAATGGTATGGTGATAAACAGGTGTTGTACGATAGTTACGATATGATGGCCCGTTATGCGGCTTACCTGGAACGGAAATCAAAAGATCACATCCTGTCTTTTGGCCTTGGCGACTGGTACGACATTGGGCCTAAACCACCCGGCCCTTCGCAGTTAACGCCCAATGGTGTTACGGCTACCGCCATATATTATTACGACCTTAATATTTTAGCAAACGTAGCTGAATTATTAGACAAGCATGGTGATGCGGTTAAATACCGCGATCTGGCTGCGGACACAAAAGCATCCTTCAATAACCATTATTTTAACAAAAATACTAAACAATACGCTACCGGCAGCCAGGCAGCAAATGCAGTAGCCGTTTACATGGGCCTTGTTGATCCCCAGGATAAAGATGCGGTTGTGGAAAACATTGTAAAGGACATCCGCAACCGTAACAACAGTTTAACAGCGGGAGATATTGGTTACCGCTATCTACTTAGGGTATTGGATGATGCAGGCCGGTCGGATGTGATCAATGATATGAATAACCGCGACGATGTACCGGGCTATGGTTATCAGCTGGCTAAAGGCGCTACCGCTTTAACAGAGTCATGGCAGGGAGCTGCCAATGCATCAAACAACCATTTTATGCTTGGGCATTTAATGGAATGGTTTTACAGCGGGTTGGGTGGCATAAGGCCGGCGGCTAATTCGGTTGCCTTTCATCAGATCGATATCAGGCCGGAGCCTGTCGGCGATGTTGCGTCGGCGAAGGCAAGCTATGTATCGCCTTATGGTTTGATAACAACTGATTGGAAAAAGGAAAATGGCAGCTTCTATTTAAAGGTGGAGATACCAGCTAATACACAGGCCAGCATTTATCTGCCTGCAAAAGTTACATCACCTATTTTAGAATCGGGCCGTAAAGTGCAGGATAAAACTTTTAAGGATGGCCGTGCAGTTATAAAAATTGGTTCGGGCAGGTATTCATTCAAAGTAGATTGAATTTGGAAAAAATGATGAAGCGTACAAAATTCTTTATAGGCCTTTTAACCCTATTATATGCAGTGATAACACAGGCACAACAGCCAAAAAAGTACACAGGGGTAATGCTGGCTCCTGACGATCCCGCCAGGGTATTTTTATCGCCGCCTGAAAGCGCCAAACCCGGCGTATTATGGATGTGGATGGGGGCGAACCTAAGTAAAGAGGGCATAAAAAAAGACCTGGAAGCTTTAAAGCAAGAGGGGTTTAACCGTACTACCATGTTCAGTCTGGCCGATGTCACCACGCCCTGGGCCGGGACGATAGCCAACAGCCCAACGCCCGATATTATTTCATGGACAGAGCCCTGGTGGAAAATGGTTCGGTATGCCGCCGAGCAATCCAAGCGTTTAGGGATGGATTTTGGCATGTATAATGGCCC
The DNA here is from genome assembly GCA_964657585.1 of uncultured Mucilaginibacter sp. Classification (GTDB taxonomy): domain Bacteria; phylum Bacteroidota; class Bacteroidia; order Sphingobacteriales; family Sphingobacteriaceae; genus Mucilaginibacter. The sequence goes on along the minus strand of CAZZVY010000033.1, from coordinate 523 downwards.
GGCATATGAATCAAGCGGCGGCCCGTGGATCACCCCTGAGCTTTCTATGCAGGAGCTATGCTGGTCTAAAACACCGGTAACCGGAAATATAAATACTAAATTAAAACAGCCGGTTGTTAATTTAAGAGGGCATACTCCATGGCCTATTAATAACCCGGTAACGGGCGTACCTGAAATTCCGGATGTGGCTGCGCGGGGTACGTATTATAGGGATGTAGCAGTTTTAGCGCTGCCTGATAAAGGTGTTGTGGCCCCTGACAAGGTGATTAATCTTACGGATAAGATGCGGCCCGACGGGACGATAAGCTGGCAGGCGCCCGCAGGCAATTGGATTATTTACCGTTTTGGACATACTACCAGCGGTACTTATATACAGCCCGCCCAGTGGCAGGCCACCGGCCTGGAATGCGATAAAATGAGCCAGGAAGCAATTAACTTTCATCTGGACCACGTGATAGGCGAAATAAAAAAGCATCTGGGCGATTTGATAGGCACAGGGTTTACCCACGTGCATTTTGACAGC
>CAZZVY010000032.1:0-19284 GCA_964657585.1 uncultured Mucilaginibacter sp. | reverse complement strand
AGCGTTACATAGGCTGAAGAGGCGGAGGTATGATGATCGTAACCCAGACCAAGGGTAAGGCTGTTCTTTGCGTAGCTATTTCCCTGCCAGGCCATTTTCAAATCTAACCCGTTCGATATATCATTAACGTTTTGAGTGCCTACGCCGCCCGTAATTGCCGAATGGTTGCCTGTTTGGTCATAATAACTGGATATTAGGTTAATTTCCTCTACTGATAATTTACGTGGAACATAATCCGTATCCTGTTTAACAGGGGCATTGATGTTAAATTTAGGCTTGGCCAGCAGGGCAAAATCCCTGCTTTGCGCATAAGCATTAACACGGCATAAAAAACAAAACCCCGCAATAGTTAAGTATACTTTTTTCATGTGATAAGTTTTTGGCTAATAATTAATTGCAACCGCATCCGCCGCCGGTTTTGCCTGCATTAGCGCCTGACGCAGCTTCAACATAACTTTGAAAATTCAACTCATTCCTTTCGGCCTTGCGGTTATTTAATACCATTTCAGCATCGTTGATCCTGTTTTTCTGGTACTCTTTTAAATGTACGCATGAGCTGGCGCTTATTGCTATCAGCAGGCAGGCGCTAAATTTAATGAGTTGTTTAATCATGTTTTTAAGGGGTTTATTTAAGATGTATATTTTTTGAGGTATAAAGGTTATTATGGTCGTCAATAATAATAGCTTCAATGCCTTGCATCTGGTTAACCAGGTCAAGGCCGGCCCGTATGCCCATAATAGTTACCGGGGTAGCCATGGCGTCGGCAATTTCTGCATTTGCTGTAATAATGGTTACGCTTTTAATGCCTGTTACCGGCAGCCCCGTACGCGGATTGATAGTGTGCGAATATTTTTTACCATCAATCATTACAAATTTTTCATAATTGCCTGATGTAGCCACCGCCATACCGGTGATAGACATGTATGAAAATGCCTGGCCTGCCATGTCAGGGTTGGCAACGCCGATAGTCCATTTATCGCCGTTTGGCTGTAAGCCCCATGCCGTAAGGTCGCCGGATGCATTTACCACACCGCTTTCCGCACCTTGTTGTTGCAAAACCATTTTAGCCCTGTCTGCAGCATAACCCTTCCCGATACCACCAAACCCAATACGCATGCCTTTTTTGCATAAAAAAACAGTACAATTGGCAGCATCCAATGCTACATTACGGTAATTGATCAGCTTTACTGCCTTGCGGGCCGTTTCAGCATCTGGTAGCGCCTTCATGGCCACATCAAAGTTCCACAGGCTTTTATCGATGGATCCATAGGTAATATCAAAAGCGCCTTGTGTAAGTGAAGATATCTTAAGCGAACGGGAGATCAGGTCAAAAACCTCCTGGTCAACTTTTACCGGCCCGATACCTGCATTACGGTTGATAAGGTTTGTCTGGCTGTTGTCGCTAAAGGTCGTCAGCAGTTGTTCTATCCGCTGTATTTCTGCTATGGCCCTATCCATGCAGGCGTTGGCCCATTCTTCGTTATCAGCTACTACGCTTAATTCAAACCGGTTGCCCATTAGCCGCAAAGCGCGTCGATATACAGTTAGGGCGGTATTTAGTGTTTCAGCGGGTTGCATTAACTATAGGGATTATTTCGGCTACAAATTTATCCGCTGTTTCATTTGGGAAGCCATCCCAAGTTTTGAGTACTTTCCCCGTCTTATCAACCAATAATGTAAAGGGGAACTTACCCTGGGGGTTATACCTGTCTGCTAAAGCTTCGTTGCGTTTAACCTGTTCGGCGGGCAGCTGGTTTTTCTTTTGACGGGGGAAATCTGCCCTTACCAGTAAAAGGCGGTCTTTAGCATAATCTTCAAAAGTTGTGGTTTCAAGTATATCCTTACGCAGCCTTATGCAGGGGCCGCACCAGTCTGACCCGGAAAAATTGATCAGTATAAGTTTGTTATATTTCGCAGCTTCTGTAGTGGCGGCATTAAAATCGCCCAGCCAAGTAACCGGACTAAAAACCAAACCAAAAAATAATAAGATCAATAGTTTTATGCCGGGGTGCATTTTAATTTAGTATTTCATTTAATAACTGTGAACCGAAACATTTATTATAAAAATTGCAATTTTTATGTGTTTAAACTTATGAAGTAAGGAATGACAAGCGTTTTTAACGGATAATATAAATGTAATGCCCAATATATTAAGTTTATCTGTATAAATATATCTATCAAAATAAACAATAGCTGTATATTCAGAATAATTTTTGATATTTGGTAAGCAGCGATAGGCTGCACTTAACCAATTATAAACTTTCAGGAATAACCTATTTAAACAGCATGGAAAAATCACGCCGTACTTTTATAAGGCAGGCTACGCTGGCCGGCGCCGGTGCATTGCTTACAAAAACCAGTTGGAGCGCTAAAAGCTATAAACGCATTATCGGCGCCAATGACCGGGTAAGGGTAGGGGTAGTCGGGTTTTCTGACCGGCATAAAGGCTCGCACATTCCCAGTTTTATGAACCATTATAAGGAGCTGAACTTTGAGGTAGTAGGCGTATCCGACATTTGGAAACGCCGCCGCGAGGAAGGTGCTGCAGTATGGAAGGAAAAGATGCAGAACGAGGTAAAGGCCTATCGCAATAATGAGGAAATGTATGACAGTAAAACGGTTGATGCAGTATTTATAAGCACCGCCGATTTTCAGCATGCCCGCCATTGCATTGAGGCAGTAAAGGCCGGTTGCGATGCCTATGTGGAGAAACCCTTTGCCGAAACCATGGAGGATAACCGCGCGGCCCTTAAGGCCGTAAAAGAATCAGGTAAAATAGTACAGATAGGTTCGCAGCGGCGCAGCGGCGCTAATTACCAGGCGGCTGACGAATTTATTAAGTCAGGGAAATTTGGGCCGATAACCATGGTAGAACTAACGTGGAACGTTAACCAGCCGGGCCGCTGGCGCCGGCCTGATGTGGTACCGCTACTGAAAGAGGCCGACACCGACTGGAAGCGCTATATCATGAACCGGCCTTATGAACCTTTTGATCCGCGTAAATATCTGGAGTTTCGTTTATTCTGGCCTTATTCATCAGGCCTGGCGGGGCAGTGGATGAGCCACCAGATAGATACTGTACACTGGTTTTCAGGATTAAAACACCCGCGCAGCGTGGTAGCCAACGGCGGTATTTACCAGTGGAAAGACGGGCGCAAGAACTGGGACACTATTTTAGCAGCGTTTGATTATGGACCGCTGAATGATCCTTCCACCGGTTTCCAGGTTACGTTTGGCTCGCGTATGCATAACGGCGATGAACACCCGGCAGAGATCTACTACTCTAATGGCGGCGAACTGAACCTGAATACCAATACGGTATCGCCGGAAGGCGGCCTTACCGAAAAGATGGCTGCCGCTATGGGCATGAAAGCCAACCTGCTGCCGCAGCTAAGCCTGGCCAATACTGAAAAGGTAGTAGTATCAGCCAATACCGGCGGCGATGTGTTAACTTCAAACCATGTGCGTAACTGGATGGAATGCGTACGCAGCCGCAAGCAGCCCCATGCACCGGTTGATGCCGGTTACAGCCACTCCATAGCCACCATCATGACCAATGCTGCCGTGCATACCGGTTACAAGGCTACTTTTGACGAGGGTACCCAGGAGGTAATGGCTAATGGCAAAGTGTTTAAATTTTAGTATACAACAATGATAAACAAATACAAAGCATTAGCCATTGCAATAGCAACTACCGGGATATATACCGCTGTATTAGGCCAAAAGGCTGAACCTGTTACCATGATGAAGGCGGCAAAGGATAAAAAAATAGATGTGATAATAGGCGGCAAGCCATTTACCAGCTTTTTGTATCCTGATAGCTTAGAGAAACCGGTGTTATACCCAATACATAATGCTTCCGGAACTGTCGTTACGCGTGGCTTCCCGCTCAACCCTAAACCGGGCGACCCAACAGACCACCCGCACCATATTGGCCTATGGTTCAATTATGAGAATTTGAACGGACTGGATTTCTGGAATAACTCCTACGCCATACCTGCTGCTAAAAAAAGTCAGTACGGATGGGTACGTACCGATAAGATATTACAGGTTACAGGCGGCACTACAGGTATCTTAACCTACCACGCTAACTGGACCAACCAGGCCAGGGAAGTGATACTGGAAGAAACCACCCGATTTGAATTTAGCGGTGATGCGCATCAGCGGGTTATAGATCGTACTACTACCCTGAAAGCGGATATTGATGCTGTTTTTAATGATGCGAAAGACGGCCTGCTGGGCTTGCGCCTGGCGCACGAACTGCAAATGCCCACCACCGAAGACCAAAAGTTTACTGACGATAAAGGCAATGTAACCGTAGTTAAAGGCGGTACCGACCGTGTAGCCAACGGTAATTATTTAACCAGCGCCGGCAAAACAGGTAATGATGCCTGGAGCACCCGGGGCGTATGGTGCAAAGTTTACGGTAAAATGGGTAACGATTCGGTGAGTATTGCCATAATAGATCATCCCCAAAACCCTAATTATCCTACATTTTGGCATGCCCGGGGCTATGGCCTTTTTGCCGCTAACCCCCTTGGCGAAAAAATATTTACTAACGGTAAATCTGCAAAAAACCTTGCCTTAAAGAAAGGCGAATCCATAACCTTTAAGTACCGAATTGTGATTGCTAACGGTGCTAAAACACTTACCTCTGTACAACTTACCGCAATGGCAAATGGGTTTGCTAAAAAATAAATCAGCTAAAGCTTATACCGGCCATAAGAGTAAATTTAAAAATATGATAATGTTGAAGACTACTTGTTAACCTGATCAAAACTAAAATCAGGCAGCGGCCTCCGTAAACTTCTTAAAATTATCCAGTATAGCCTGCCAGCCGTTTTGCTGCATTTCGACCGGATGGGTAGTTTCTGCATCAAAGGTTTGGGTTACTTTGGTAGTGCCATCTAAATCTTCAAAGTTAATGGTTACCGTCCGGCCGTCGGGAATGCTATAGGCAATCAGTTTATTTTCCTGCACATTGGTATAAGTGCCACCAAAATCAAAACTAAAGCTACCATCTTTTGCAGCCATAACGGTTTTAAAATTTCCGCCGGTACGCAGGTCATTCTCGGCATGCGGTGCATGCCAGTCGTCAGATGCGAAGGCCCACTGGGTAATGCTTTCAGGATTGTTCCAGTGTTCCCAAACTTTTGCTATAGGTGCGTTTACCGTAGCTGTTACAGTAATTTTTTGCGGAGTTTCCATCGCGTATGTTATTATAATATAAAGTAATGTGGGTTATCACAACCTCATGGGCAATTGCACAATTATAAGGGTAATGTTTTTCTGATGCAATTTACTTTGTGAAAATTCAGTCTGACAGATTAAAACATCCAATTTGAACGACCGGCAATTACCTAAAAATATTTAGTTATGTATTTGTTATTTAATTTATTCGCTATATATTTGCAGTCCGAAAATTTAAGAAAGAATATCAGCTAAAATGGCAAATCATAAATCATCATTAAAAAGGATCAGGTCAAACGCTGCCAAGCGCTTACGCAACAGGTACCAGGCTAAAACTACCAGGAACGCCATTAAAAAACTAAGAGGCACATCTGTTAAAGCCGAGGCCGAGCCGCTTTTATCTAAGGTGATCTCCATGATTGACCGCCTGGCTAAAAAGAATGTGATCCACAAAAACAAAGCTTCAAATAATAAATCTAAGCTTACAAAATTTGTTAATAACCTTAAATAAGGGGTTCCTATTTTAATATTTAAAGGGATAGTGCGTAAGCGTTATCCCTTTTTTATTAATGCTTATCTTATTACCTGCTGTCATTTCTATTTTGTATATGTTTGTTAAAGTTTGTACTTTACCACTGTGGAACCTTACGGGAACAAGATCAGTATCAAAGCCTGGGCCGAAGAAGATCGCCCACGTGAAAAACTTACCGCACAGGGCCGCCGTGCTTTAAGCGATGCGGAACTGATAGCTATACTTATCGGTTCGGGCAGTCGTAATGAATCTGCAGTGGAGCTAAGCAAGCGCATTTTGTATCATTATGATAACGACCTGAACAAATTAGGCAAAGCTTCCATTGCCGAACTATCAAAATTTAAGGGAATTGGCGAAGCTAAGGCTATTGCTATTATTGCGGCGCTTGAACTTGGCCGCCGCCGTGACGATACAGAAGCAAAAAACCCTGAATTTATACAAACCAGCAAAAGCGCTTACCTGGTTTTGCGCCGCCATTTGGTGGATCTGCCGCATGAGGAATTTTGGCTGCTGCTGTTAAACCGTTCCAGTAAATTAATAGCTAAAGAACTGGTAAGTAAGGGAGGCCTGTCAGGCACTATTGCTGACCCTAAGATCATTTTTAACATCGCCTTACAGCATCAGGCTTCGTTTGTGATACTGGCGCATAACCACCCCTCCAATAATTTGAAACCCAGTCAGCAGGATATCGACCTTACCAGGAAATTGCGGCAGGCCGGGCAGATACTGGAAATTGGAGTTGCGGACCACCTGATCATTACCGACGATGGTTATTTTAGTTTCAGGGATGAGGACATTTTATAGGTAAACCAAACAATATAAATATTAAGTTATGGCAAACGGGCAAATTTGTGGGCACATTAAAAACATCGCCCAATTAAAACAGCCGGCTGAATTAGTTTGTGAGGAATGCGTTAAAACCGGCGATGCCTGGGTGCATTTGCGTACCTGCCAAACCTGCGGGGCCACCTTATGCTGCGACAGTTCGCCCAACCGGCATATGACGGCGCACTATCATCAAACCAAACACCCGGTAGTTATATCGGCACAACCCGGCGAGCAATGGTTATGGTGTTACCCCGATGAAGTATTTGCCGAATATCAATAAAACAAATTTATGGAAACCGCTTCCCAACAAAATATTTGGCCTGTATTAAAGTTTGAAGATTTAAAGGATAGCTTAACCACCGTGCAGCTGTGGGCGCAGATAGTAGGCAAGGTACGCTTATGCAAAATGCCCTGGATCAATCACTCCTGGCATGTAACATTGTATGTTTCTGCCCGGGGCTTAACTACTGGCAGCGTGCCTTATCAGCATGGTGTATTTGAAATTGAGTTTAATTTCATTACTCACCAATTATTAATAAGTACCAGTAATAACGGCAGCGAAGCTGTTAAACTGCAACCCCGCACGGTAGCATCGTTTTATTCGGAACTGTTGCAAAAGTTAGCCTTATTAGCTATTGATGCTGATATACAAGCCAAACCAAACGAGGTTGAGCAGGCCATTCCCTTTGCGCAGGATGAAGTGCACAAAACATATGATAAAGACCAGATGCATGCTTACTGGAAAGCGCTGGTAAACGTGCATGTGATTTTCACCCGTTTCAGGGCAGGGTTTACGGGCAAATGCAGCCCGGTACACCTTTTCTGGGGCGCTTTTGATCTGGCAGTTACCAGGTTTTCAGGCAGGGAAGCGCCGCTCTATAGTGGAAAGGTACCCCATATGCCGCTAACCGTAATGCAGGAAGCCTATTCGCACGAGGTTTGCAGCGCCGGGTTCTGGCCCGGGAGCGATGCCTTTCCGCAACCTGCCTTTTATGCTTACTGTTATCCTACCCCGGCTGATTTTGGCGAACAAACAGTGCAGCCTGCGGCAGCATTTTACAGCACGGAAATGGGTGAATTTTTCCTGACCTATGATGAAGTGATTAAAGCCGCCGACCCGGGAGCTGCGCTAATGCAGTTTTTGCAAAGTACCTATGCTGCCGCTGCCAAAACACTGAACTGGGACCGGCATGCGCTGGATTTTAATTTTAAAAACGAATAGCTGAAATAGGATGTCATGCTGTGCAATGGCGAAGCATCCGTAACTATGCACACACCTTGTTTGCCTTTTGATTCTTCACTATCGTTCAGAATGATAGGCTATTCAAACCTATACAACTTCAAATGCATTATCTGCGGTTGATCTCCCAGCGTGCGCACAACGCTGCCAGTACGTTTAGCGGCGGCCTCATCGGCTATGTGGTAATTCAGCATAATATCATCGCCGTTTAACCTGCGGCCCGGCACCCATTTGCCGTCAATATATTTTCCTTCGTCCAAAACAGCATAGCCAACATAAGCCGGGCCGGGCGTAGCAGGGTAAAAGTTGATCTGTAGTTCAGACCCGGCTACAATAAATTCATTATTGCCCTTGCTGATGATGATACCGTAAGCCACATCGTGCTTTTCGGTGCCGTTGCGGTTGGTTTTTATCTGGATATCCAGTTTATAGCCGCCCAGTTCCACTATTTGCTGCGTTTTATTTTTATTGAGGGATACCCCTGTAATGGTGCCTTTGCTTTGTGCGTCCAGTATTTCGGGCGCCAGCTGCTGCAGGGTGGCATAGGCCATGGGTATAGGGCCTTTAACCGCATCTTTAACCCGGTTCTCTATCCCGAACGGCGAATAGCCAATAGCGTGGTATTTACCGATCAGTAAAAAAGCATTTGCCGCTCCGTATTCATCTGCCTTTGATTCCGGGATGAATAAACTGTTATTATTGCGGCTATATAAAGCAGCTATATCCTCAAAATTATCCAGGTAAACATCCGGCGACCGCAGGTCAATAGCAGGCGCACCGGCCTTCCATATATCGTGCGATTGTGCCTGCGGGCCGCCGCTCGGATAATCGCCGGGGCCTTTATCATCAGGTTGCACAATCCAGGTATTTACAAACATGGGCAATGCATATTGGGCTTTGCCTGCTGCTGCCACATTATTCATATAACGGGCATAATGCCAGGCCATAAATGCTTCTTCGGCTTGCGGGGTATTACCTAAAACCTGTGCCCAGGTACCGCTGGTGCGCATCCCGTTCGCTGCCCATAGTTTTTGTGTTTCGGGCAGTAAATGGTCTTTATTCTTTTGCAGGTAGCTTATCAGTGCGCCCGGCACCAGGCTTTCTCTGCCAGCGGGCCGCGGTCGCGGCTATCGCCCAGCAGGCCAACCTCATTCTCTACCTGTATCATAATTACGGTGCGCTGGGCATCCGCTTCTTTTACGTGCTGCATCATGGCGGCAAATGCTTTGGCATCGGCCTTCATTGCTTCTTCGCTTAATGGGGTAATGGATTCTACCGGGTAACCGCCTTTGATATGCATTCTGGGAAAGCGCTTGTAATCTGTCTTAACCCACTCCGGCACATAGTGCGAGAAGCTGTTCTTCCAGGTGCCAAACCACAGCAAAACCACTTTCAGGTGATTTTTGCGTGCGCCTGCCAGTACGCTGTCTACCAGGGTAAAGTCGTATTTACCTTCCTGCGGTTCCATCAACTCCCAGGTAATAGCTGCCAGAACGGTATTAAGGTGCATACTGTCCAGCCTTGTAAGCAGCGGGTTCATATAGGCCGCATTGGTAGCGCTGGAGTTATGCAACTCGCCCCCCAAAACCAAGAACGGCTTACCATTGACTATCAGTTGTTTGGCCAAACCGCGTTGTTCCAGGTGCGGGATGCTGGCAGTGTCGGTATTATCGCCGGCAGCAGTGCTTGTTTTTTGTTTGCAGGATAAAACGGCAACAGTTATCAGGATGATTGAAAGGCCGCACGCTACTGCTTGCCGAAATGTGAAGTAAGGGTTTTTATACATAGTAATAAGGTTTATTTTTTGAGAAATTTCATACCGGTCATCCAATCAAATAATTGCTGCGGCCATTCGGCAACTGCGCCTTTATTTGTATTCCGCAGGCCAAAACCATGCCCTACATTACTGTATATGTGCAATTCGGCAGGTACATTGGCTTCTTTATATTTTAAGTAAAGTTGTGCCATGCCCTGCGATATATCAGGCCGGTCATTATATCCGCAGGCAATAAAAGTAGGCGGGGTATTTTTGGTAACCTCAAACCGTGCTGAGTTACCCGGGTATATCAGAGCCTCAAATGCAGGATGTGCTGATAGTTGATCTACCGCATCGGCGGCGTTAGCCATGCCATTATCATAACGCATACCGGCCAGTCCGGCCAGCTCGCCACCGGCAGAGAAACCCATTACACCTATCCTCGCTGTATCGATATGCCATTCCGCGGCATGGCTGCGCACCAGTCTGATAGCGCGCTGAATATCCTGCAGTTCGTTGCCGTCAACCGTGTAAGTGGAACCGGCTTCCTTTGCCAGCCGGTACTTTAAAACAAAGGCCGCAATGCCATGGTCTGCCAGCCACCTGGCCGGATTATAACCTTCATGGTCTATTGCTAAAACAGAGTGGCCGCCGCCGGGCGCAATAATGATGGCTGCACCGGTATTATTAGTTTCGGGGATGTAGGGGGTAATGGATGGCTTATGGATACCAGATACAGACCGCTCCCCGGCAGCATTGGTAACTATTTTTTCCTCGCCGGTTTTGCCTTCTGAGCCGGGCGCCCCTTTTGGCCATAGCAATATCTCCTTAGGATAGGGTGCGGTGCCGGCAAAAAATAATATCACCGTAAAAACAGCAAGCAACCTGCTGATACATGCATACTTTATCATAGTAAATACCTTTGGTTATAATATGGTTAAACAGCAGGCTCTGGATAGCTGCACTTCTTTGCAGCTAATTTAGTAAAATGCATTAAACATTTGCATAAATCAATGTATCAATGCAGTTGCAAGCGAATTATTGAATTACTACCAGCGAATAATTAGTTTGGAAATCGATTGCATAATTATAGATTTACATTTGTATTATCTAACACACCAATTATTTATGCAACTTATGCAACAGCACCAAAAAAGGCGGTATTTAAAAACGATAGCGGGCCTGGCCTTGTTATTATTTTTAGTTACTGTTTCGGCGGCCTATGTCTCCAAAAAAAGTTACACCTATAAATTTCAGGACCCGTCATTACCAACTGATACACGGGTTAACGACCTGGTAGCACAATTAACGCTTGATGAAAAAGTGGGGCAGATGCTTAACTCAGCACCGGCGATACCACGGTTAAAAATACCGGCCTATAACTGGTGGAACGAATGCCTGCATGGCGTAGCCCGTACCAAATTTAAAGTAACGGTATACCCGCAGGCTATTGCTATGGCTGCCACCTTTGATAAGGCCTCCCTGCACCAAATGGCCGCGTACACCGCCGAAGAAGGCCGCGCTATTGATAATGAAAGCCTGCGCAATGATGAGCATGGCATTTATACCGGATTAACATACTGGACACCCAATATAAACATATTCCGAGACCCGCGCTGGGGCCGGGGACAAGAAACCTATGGTGAAGACCCGTTCCTGACCGCAAGTATGGGCAAGGCTTTTGTAACCGGCTTACAGGGAGATGATCCTAAATACCTGATGGCTGCCGCTTGTGCCAAACATTACGCCATACATAGCGGGCCTGAACCTTTAAGGCATGTGTTTAATGTAGATGTAAGCGATCACGACCTGTGGGATACTTACCTGCCTGCCTTTAGAGCGTTGGTGGTAAATGCTAAAGTAGCCGGGGTAATGTGCGCCTACAATGCCTTTAAAGGACAGCCTTGCTGCGGCAACGATTTACTGATGAACAGTATATTACGTAACGACTGGAAATTTACCGGCTATGTAACATCGGATTGCGGCGCGATTGATGATTTCTATCAGCGCCATAAAACACATACCGATGCCGAAAGCGCTGCTGCCGATGCTGTTTTGCATGGCACGGACGTAGAGTGCGGTAACGTAACCTATAAATCATTGGCCATGGCGGTAAAGGATGGTAAACTGGCCGAAAAACAAATGGACGAATCATTGCGTCGCTTGTTTACCATTCGTTTCCGGTTAGGTTTGTTTGACCCGCCAGCGATGGTGAAATATGCGCAGATCCCGTTAACTGCCCTGGAAGCGCCGGAACACAAAGCACAGTCATTAAAAATGGCGGAGCAGTCTATCGTGCTGTTAAAGAACCAGGATCATTTGCTGCCTTTAGGCAAGCACCTTAAAAAGATAGCCGTGCTTGGCGCCAATGCCGATAACGCCAAAAGCGTGTTGGGTAATTACAATGGCACACCATCAACGATCACTACGGTTCTGCAAGGGATAAAAGATATGGTTGGCCCCCAAACCGAGGTTTATTATGATCAGGCCTGCGATTTGACCGGCACAAAAACCGATTTTACCGATGTGGTTAACCATGTAAAGGATGCGGATGCGATTATATATGTAGGCGGTATATCGCCACAATTAGAGGGCGAGGAAATGAAGGTGGAGCAGGCCGGATTTAAAGGCGGCGACCGCACATCGGTATTGCTGCCTGCAGTACAGACCAATTTGCTGAAAGCCTTGCATACCACTGGTAAGCCTGTAGTTTTTGTAATGATGACCGGCAGCGCTATTGCCATCCCATGGGAGGCGGAAAATGTACCCTGCATACTTAATGCCTGGTATGGCGGCCAGGCGGCAGGTACGGCAGTGGCTAATGTATTATTTGGCAATTATAACCCGGCCGGGCGTTTGCCCGTTACCTTTTATAGAAGCGATGCCGACCTGCCAAACTTTGATGATTACAGCATGGGCAACCGCACCTACCGTTACTTTAAGGGCACACCGCTTTATGGTTTTGGCTATGGTTTAAGTTACACCACTTTTAAATATGATGAACTTACCATGCCAACTAAGATACAGCCAGGCAAAAATATAACTGTAAGCGTTAAAATAACCAACACCGGCAACATGGACGGCGAAGAAGTTGCCCAGCTTTATTTAAGTCACCTGAATTTGAAAGCAGGGGTACCCATCCGTGCCTTAAAGGGTTTTGACCGTATATTTATTAAAGCCGGGCAAAGCAAGGTTGTTAAGTTTGAACTTGGCCCTGCCGAATTGTCTATCGTAAATGAGGCTGGTAAATTATCCGAACCCGGCGGTAAGTTATTGGTTAACGCAGGCGGCTGCCAGCCGGATAAACAAACAGCAATTAATCATCAAACGGTAGGTAAAATTGTAGAGATAATGTGATGATTAATTATTGCGGGATATAAGCAATGAGCCTCCTTTGAACATCAACAGGAGTACTTTATTTAAATCCTTGTTCAGCAAGGTTGCGTAAATTAATGCTTCGCGTACCTCAATAGTGATGTCCAAGAGCAATACTTGTACATATTTCAAAAAAGTTCCGAAACAAAAAACGGCCTGTATTCTTTATTCAGATATGAAAAAAGACAAATGGCTGATCGCCTTGGCAGCCGGCGCTGGTGCAGCAGCCGTTGCTTATAGCTTATTGCCGAAACAACATATTCCGGAAGGCGCTGTAGCCGTACAACCCTTTGATAAGTACAGGTACCTTGGCAAATGGTATGAAATAGCCAGGCTCCCGAACCGTATAGAAAAAAACATCAGGCACGTTACAGAAGATTATTCTTTAAATGATGATGGCAGCATCAGGGTAGTTACCAAAGGTTATAACATTAAGAAGAACGAGTGGATAGATGCGTCCGGAACGATAAAATTTGTAGGCGATGAAGATGTAGCTATGCTCAAAGTATCGTATTTTGGGCCTTTTTATGCTTCATATAACGTGCTTGATATAGATGCAACCTATAATTATGCGTTGGTTTCAAGCAATGATCTTGAACATTTGTGGATACTATCCAGACAGATGAGTATGCCTGATGATGTCAGGGCACGCTTCCTTAATATTGCTAAAAGCATAGGTTTTGAAACAGAAAAGCTGGAATGGGTGTAACATTAAAAGGCTGATGGTTTGTTCACTGCCGATGAGCAGTCATACTTGCAATGAAGATTTGATCAAATGTGGCCATTGCCTTTATTCAGGATCGTAAACCGTACCTCCAAAGTGTTGCCTTTACTGTCAACCAATGTTAGTGTATGATTGCCTGGCGCCGGGTTAAGGGCCATCTGGTGAAAATCGTGCGTAACGCCAACATACTCATTATCCAGGTGCCAGAAGATTTTTGTGCCCGGCTGCCGGTGCGCTACATTACAAATCATCCGACCGCGGCTGCCGTCAATCTCTAATGGAACATATATTTTAGCGCCGTCTTTAGGATAAATTACCTCCATGGGGGACGCCCTGTCGGTTGCAGCGCAGTCGGCACGGAAAGGGGGAAGGGTCTTGTATTGGTAATTTTTGCTTTTATAATAGTACTCCATCGCAGGCGGCAAAATGAACCAGCTTTTATTGGTTATCTGGTCCGGCGGGGTGCAATCGCTGTTCACCTGCCATCGTTCGGTTTTATCCAGATGCACTAATTGATGATAAGGGCAAACCGGCGATTTTAGACCGGCCACTGGTATCCACGTTGCAGTTGTATCGGTGCAATATTCGCCTGCCCGGTAACCGCTTTGGCTGCATACATTTACCTTAACCATAGCGCCGGTAGGCATATCAAACCAATTGCGGGTTACAGGCAGCAGCCGGAATATCTCGAACATAGCCGGTGCGGCGGTATTTATGCCGGTCAATCCTGGCCGGCCTTCGCCATCGGTATTGCCCACCCAAACGCCTACCACATATTGGGGTGTAATGCCAATGGCCCAGCCATCGCGAAAGCCGAAGCTGGTGCCGGTTTTCCAGGCTATGCGTTGGGTTGAGGCGAATTGCTGCCACAGCATTTCTTCGCCCGGGCGCATAACTTCTTCCATAGCCTGCAGGGTGTAATAAATAGCGCCTGCATCTAATAATCCGGTTTTCTCTAACTGCGGTTTCATGGCAGACTGAGCGGTGTATACCGGCGAATGATAATCGGTAGGGCTATACTTACCATAATAGTTGCCGTTATAGTTGTTCAGTACCCTTGCCATATCTGAATAAGCGCCGGCCATTTCCCATAAGGTATTCTCGCACCCTCCTAATATTAGCGACAAACCATAAAAATCAGCAGGCTTTGTATAAGTGGTAATGCCCACCTTTTTTAAAAAGTCATAAAAGCGCTGATACTTATATTTTTGCAGCATTTTTACAGCCGGCACGTTTAATGAACGGGCCAAGGCCATTGATGCAGGTACGGCTCCATCATAACCCAGATCGAAATTTTCGGGGTGGTAACCGGCAATCTGCGTAGGGATGTCAGGCAGTAAAGTATTAGGCAAAAGGTAACCCTCATGCAGCATGGCGGCATATAACAAAGGTTTTAACGTACTGCCCGGACTGCGCGGCGCGGCAATCACATCTACATTGCTTTCCATCAAAGTATCTTCAGGGTGGTTAATGTTGCCTGCGTAAGCCAGCGTAGCCCCGGTTTGCACATCAAGTACTATGGCAGCCATGTTGTTAATATGGTTGTTGATCAAAATGCTGTGGTGCCTTTCAATAATATCATTTACCTGCTGCTGTAATTCGGCTTTAATAGTGGTGGTAATGCGGGTGTTGCCCTGCCGGTTACCGCTTTGGTAATCGTTCTTAAAGCGTTCCAGTAAGTGCGGTGCCTGCTGCGGCAGCGCAACAGGTTTATGGGGAACGGTTTCCAGCTTAGCTAACGCCGCAGTGCTTTTATCAATAACGCCTTGCTGATACAACTTATCTAACAATAAATTGCGCTTTCTTAATAAAATAAGCCGGTTTTTACCCGGATGCACCAGCGTTGGCGAATTGGGCAGCACGGCCATAGCCGCCATTTCTCCCCAGGATAATTTATCCGGGCTGCGGCCAAAGTACCGCCATGATGCCGCATCAATACCTACCACGTTGCTGCCAAAAGGCGCATTGCTGGCATATAAAGCCATTATTTCCTTTTTGCTGTAGGTCAGTTCCAGCCGCAGGGCCATAACCATTTCCAGTATTTTATTAATAAAAGTACGTTTATGATGACTGGCCAAACGGATGACCTGCATGGTGATAGTGCTCCCCCCGCTGGTTACACGTCGGGCTTTAAGGTTTTGGCTGATAGCACGGCCAAACGCCAGCACATCCACACCCCAGTGGTGCTCAAAACGCTTATCCTCAAACGCAATAATGCATCGCTTAAATTTTTCAGGCACCACAGTATCATAAGGGAAACGCCATTGCCCGTCAGCGGCAATGGCGGCGCCTAAAAGCTGCCCTTTATCATCATCAATAACAAAGCTGGTAGGTTTTTTAAATAATGATTGTGGAATGCTAAACCAGAAAAGTATCAGTATAACAGGTACTGGTGTTAACAGAAGCAGCGGCTTTTTAAAGCTGGCAGGTTTTAATTTTGGTAACGGCATATCTGTACTGGCAGTTATTTAACCAAGCTTACCTGATGAAATGACCGTTCTTTAAATCAAGCATTATATTTTGGTTTGTTTATATCTTTGTTAGCAGTTAATTAATAATAAACCTGAGAATTTACTGCTAACTGCTGTAAATTGAGGTTAAAGATACGTGATGGGTAGCAACGCAATCCGGATTTGATTAAAAGATTATGCATTAATAATAACAACTACCATGCACGCTATATCCTGGCATGATTTTGAAAAAGTAGAACTGCGGGTTGGCACCGTGTTAGAAGTATTTGATTTTCCGGAAGCGCGTAAGCCAGCATATAAACTTAAGGTTGATTTTGGCGACTTCGGTATCCGCTGGTCAAGCGCACAAATTACCAAACACTATAGTAAAGCACAATTAACAGGCCGGCAAGTTATCGGTGTAATTAATTTACCTAAAAAACAGATCGCTAACTTTATGTCGGAGTTTCTTGTAACAGGTTTTGCTGATGAAAATGGTGATATTGTGTTATCTACGGTTGATAAAAAGGTTCCTGACGGGCATAAACTGGTATGACTGGACCTCATGGCATGGTATTATGGATCATTGGTCCGCAGTTGATAGGTGCAATAACCCTGTTTATTGGCTGGATACAAAAAACCTGGCCGCCTAAAAAGATCAATAACCTGTATGGTTACCGTACAACTTCTGCCATGAAAAATCAGGAAACATGGGACGAGGCCAATAGGTATTCTGCTATTTTGATGATGAAAGCCGGAGTGGTACTCGTTATTACCGGCATTATAATCAGCGCCATTACTAATGTTGTGCCAATGGATAAAAAAATAAGAGCTATAATTACTGTAATGCCTTGTATTGCGGCAGGTATGGCTTCGGCTATTATAACAATGGTAAAAACAGAAAAACATCTGGCCAAAACTTTTAACAGCGAAAAGGGATGAGATATATCAACTTTGAGGGTGACGACGCGGTATCGCCTGATGATTTTTTTATGGCCGAGGCGCTGCGCGAAGCCCGGCAGGCCTTAGCTGAGGATGAGATACCCATAGGCGCTATTGTGGTTTGCCAGGGTAAGATCATCGGCCGGGGGCATAACCTTACCGAGCGGCTCACCGACGTATCTGCCCATGCAGAAATGCAGGCGCTTACAGCGGCGGCTAACTACATTGGCGGCAAGTATCTTAAAGATTGCACCCTTTACGTTACTATGGAACCCTGTGTAATGTGCGCCGGTGCCAGTTATTGGTTTCAGGTGGGTAAAATAGTTTTCGGGGCGTATGATTTACGCCTGGGCTTTGGGCGGCTCAATCAAAAGATAACACATCCTAAAACCGTTATTACCGGCGGTATCCGGGAAAATGAATGTTCAGAACTGGTAAAGGATTTTTTCAGGAAGAAGAGAAAGCCCCATACCGGCCCTTCATCCGGACAAATGGGTTGAATAAATTTTTTATTGATCAGGCATGAAGCGGCGCTTAAAGTATAATTTAACATTTGGCCTTGTAACTTTAACATTTCAATGTTTTAAATGCTGCATTTATTAAATAATTTCACCGCCTGCTTGCTTATTGTATTATTGTGTTTATGGGGAACCCTTTTAACTAAACAGAATGCCATATCAGCGCTAAATATACCCCTATGAATATTCGGAGTTTGTTGCTTTTTTTCCTGTATTATATTATTATACCTGCAAGCGTTTTTGCACAAAACCTTTTCCCGGAAAGGCAGATCATCTGCGATACTGTTAAATTTTGTATGGATTGCGGCACCCCAAAGGCCACGTGCGATTCTTTTACCCTTGCTACCATATCAGAGAATATTAACCGCCGGTATAACTTCCGTAACGGCTCGGGCAGTATTACCTTCCAGGTGCTGGTTACACCGCAGGGCAACAGCTGCGTGCTTAGCCATACCGATGTTACCCATAGCCCGCTGACCAACGAGTTAATGATAAGCCTTAACACCTGCTTATGGAAACCTGCCCGCGAGAACGGAATACCGGTAAACGCATCATGCAATGTGGTGTTCAGCATAAATTACGGGCGTATATCCGGCCGTATGCAGCGCATGGACCTTACCCAGTTAGCCCCGCCTGATAACGCCATTGTTTATAATAAACAGTACAAATATGCCAACCCCTCGCTGAGCAGTTACAACTTTACCATCTGGACAAGGTATAACTCGCCCCTGCCCGATAATGTAGGCCAAACCTGTGTGGTTGATAAGAACGACGTACTGTGGTATGCCACTGCTGCCGGCCTAACCCGGTTTGACGGTAAGATGTTCAACCCGGTTAACGAGGGCAATTCGCCGTTTACGGCAACCGCGGCCATACAGGCTATGGGGCTGGATAAAGACAGCAACAAATGGATGTATGCCAACAATACGGTATATGAGAATAATGATGCAGGCTGGCAGATGTTTGACTCGGCACATCTTAATATATCAAAACCGTACCGCATAGTGGGCACTGCCAGCGGCGAAATGATGTTCCCTAACAGCAAGGGGCTGCTGATATTCCGTGCCGGTAAAATGCGGTTAATTGATAACCAGGCCGTATGGCAGTTACCATCAAACAATGTGTATTATGCTTATTACGATAGTAAAAGCCGCTTATGGATAGGTACTGCCAAAGGCAGCATTATGATTGATAAGAGGCAGAAGGTTACCGTTTTCAATAAACCTAATACCCCGCTATATAATGCCGCCATTACCAATGTGGCCGAAGATGAGCAGGGCAACCTTTATTTCTCGCTGCTGGCCTGCAACAAAAAACCCGGCGATAACGACGAGGAAGGCCTGGCCGTAATGGCCCCCGATGGTAAATGGGCACATTATAACGATAAAAACTCCGGGTTGCCGGTTAACCACATCAACAGCATACTGTATGATAAATTTGAACACGTGCTTTGGATAGGTACCCACCAGGCAGGCCTGGTACGGTTTGACCTGAAGAACGGCTGGGAAAATTACCACAACAATAACTCCGCGGTGCCCGGCCCCGAAATTGTGCAGCTGGCCCAGGACTCTAAAGGCAGCCTTTATGCGGCTACTACCAATGGCATGTTCCGAATAATTAAAAAGTAATTACCCTGTGGTAACCTGCCAATAATGTGGCAGCTGGCGCCGGGCTTGTACACTTTGGGCTATCATTCAATAATTTGTAATGGTTTA
This sequence comes from uncultured Mucilaginibacter sp., assembly GCA_964657585.1. Classification (GTDB taxonomy): domain Bacteria; phylum Bacteroidota; class Bacteroidia; order Sphingobacteriales; family Sphingobacteriaceae; genus Mucilaginibacter. The sequence goes on along the minus strand of CAZZVY010000032.1, from coordinate 13 downwards.
TCTTTATAAATAC